>QMQE01000092.1 GCA_003650445.1 Acidobacteriota bacterium | reverse complement strand
TACTGGTCAATGGTGCCGCTGATGGTTACATCGGTCCGGGGATTGTTCAGGAGCAAACTGATAATCCGGATCTGTTTCTCCGTGACACGCAGTTTTCCTGCCAGTTCCAGCGGCGGCATTCCGCTCACCGTGACCCGGTCTTTGGAGAGTAACAGGTCCGCAGATACTCCATCTGCGCCACCGGTGCCGGACAGGTTTGCGGTACCTTCAAAACGGGTGCCCTCCGGGAAGGGGGATTGAGAAGGGGGAATCAGTTCCGTCAGGGCCTGAAGGTTCAATTGATCTCCGGTGAAATGAATGGACGGTTCCGGTTCAACGATCCCCTGAAACTTGAAAGTAGAGGATCGAACCGTCAGACTGGAGTTGGTGAGGGTGAGTTCGCTGCCGTCCATGGTGGCCTGCCCGTTGATTTCTCCTTTCATTGGATAGGAGAGCGGTTTGCCATCCATTTTGACGGTGACGGCGGGGAAGTCAAAGTTCCCATGAAAATCGAATCCATCTCCCTTCTTTTTCAACGTAAATTTTGACTGTCCGGTTAATTTTTCAAGGGGGACACTGCCCTTTGGCAACAATTTGAGGAGAGGTCGAATTTGTGAAATAGAAAGGCTCCCGGTGAGCTGTTCCAGTTCTTTTCCATTTGAAAAGGTTCCGGTCACTTTCAATGAATTGCCGGGATCACCGGGGCTCATGGACAGGCGGAACCCGTTTCCCGGGTCAAGGGAGATGTTAATCCCGGAAATTTTTGTCTCTTCTCCTTTTCGGATAATGTGGAAGGTGGCATTTGTAATCTCCAGTCGGCCGAGGGGCAGGGGCTCCGGCTTGGTTTCAGCAGCCCCGGCGGCGTGTTTCCTGCCCTGTTCTGTTTTGGGCTGTTTATTTATGGTATCCAGCGGTACAGTGATGTCTGCTCCATCAATAATGACAGATTTCAGGAAAACGGAGCCGGTAATGAGTTTCAGCATAGACAGGTGAATGTTCACAGATTTCGCCTGCACCTGGACGCCTTCCGGCGTTTTAAGCGACAGGTTGTGGACTTGGACCCGTGCCGGGAAGGACAGGTCGTAGTTGTCCACCACGATCGCAATGCCGGTTGAAGATTCAATTCTATCCGATGCCCACTTTTGCAGGTTCTTGTTTTTCAATGAGAAGTAGGCGATGGTGGGGACAATAATCAGTGCCAGAAGGATGATAAGTGTGATAATCAGGAGTTTTTTCTTCATATCTACACCTCCGTGTATGTTTCGAATTCCATCGAATTATACCGCAAAACCCTTTTCCCGGCGTTACTATTTTCTGCTACAATAATGTCAGTTCATTGAATTGAAAACAGTTGGCTTACTGATTAAGAAAGATAGGGAGGCAGGATGAATTCAGGCAAACGTATCGGGTTGTTTCTGGGACCGGTGTTGTTTTTGTTGATTCTGCTGCTGCCGGGGCCATCGGATTTTCCCCCGGAGGCCCATAAGGTGGCGGCGATTGCGGTTCTAATGGCAATATGGTGGATTACAGAGGCAATTCCCATCCCTGCCACTTCGCTGCTGCCGCTGGTGTTGTTTCCCCTGCTCCACGTGTCCAGCTCCAAAGTAGCAGCGGCACCCTATGCCAATCACCTGATTTTTCTCTTTCTCGGCGGCTTTCTGATTGCGGTTACCATGGAACGCTGGGAATTGCACCGCCGGGTGGCGCTTCAGACAATTCGTCTGGTCGGGGTCAGTCCGGGACGCATTATTCTGGGTTTTATGATTGCTGCGGGTTTTCTCTCCATGTGGGTGAGCAATACCGCGACCACGGTGATGATGGTGCCCATCGGTATGGCAGTGGTGCAGAAAGCCCGTTCGGAAGGCGATTCGGGTTCGTTCGGGACAGCGCTGATGCTGGCCATTGCGTTTGCCGCCACAATCGGAGGTATGGCGACCATTATCGGAACTCCGCCCAACACGGTGATGGTGGCAATGGTGGACAAGATCTACGGCCAGACCATTACCTTTGCTCAGTGGATGGCGGTGGGGGTTCCGGTGGCGATTCTGATGATGGCGGCCTGCTGGATTATCTTGACCCGTTTTGTATTCAAAATGGAAGGGGAGATCGTCCCCGGCGGCCGTGAGATTATTACGAATGAACTGGCTGAACTGGGCAAAATGAAAAAAGAGGAGAAGATCATCTTCGCAGTGGGCCTGTGTGCCGTTTTTGCGTGGGTTTTCCACGGCTTCATCCATGTAAGCGCCCTGAAATTTCTGGATGATGCCACCATAGCCATGACAGCAGCGATGCTTCTCTTTGTGATCCCGTCGGATTTCAAGAAAGGAATTTTTCTGCTGGACTGGAAAACCGCGCTGAAGCTGCCCTGGGGAGTCATCATCCTGTTTGGCGGCGGCCTTTCCCTCGCAAACGGGTTCATTGTTTCCGGTCTTTCCAAATACATTGCCCTGCAGTTTAACCGCTTGGACGGGATTAGCCTCGGGATTGTGGTGATTATGGTAGTTCTGGTTACAATTACGTTAACGGAGATGACATCCAACACTGCCACTGCCACACTGATGATTCCCATTGTCGGCAGCGTGGCGGTTGCTCTGGGGTACCATCCCTATGTTCTGATTCTCGCGGTGGCCATCTCTTCATCCCTGGCATTCATGCTGCCGGTGGCGACGCCGCCCAATGCGGTGGCTTTCGGCAGCGGGGAAATTACCATTCCCCAGATGATAAGAGCCGGAATCTGGGTGGATGTTATTGGAATTGTTCTGACGATTCTGGTTGTACTCTACGTGATGCCCCACTTCTGGGGGATCAACGTGAGCAGTATTCCGGCCTGGGCCGCAGCCGTGCACTAAAAAATAAGGCCCGAAAGGGCCACTGGAGGCGGCGATGAACTCTGCCTCATTGAATCACAGTTTAAGAAGCGGAATTCTACCTGTATTTTTTTCACTGGGCCTTTTTGCGCTCTTTTCACAGACCGTACTCCTTCGGGAACTGATGGTGGTGGCATGGGGAAATGAGCTGGTGTTCGGGATTGGCCTTGGACATTGGCTTCTCGGCGTGTTTTCCGGGGCATTGACAGGAGCCAGATTTTCCGAGAAGGTCTTCCGGCCCGTTCATCTCCTGATTCTGATGCTGCTTCTTGTGAATGGCTTCAGCGTGGCAGGAGTGATATGGATTCGGGAGATGCCGCTGATTTCCGGTGTGATGCCGGGTGCCGCCATGGCCTATGGCCCGGTTTTTCTCCTCGCTGCGCTTCCCTTCATTGCAACCGGGTTTACAGTTGGCTTTTCTTTCCCCGTCGCGGTCCGTGTGCAGCTATCCGGCGGCCTGAATGGGGAAAACGTAGTTGATTCCGCCAGTTTTGTTTACATTGTGGAGGGGGCCGGGGCATTTGTGGGCGCATTGATTTTTACTTTTCTACTGGCAGGAAAGGCTGGCGAACTGGCAATTCTCGGATGGGGCGGCCTGGTACTCTTTTTATCCTTACTGCTACGCGCCGGTTCTACCCATTTGATGCGTGGGATTGCCCTGCTGATGCTGGTTGCAAACCTTTTTCTGGTGCTCCCACCGGGCAGGGCCTTTTCAGACTGGGCAATCCGGCAGCGCTGGAAAGGGATTTCTTCTACCAGGTTGGTTTTTTCTACCGATTCAAGGTTCCAGAATATTGCGGTTGGGAAACAGGGAGGCCAGTATCAACTGTTTGAAGGAGGCCGTCTGTCTTTGATATTTCCTGGCGATTCCAGCCAAAAGGTACTGGCGGCAAACCTGATGGCACAGCACCCTGTCCCGAAACGCGTCCTGGTGCTGGGGACCGTGCTGGACGGCCTGGGAACTGAACTGTTGCGATATCCGGTTTCACGGCTGGATTCGGTTGTACTGGACCCGAAAGTGGTGGCCCTGCTTCACCGACTGAACCGAAAAGATGCTGAACTGCTCGAAAAGGATGTTCGGTTTCATGAAATTATCGGTGACGCCAGGCGGTTTGTCCGAAACCTTGCCAGTGAGGGCAAGGAGAAATATGATGTAGTTTACCTGAATCAGCCGGCACCGGTATCTACGTTGCTGAACCGTTTTTACACTGTGGAGTTTTTCCGAAACGTAGCCGGAATTCTTTCTCCAGGAGGTGTGGTGTCGTTGAAAATGGCATCCACGGTGAACTATACATCGGGGGAACTGGGAGCAGCTGCAAAAACGCTGGTGGGGACCGTTCACGCGGTATTTCCGCAGATTGTCATTTCTCCGGAGTCCCCCCATGTCCTGTTTGCTTCTTCCTCAAGAAACAGTATCTCTGCTGACCCCATTGTTCTGGGGAAACGGTATCGGAGATTCAAGCTGAAACCGGCGATACCTTCATTGATTTTCCGTTCCATGTATCCGGTGGAACGTACCCGGAAACTACGCCACGCACTGGCAACAAAACCGGGAAATATTATTCTGAATTCCGACTTGATTCCCGTGCTCAGTGCCGAGGTGGCCCGCCTGACCGGGTGGTATAGTGGCAGCCGGATGGCCCGGGTAATGGCATGGCTTCAGCATGCTCCATGGCTCTTTTTCCTGTTTCTCCTTGCATTCCGGGCAATTTCCCTGCCGCTGGCAAAGGGCCGTCGTGGGAGGGTTCTCCTTGTGGCCGGGGCTGTGGGATTTGCCGCTATGGCAATGGAACTGGTGGTCATGTACACCTTCCAATCCACAGTGGGGATGGTTTACGGAAAAGTGGGGTTACTCATCGGCTTATTCATGACGGGCCTTCCCCTCGGGGCGTTCTGGTCTGGCCGATTCATTGGGAAAAACCGCTTTCCTGACTCTCCTTTGTTCCTGGTGAAAGCAGGCCTGCTTCTGATGATGGCCGTTGTGTCTGTTTTTCTTCTGGTGGAGTGGGCCGGCATAGCAATACCCGCCGCCGGGTTTTACTTGATTATGGCGGGAACCGGGTTTCTGACCGGGATAGTTTTCCCTGCTGCCGTAGCCGCAATGACGATGGAAGGCCGTACACTTGTTTCCGTTGCCGGGTGGGTGGACGCGGTAGATCACGGTGGTGGTGCCGTGGGTGCGTTTCTGACCGGGGGCTTTCTGGTCCTGATTCTCGGTGTTCCGATAACGCTGCTGTTTCTGCTGGCTGTTCTGGGTATTGCGGCCTGGGCAAGTTTAAGTAAAAGGCAAGATTGAGGTTAAGGCTGAGGTTGAGTAGAAGGCAAGGTTGAGTCCGGAGGGGGAGAAGACAAGGAAAATCAAAAGGCAGAGAATGGCCAACTCCCTGAGTTTTCTTGCTCTGCCGCCCACGCCCACGCATAACGCCCACTCTGAAAGAGTGATGGGTGATGGGTGACAAAAAACAGGGAATGGCCATCTCTTTGGTTTTTCCTACTCCTACTCCTACTCCCCCGAAGGGAAGAGGTTGAGTGGGGAAAAGAAAGAGAACAATCAGGGAGTAGCCCGTGTCCGTTCTTTTTCTTAATCTCCTTCCGGCTCAACCTTGCCTTTCGCTCAACCTCAACCTTGTCTTTTCTCCAGTTGACGGGAACGGGAGAGACGACTACATTTTAGGAGTAGGAGTGCCGATTGTTAGTATTAACATCAGGGAATTGGCCTTCTGTCTTTCACTCGAACTTCAACATTCCGTTGGCAGGGCGGAGGGTTGGCCAATCCCTGTCTTTGTTCAACCTTGTCCGGCCTCAACCTTAACCTTGCCTCACAGGAATGGGAGGGCAATATGAAAAGAACTTTGTTTTTTTGTATGGCGGTGTGGCTGGTTTCGGCGTCAGTGTTGGCGGAGGGGGAGGTTCGGCCATTCCTGCAAACCGGTAACTGGTATCCCGGCAACCGATCAGCATTGTCGGAGCTGATGAACGAATTGTTTGCCGGGGCGGCGAAATCCGGTACAAAACATCGCCCTCGGGCCTTGCTCGTGCCCCATGCCGGGCTTCGCTACTCAGGGAAGTGCGCGGCAAAGGCTTTTTCGGGATTGAAAGGCTGGAGAATTGACCGGGTGATTATCCTCGGGGTGGCTCATCGGGCCGCACTTTCCGGCGCCTGTGTGTCGGATTTTTCGGCAGACCGGACGCCGTTGGGGGATATCCCGGTGGATACGCAAATTACCGCCGAACTTGGGAAACTCCCCGGGTTTCAGGTGAATGATAGAACGATGGTGTATGAACACTCTATTGAAAATGAACTGCCTTTTTTGCAGTATGTATTGAAAGGGCAGCAATTCAGAATTGTTCCGGTACTTTTCGGGTCGGTAAGCCGGACTCAACTGAAGGATTTCGCAAAGAATCTGAAACGTTATGTCACAGAAACAACGCTGATTGTGGCCAGTTCAGATCTGACGCACTACGGGAAGCAGTATGGCTATGTTCCATTTACGTCACAGATACCAAGTCGCCTGAAGAAACTGGACATGGGTTTTCTGAGCCGGGTGATGAACTTAGATGTGGACAGCCTGATGCGCTACAAGGTGAAAACAAAGATTGATGCCTGCGGCTTTATTCCGGTTTCTGTGATGATGGAGATGTTGGAGAAGAAATCTGTTACCGCGACGTTGCTTGATTACTACCGTTCTGCTGACGAATCCGGCGACTATAGCCTGTCGGTCAGTTACGGCGCGGTGCTCTTTCAGGATAAAAAAGCTAAGGGGGAGGATAAAAAGATGGATGAACAGGCGGCAGTACCGAAACAGATCAGTCATGAGAATCGGGTTTTATTACTGAAACTGGCAAGAGAAACCTTGGTGGCCTATACCCGTTCCGGAAAGCGCTTGGATGTAAAGCTGGACGATTACCCGAAAGAATTGCAGGTTCGGCGCAGTGTGTTTGTGACCTTGAATAAAAATGGGAATCTCCGGGGCTGCATCGGCAATCTTGGAGAGGGAGATCCTTTGCCAATCAGTGTCCGGGACTACACCATCAACGCGGCGGCCAGTGACCCCCGCTTCCGGCCGGTTCAGGAGGAAGAGGTCAAGGATATTGATATTGAGATTTCCGTGATGACTCCTTCCTGCGAAATCCCCGATTACCACCGAATTCGTCTCGGAATTGACGGGGTGATTATTCAAAAGGGGTTTTACCGGGCGGTTTTTCTCCCCCAGGTGGCGACGGAAACCGGTTGGAATCTGGATGAGTTCCTGTCCCATCTTTCCATGAAGGCAGGGTTGCCTGCAGACGCATACAAACACCCGGGGATGAAGTTTTCCGTGTTTCAGGCGGAGGTGTTCAGTGACGGGAGCGAATTGAAATGAACTTCAGTCGCCGGGAATTCCTGCAAAGATGCGTGAATTCCATGGCTTATTTTACGGTGAGCTCCGCTTTTCCTCGGGTGTTTGCCAGGCCGATTAAAGCTGCAAGCCGGGTGGTGGAGGTCCGGGACGACAAATTAAAGCGGGTAGGGGACGACGTGAACCCGGAGGCCGCAGGACGGATGCTGAATCGTGCCCTTCAGAAGTTGATGCAGGCCAATTCCGACCTTTCCGCCTGGAAATCTCTGTTCAATCCCCGGGAACGGGTGGGAATCAAGGTGTCCTGCCTGCCGGGGCGAAAACTCTCGTCCAGTGTCGGGCTGGTTCATGCCATTGTGGAAGGGTTGGGGCTGGCCGGGATTCCGGCAAAGAATATCATTGTGTGGGAGCGCACAGCCCGGGAACTGAAGGAAGCGGGGTTTTCCCTTTCCCGCCGGGGCGTCCGGGTTGCAGGCACGGACGAATACCCGAATGGGGGTTACGACAACCGGATTACCTTTGCCGGGAGTGTCGGAACCTGTTTCAGCGTACTGATGGAAAAGGTTGATGCGGTTATCTCAGTGCCGGTGTTGAAAGACCATGACATTGCCGGGATTTCGGCGGGGATGAAAAATTTTTACGGTGCTATTTTTAATCCCAACAAATACCACGGAAACGGCTGCAATCCCTTCGTGGCGGACCTCTGTACCCATCCCCTGATTCGGGATAAATTGAGGCTGGTGGTACTGGATGCCAGTCGGCTGCAACTCCAGAACGGCCCCGCCTTCTTTCACCGTTACGCAATGGAATACGGCGGCCTGGTGCTTGGAACTGACCCTGTGGCGGTGGATACTGTGGGCTGGCACATTGTGGACAGGGAACGGGTGAAAAAGGGGTTAAAGACATTGAAACAAGTGAACCGCCTGCCCGGATACATTGCCACGGCGGAGAAACGGGGGCTGGGCCACATGCAGGGGGCGTACATTGACAGAATCATCCTTTGACAGGCTCAACCGGCGGGAATTCCTGAAACTCGGAGCCACGGGGCTTGGATGCGCGGCTTTTGCCATCCCCGGCTTTGCGGGGGAGACAAAGGGCCATGAAGCCGAGTACTACGAAAAGCTCAAAGACGGTAAGATTAAATGCCACATCTGCCCCCAGGAATGCGAAGTAACCAACCGGGAACGGGGCACTTGCGGTACCCGGGAGAATCGGGATGGGAAGTACTATACCCTTGTGTACGGGCAGGTGGCGGCGGCCAACATTGATCCCATCGAAAAGAAACCCCTTTTTCATTATCACCCCACGAAAAAGGCCTTTTCCATTGCCACGCCGGGCTGCAACTTCATCTGCAAATTCTGCCAGAACTGGGAGATTTCCCAGAAGCGCCCGGAGCAGGTGAAAACCGTTGAATTCTCAGCTAAAAATGTGATTTTTAATGCCCGCAATCGTCATTGTCCCATCGTAGCCCACACCTACACCGAGCCGGTTATTTTCTTTGAATTCATGCGGGATTGCGCGATGATTGGAAAAGAAGCCGGAATCCCCAACGTGATGGTTTCAAATGGATTTATCCAGGAGAAACCCATGCGGGAGCTGTGTCGCCACTTAGGGGCGGTAAAAATCGACCTGAAAGCGTTTACCGATGATTTTTATCAGAAAATATGCGGCGGGAAATTGAAACCGGTGCTGGACACCATCCGTGTTGTGAAAGAAGAGGGAATCTGGCTGGAGCTGGTAGTTCTGATTATTCCCACCCTGAACGACAGCCCAAGGGAAATTGATCAGATGACAAAGTGGATTTACCGGGAACTGGGGCCGGATGTACCTCTGCATTTTTCCAGGTATTATCCCACCTTCATGCTCCAGAATATTCCGCCGACACCTCCCGAAACTCTGTACCGCTGCCGAAAAATTGCCCTGAATAACGGACTTAATTTCGTGTACATCGGTAACATCCTCACGGAAGCTGCCAACACCTACTGCCCCCACTGCGGTTCATTGCTCATTGAGAGAGCGGGCTTCGCCGCTGAAATCGTGGGGATGAAGAAGAACCGTTGTGCAAAGTGCGGACAGCTTATCCCCGGCGTGTTTGACTGAGATGCGCCGTAGGCGGCGCAGCCAGTGCGAGTGCGCGGGGGAACCAGAACGGGACTCACCGCAGAGGCCGCAGAGGGCGCTGAGGGGGAGGAGCGGAGGGGGAGAGGGAGAAGAATTTAACACAAGGGCACAACGTTCAGAAAAGATAGAACTAAGGTTCAGAAACGGGGAATGGCCAATCCTCTTCTTTCGCGCACTCGCACTTTCACTTGCACTCGACCGCAGGGAGGAGGAGAGGGGGATTCAACACAAAGGCACAAGGGCACAAAGGACACAAAG
>QMQE01000091.1 GCA_003650445.1 Acidobacteriota bacterium | reverse complement strand
TAAAAGAAAGATGGGGAGTGATGGGCCGGAAAAGATATGTTCTGACCGGAAAAAGAAGGGAACCGTCACTTGCCAACTCCCTTCTTTCGCTCACTTGCACTCGCACTTGCACTATTCTGCCCCTACTCCTACTCCTACCCCTACTCGCCCGCAGGGTGATGGGAAAATCAAAAGGCAGGGAATGGCCAATTCCCTTCTTTCGCGCACTCGCACTTTCACTTGCACTATTCTGCCCCCTACCCCTACCTCTACTCCTACTCACCCGAAGGGTGACCCCCTTCTTTCGCGTACTCGCTCTTTCACTTACACTTTCACACGCACTTTCTGCCGCCCATCACTCCCCATCTTTCTTTTACCATCCACTATCCACTTTCTACAGCGCCTCCGGCGCTTTTCCCCACCACAGACCAGGTGACTTTGCCCATGTAATCCCGAAGGGAATCCAACAGGGAGTAGAACACGGGTACCACAAACAGGGTCAGGAAAGTGGATGTGGTCAGGCCGCCGATTACGGTGACTGCAAGCGGTGAGTAGGGAATCCCGACGAGGTTTGATTTTCCCACCGCCAGCGGGATCAGCCCCATGATGGTGGTGAGCGCGGTCATCAGAATGGGGCGAAGCCGGTTTTTGCTCCCCTGGATAATGGCTTCCCGTTTGGGTACACCTTCCCGGCGGAGCTGGTTCACATGGTCAATGAGGACAATGCCGTTGTTCACCACAATTCCGATGAGAATCAGTGTGCCAGTGCTGGCCATGGGGTTGAATACAGTTTTTGTAAGAAAGAGGAGCCAGAATGAGCCCACAAATGCCAATGGAACGGAGATAATGATGGAAAATGGCAGGATGAAGGATTCAAACAATACGCCCATCAGGAGCAGCACAAAGGTAGCGGCCAGAATCAGGGCAAATATCGTCGAATTGTCACTTTCAGCCAGGTCCCGGAAGCGACGGCCCTTGGACCAGGAATAACCCGGCGGGAGCTTGATTCCACCCATTACCCGACTGATGCCTTTGGACATTTCACCCATATCTACGTCCGCGTATGTGATTTTTACTCCCAGCATGGTGTTCTTGTTTCGGCGGCTCAGTTCCTGAAATCCCTGTTGGACCTTGAAGGTGGCCAGGCTTTCAATGGGAAGCATTTTACCCCCTGACGCGATCTGGAGGGATCGGATCTGCTCAAGGGAATTGCGGTTTTTCTTTTTAAACAGGAGCTGCACATTGATTTCTCTGTCCGGTGCAAGGAATTTGGGCAGTGGCGTTTCCCTAAGGACGCTGGAAATAGTGGACTCAATTTCGATGGGGCGAACACCCCGCTGTATAGATGCTTCCCGCTTGACGGAGACCACAATTTCGTCCGACTGGTCATCCATATCGATTTCGGCGGAAATTACACCTTTGATGTTCCGCAGTCGACGCATTGCCTCATCCGCAGACGTTTTCAGAATTTCAAGATTCTTTCCATAAAAATAGACGTTGACGGTGCCGCCTTCAGCAGAGTTGTGATCCCCCCTGAACCGGATGCGGACACCCGGTTCTTTGGGCATCAGCTTTTTCACCTTCTTCATGATCTCTGCCATGTCTTCTTTGGCGTCCCTCTCGTCTATTAACCAGGCATTGACCCACATGTTGTGCATGTTGGCGTTGGATGTGACTGTTTTCAACTCCAGTTCTTTCTGATGGTTGTAAAAGATGTCTTCCAGTTTGGCGAGATAGGCTTTCCGCTGTTTCAGCGGCCAGTAGCCGGGTACGCGGATTCGAACCCCGATCCTCCGGGGTCCCCCCCGCATGTCTCCGACTTTACGCATGTTCTTGACCGGGTAAATGGTACTGACTACCACGATCAGGATAATGAGGAAAAGAGAACGTTTATGCGAAAGGGTCCAGTTAAGCGCTTTTCCGTAAGCCGATGCCATTCTTGTTTCGCTGTAGGCGGCAGTGGGGGTTCCCGTGTGTCCGTTTCGTCGCATCAGGTAGGCGGAAGAAAATGGAATCAGGACTAATGCCACAAACAGGGAAGACAATAACGCCAGGATGATGGAAATTCCCACGAATCGCATGAAAAGTTTCATCATTTCGTCGTTTCCCATGAGCATCATCGGGAGGAATACGACGATTGTAGTCAAGGTGGCAAGGGTGATGGCAAGGCCCACCTCCCGGGCACCCTGAACAGCGGCGGTCCTGTTGTCCAGGCCCAGGGCTTTGAGACGCTCAATATTTTCAGACACAACAATGGCATTGTCCACCAGCATACCCACGGCCAGCATCAGGCCCATGAGGGTCAACAGGTTCAGGGAGTAGCCCATGAAGTAAAGCCACAGCACCGCCATGAGCATGGAGAAGGGGATGGAGAGAGACACAATCAGCGTCAATCGAAAGCGGCGTAGAAATACGAACACAACCAACAGGGCAAACAGGCCGCCGATGGCACCGGATATCTGCAGGTCTGTCAGTGAGTTGTGGATGACTGCCCCCTGATCCCAGATGTTGAAGTATCCATATCCTTTCAGCTCAGGCTGTGTGGCGAAGAGTTCTTTCATTCGGGTCCGTACATCTTTGCACATGTCCACTGTGTTTCCGCCGGATTCTTTGTACACGCTCATGAAAATCCCTGGTTTCCGTGCGACTCGGAAAATCCACGTCTTTTCCGGGGCTGCATATTTCACAGTTGCAATGTCCCGAATCCGCAGATCCTTGACCCCGATGGGGAGGTTTCGGATATCGTCAAGAGACCGAAACCGGGCGGAGGTTACAACAAGGCTTTTTCTGCCTCCCTCAATCAGGTAGCCGGAGGAAAGCACGAAATTGTCTTTCCTGAGGGCCTGCAGCAGGCCGTAGAAGTTGACTTTGTGTTGCTGAATCTTGTCAATGTCTGCCTCGATGAGTATTGATTTTTCTTCAAGCCCATTGAATTCGATTTTGGCCACACCGTCAATGCGTTGCAGTCGGGGCTCCAGAATGTCTATCATTACATGGTTGGGGTCTTTGGCACCGGCTGGCGGATTGATTGCAAAGTTGATCACTGCCTCGCTGTTGGGGTCCCATTTCCGGGTGTAAATATGGTCAATCTCGTCCGGGAGCTGGGGGCGCACCCGCTCGATCCGGTCGGAAACCTCCTGATAGGCGGTGGCCATGTCGGTTCCCTGGTTAAATTCGATCCAGACAGCTGCGCCGGTACTGGTGGATCTGGAGTTCAATGTCTTGATGTTGGAAACCGTGCTGAGCTCATCCTCAACCGGGACAGCGATCTGGTTCATTACTTCCACCGGTGTAGAGGAGGGATAGGGGATGTACACGTGCATAAAGGGTGCGGTAAAGCCGCCGGGGAGCATTTTCAATGGCAGGCGAAAGTAGGCAATCAGTCCGAAAATTACGATAACTGCAAACATCATCAATACCGTAATCGGGCGTTTTACGCTGAATTCCGGGATACTTGTCATGAAACCATCCTGTTATTGTAAAATGTGCGGACCAGTCACAGCTGATCACTGGAACCTTATACGGTGAAAGTTCGGATATGTTATACTCAAACCGGAAAAATCCATGAATGATTCGGGAGGAAACCCATGCCAAAACGTGTCCTTTGTTTGTTTGTAATCTTTGCAATGATGGCCTCTTGCGGGGGTGTGCGGCAGGAGATGCTGAACGGGGAATTGACCCGGGCAGAGGATCTGCGGAATCCTGCACAGCTGATGTCAGTGGTGAAAACGATGGCCCCGTCGGATATTGATGTGGCGGTTCACGCTGCACTTGCATCCGGCCGAGTTTCCTCTTTTGCGTCGTGGCAGGTATTGGCAGAGCGGTTCGGAAAAAATCCGAAAGTGGCAAAGGCCTTAGCGATTGCCACGCGCTTTCCTGAGAACCACTTCCCCGGGGATTTGGTGCTGAAAACATTGCAGAAACTTCCCATTGGGGAGGACAGTATCATTTCCATGCTGGCACTGGATACCCCGGCAGCATTTCGAGCGGCGCTTTCCTACCCTGATTTTGACCGGACAGTTGCAGCCAACCTCTGGCGAGCGAGAAACGTGGTTGTGGCAGGTGATGTCGAGTCGGCATACAGGGTTTATCCTGCTGAAGCGGTGTATTCTGTATACCAGTTGAAATTAAAGGGGATTGTGACGGCAAAAGCCCTGAAATCCATGGGTGTATTCCAGAAAGTTTATGGCTGTGCCGTGTGTGACGCCCCCGGCGAATTTCTGGCTGACCCGGACTGGCGGGTACGGGTGGCTGCGCTTCGGGCAGTGAATTCCCGTAAAGGGGTGGTTACCCTCCTTGATGATGAAAATCCGCTGGTACGGGCAACCGCACTGGAGATTTACTTGAAAAACGGGGGGACGGTCTGGCGAAAGGCGAAACAGCCAATGTCGCCCATGGAAGTAGAGACACTCCTGAGGACTTCAGACAAAGCAGAGCTGGCACCTGGGTTTTTTGATAAGGGTGGCGTGATGGCCGAAGTTTCGGCGCCCTTTATGCCAAAGCTGAAGAAAAAAGAAGTATTGGCTTCCGCTATCCCGGATTTCCGAAAAATTGCATACCTTGACCACCGGCTCGGGGAGGATGTGGCGCTTCAATGGGCGGAATCCCGGTTTCACGAATCTGGTTCTCCCGCAGCCCTTCAATACCTGCTGGACAAACTGCCGGATGTGGGGAAGCCCCCCTTTGTGGCGGAAGCGAGGGAAAAGGGTGGCGCCCTGTTGTCTGTACTGGATGACTTCGGTTTTCGGGAAAAATCCGAGGAAGCGCAGCCGCTGGCTGTTTACTTGAATGTGCTGAAAAAAGCAAAGGAGCTTCGAGGATTCACCCTGAAAACCGAAAAGGGCGACATCCACTGCGAATTCTTCCCTGAAGCGGCCCCCCTCACCTGCCTGAACTTCGCGAAACTGGCGGGAAAAGGCTATTTTAATGGCAGCCGCTTTCACCGGGTTGTTCCGGCATTCGTTGCGCAGGCCGGCGATCCCACGGGAACCGGCTCCGGCGGGCCCGGTTACAGCATCCGTTGTGAATACAATGGAATCAACTATGATCGTGCGGGCCGCGTCGGCATGGCATTGTCAGGGAAAGATACCGGTGGCAGCCAGTTTTTCCTCACCCACCTGGCAACCCCCCACCTGAACCAGAAGTACACCGTATTTGCCCAATTGACATCGGGGCTGGAGGTCCTGAGCGAACTGGAACAACTGGATGAAATAAAAGAGGTTACCGTTGACAAAGCCACCGGAGCCCACTGAAAAAGTACTGGTCAGCGCCTGCCTTCTGGGCTATCGCTGCCGTTATAACGCAGAAATACTGGAACCCCGAAAAATACCGGAACCTGTTGACGCCATTGTGCCGATTTGTCCGGAAGAACTGGGCGGCCTTCCTACCCCGCGAACCCCATCATTTTTTGAAGACATGCAGACCGGCAGGGAAGTGCTTCACGGGAATGGCCGGGTTGTGTCAGAGGCAGGAGAAGATCGAACTGCCGCGTTTGTGAATGGGGCAAAAAAAACACTGAAAATTGCGAAAGAAGCAGGCGCAAAAAGGGCATACCTGAAAGAACGTTCCCCCTCCTGCGGTTGCCACACCGTTTATGTAGGAGAAGACAGAGTGCCCGGCATCGGTGTAACCGCAGCCCTGCTGGAAGAAAACGGCATCGTCATCATTTCTGTGGAGTAGAGAGCGGCCTCAGGCCGCGCTGTCGGCACTAAAAGTAGGAGTAGGAGTAGGGGGCAGAATAGTGCAAGTGAAAGTGCGAGTGCGCGAAAGAAGGGAGTTGGCCATTCCCTGTCTCTTGATTTTCCCATCACTCATCACCCTGCGGGCGAGTAGGGGTAGGGGTAGGAGTAGGAGTAGGGGTAAGAAAAAGCAGGGAGTTAGCCAATCCCTGTCTTTTTCCGCTAATCACAAATTACAAGTTACGAATCACGGCCCACAGAGTTGGCCATTCCTTGTCCCATCTTTTCCCCTCCGGTCAGAACACAGAACACTGAACACAGAACACATCTTTCGTCACCCATCACTCATCACTCATCACTTCCCCTCTGATCTTCAGTTTATATCCCGCCGCGGTGTTGTGGAAGAAGGTGGGGACGATGATCAGTTTTCCCTCTGGAATGTAGCCCAGGTCGGCGGCGTTGATGTTCTGGCTGGTGGTGTCCAAAATCTGGGTGTAGGTGTTGCCCGGGCCTGCGATGCCGATGTGTCCCTGCCAGTCAGAGGTGAGGAATCTGCTGTCCCCCAGAGGGACCAGGCCATCAACACCGTATTTTGACTTGGCGACGATTTGAATGTTCCGGGTTTCAATGTCTACGGCGGCGATGGTGCCGTTTCTCCCGCTTCCCACCAGGAGGGTTTTTCCATAGATTGCCAGGCCGTTGGGGCCGGGAACCCGGCTGTCTTTGAACCAGGGGGTAAGTGTCTTGCCGTCAAAGAGGTAAACGGTGTTGACGCCCGAGGAGTCGGACACGTAGATGCCGCCCTTTGGCCCCACTGCGACGTCGTTAAGGAATTGTGCCCCCGGCGCGGCGTAGCGGCCGATGATTTTCCCTGTCCGGATGTCAATTTCCACCAGTATGTCAATGTCGGAGACAAAAAGTTTTCCCCTGACAATAGCGGCACCCTTTGGCGCGTTGAGCCCGGTGGCCCATTTCAGTTGGAGGATGGTCCCATCCGGTTTCAGCTTCGCGATGAAACCGTTTCCGTCCTTTGCCCCCGGTGCGCCGTTGATGCAGGATGCAAAGAGTACATTTCGCTCTGCGTCGTAGTTGATGGATTCAACAGTGTTCAATAGAGGTCTGGTTTCCCATACTTTTGTCAGCTTTTCCGAGGTGAATCCCGGGATTGTTATGAATACCATGAGTAAGATTGTCAGGCAGTTTTTCATTTTCCCCTCCCTGTTTCCGATGTTTGACCGTGTTTTATCCGTTTGTAGCCGCTGGCTGTTTCATGAATCCCCAGCTTATCAGGCGGTTTCTGGCGTAGTCCGCCTGTTCCCCGGAGCTGACCACTTTGAGAAAGCGCCGGTACTGGGACGCCGCCTCTTTTTTGTGTTGCATTCCTTCCTGGGAGAGGCCTTTGAAGAAAACAGTGTTGGGGTTGCCGGGAAGCAACTTTTCGTAGGTGTCGAAGTCGGCGTATGCCTCGCTGTAGTGTTTCATGGAAAGGGCGGCGACCCCGGCAACGTGGTGGGCCTGGGCTTCGCCGGGATAGGTGTCTTCTGCTTTTTTCGCATAGAGGGCGGCCCTGGCGTAGTTTTCCTTCGCGAGTTCCAGTTTGGCCATCAGCGTCAGGCCGGTGTAGTCCCGGGGCAGCTGTTTCAGCCCTTTTTTCAACTGAGTTTCCGCTTCACTGTAATTTTTCTTTGTGATGGCCACTGCCCCGTTTTCAAATGCCTCGATTGCAGGCTTTTGTTTTCTAAGCTTTACGGTATTGTCCATGAACCGTTCCCGGTAAAATGGAAGTTTTGTCTTGTCCGCGTACAGTGTTGTTACCCGTTTTTTTGCCGTGGCAAAGCGTTCTGAGCTCATGGGATGGGAAGCAAACATCCGTTCAATCAGGTTGGGTTTTTTTCTGGACAGATTCTGCAGCACGCCCATCAACTGAACCATTCCCTCCGGGTTGTAGCCGGTTCGAACCATGTATTCCATTCCCAGCTGATCCGCCTGGCGTTCGTCGTTTCGGCTATAATGCGCCAGCAATGCTCCGGCCCCAACCGCCCCCAATCCGGCGGCCAGCGGGGCATACTTCTTGTTTTTTTCCGCCACGACTACGGTTCCAATTGCCAGGGCAATTCCAAGCATCATTTTTTTCGTCATCTGCTGCGCCGTGTGCCTCGCGTTCACATGGCCGGTTTCGTGGCCGAGCAGTGCCGCCAATTCCGCTTCATTGTTGAGGTTTACCAGCAGGCCCCTCGTGGTGGCGATACTGCCGCCGGGGAAGGCGTAGGCGTTGGCATAGCAGGCGTTGACACATCGAAAGGAGTAGGGCATGTCCGGCCGGTGGGAATGGGCGGCGATGTTCAGCCCGACCTTGCTGACATACTGATTCAGTGCCTCATCCTGAACGGCTCCGTAGTCGGCTGAAAACTGGTGGGGGGAGCTTTCCTTATCCAGGGCGATTTCCTGTTCCCTTGAAATCAGCATCAGTTGCTGTTTCCCGGTTACCGGGTTTACCATACACCCTACCGCGAAGGCAGTACCGGCAATTCCCGTTATCCACAAAAATTCCCTTCTTGAAAATTTTCCTGAAGCTGAAAAAGACTCCATCTGTGACGCCATCTTTCCCTCCGTTCATCCGATTTTTTCATAGTTTACAACAGAATCAATGAATTGGGAAGGAGAAGGACGGTTGCTCGAACATCGCAGCGGTGGTGAAATAGTGAGTCGAGATCAGTGAAGATAAAAAATACAATTTCCTGTCACGATTATACGGGTGTTGTCTGGAATTCTGTCTTGACGTCATCTTTCAAAAGAAGAATAAGCGTAAATACTCCCAATACTGTTCCAAATGGCATGAACATGCACGCAATACCAGCCATAACCAGACAAAATATGTACTTTCGCCTCTGTTGGAGATACCTTCCGGCCAGGAACAGACAAAACGAAAATAAAAGACCGCAGAGGATGAACACAGAAGCCAGAATGATCAAGAACCAGCCCGCAAAAGCAATGGGGAATGGGGCCTTGGGGTCTTGAATTACTCCGGACGCCAATGCAATCCCAACGGCAAGGTGAATAACCGGGAATAACGAAAATAGTGCGGCTATCCCGGCCACTATGTAATGGAAAATGGATAACACGCGAATATAATCATCGTTTGTTTTCATCTCTTCCCTCCTCTCTTTCTCATATACAGTTATACCAACCGGTCGGATGTTTTATTCATGGAGCCGCCGATTGGATTCAGTCGATGATATAGGAGCTGCGGGCTGTATAAGAAACGGCGGGAAATGAGGTTGATTCAAATATTCAGGATTTTCTTTGTCCCTCTTTTCCAGCTTTGCTTCAGGCCAGGTTTTCGATACAATGTCATAAATCAAGTCCTGAGAAGGCAGAGGGAGTTTTTATGAAGCGGAAAACATTGTGGATTGCAGTTTTGATAACAGTATTGTTCACCATTGTTACGGTACCGTTGCTGGCACAGGAAGGTGTTCACATTCCTATTACCCAAAAATCAGCTACCTTTGCCGGTATTCTCCTGCAGCCCAAGTTCCTGACCATGTTTCTGTTGGCCATTGTAGCCATTATTCTGCTTTATACACGGCGCATGGGAGAACGGGCACGGGTCGCACTGCTCCTCTTTGCCACTTTCGCGTTCGGTATTGCCGGCAACCTGCCCGGCCGGTTCTTCCATGCCTATGCCATGCACCCGGCACCAGTCTGTGCTGCCACCAAGCCGTTCCTGTTCGGGCTTCGGCTTCCATTCGTTGTCACCATAATCGTTATTGGCGTCCTGACCCTGATCGGACCGAAACTGTTCTGCAGTTACATCTGTCCAGTGGGTGCTGTGCAGGAACTGGCGGCCAAGCTGTCCAGGAAATTACGGTTCCGGATGTTCCTGCTCAATCCTTCTGCCGTACTGCTGACCCGTATGGTAGTATTTGCCATGTTTATCGCCTTGAGCGTCAGTGCCTATCTCCATGTTACATTCAAAGGTAAGGTTTATCCTGTTTCTCTCTATGATTAC
>QMQE01000090.1 GCA_003650445.1 Acidobacteriota bacterium | reverse complement strand
CTCTGCGACCTCTGCGGTGAGTCTGGTGTCTGTTTGTGCTGCTTCCATCTCCAAATTCAAATATTTTTAGATAGATGTTGGAGGATAAGGTCTGTGTGACGGTTTGCTGAGGCCTGGCTGACTTTACAAATGTCTCGGTATTGCTTAACCCGGACTGTGCGGTTTTGCCAGAGTTTCTGCCATTGGGCAATCAGTTTTTCTGCTGTGACGTTTTCCACTGAAATTACATCATCATTTAAGCCGGTTTCTTCCATGAATCTTTGGGTTTTGTGCGCGTAAGACAGCCCCAGTACCGGTACACCCGACTGGATTGACAGTAAAACAGAATGGTAGCGAATGCCAACAAAACCGTCACATTGGGAAATACCCTGCTGCAGGGATGCCAGTGTGTCCCACTGATATGTGGAAATAGGGATTTCCTTCAGTTCCGGTCGGGACTTGAGTTTTTCCAGCGCCACACCATCATGGAAGGGGCTTGACCGATAAAAAGGGAAAAACTGCAGTTTTGCTCCCAGTTTCAGATGAATGAATGCAAGGAGGGAAGCCAGTGAGCGATAAAATTCATTGGCCACCTTCGGAGGAAATACGGTTGGCAGGAAGATCCGGCAACTGAACCCGACCATTGGATCGGTCTTCCCCTGTGAACGGGAGGGTTCGGATTGGTCCCAGTTGTGGCAGAAAGTAATGTCTCTCAACCCGAAAATTTTAGATTCAGAAATCCCCAATTCTCTGATTTTCACTGCACCTCCTTTATCCCGTGTACTGATAAATGCGGCTCTGCGGGCAGTCCATCTCAGAGCATATCGGCAGAAGTTGCTTTTGATTTCGTAAAACCCGATCCCGAAATAGGCATAGGGGGTCTTCGTTATGCGTGCCAGTAACGCCCTGCTGATAAAGAACAACACCCGCATCCGCCTGGTCACATCCTGCAGTTGATTGCCGGGGCCGATCAGGAGAAAGTCGGCACGGGCTGTCTCGCGAAGGTTTTGCCAGAACCAGTTGAAAGACCGGTACCAGGGGATTCCCGGTTCGAAAATACCGTGCCTTCCAGAGTACAACAGGATGATGGAATTGCTGTCCAGCTCTTCACGCTCTATAAATTTACGAGTTTCAGTCCTGTCGCCGGTCAGAATCACAAGTTGTGCGCCGGGGACACGACTCATGAACTGCTCTATCTGTACGGCCAGCATATAGTCATCCCCGGCATTCTGTTCCGCGTAGGTGCCAAAAAGAACAAAACGTGGCTTCAAAATCGGCTCTTGTTGTTTCCGGTTTTTCTTCATAGGGGCAATAATACTTTAGAGTTGCGGAATCGTCAATGAATTGCAGGCATTGTTCCTTCTTCGACAAGCATATACACTTTCTGAACTTCTCCTGTTCATTATATTCATTCTTGTTCTCAAAAGGGACCCCTGTTATACTTCCTAATGTACTAAAAGGAAGGACAATAGATGTTTGTTTCTTATGATGGGCGGGAAATACAATTGCCGGACTTTCTGATTCCCGGTGCCGCAAGGTCGGGGACAACCAAACTTTACGATAGTTTGCAGCGTCATTCTTCTGTATTTATGCCAAATCAGAAAGAGCCAATGTTCTTTTCATTGTGGGGGGGACGCCCGTTTCTGAAAGAATGGATGGGTAAGGAAAGAATTCAGGATTGGGCCACTAATGAACTGGATGCATACGTTGGCCTGTTTCGAAACGCGATTTCGGGCCAATTTATCGGTGAAGGGTCGGTCTGGTATCTCTACGACCATGAAACAGTGATTGAGAATATACAGAAACTTTACGGGGCCAAGGCAATTAACCTGAAGATAATCATCCTGTTGCGAAATCCGGCGGCTCGGGCATGGTCTCACTACCTGTTGAAATCGTCTCACTATCGCGAGCCGTTACCATTCAATGAGGCAATTCACCCCGAGACAATTGATAAGCGGCTGGCGTCCGGGATGTCCTACTCTTATGATTACATCGGGTTTGGGCGGTACGAAGGGCAGGTACGTGCCTTTATGCAGACATTTCCGCATTGTAAGGTGTGGATTTTTGAAGAATTTTACAGGGATTTGGCCGGACATATGGCCGAGATTGCAGATTTCCTCGGTATAGCGATGGATGGTGCACTGCTTTCCGGCCATGTGGTAAACCCGTCCGGCCGATTGCGGAATTCGGCCAGTGAGTGGCTGGCCCGAAATATAATGGAACCCAGTTGGTGGAAAACTGTTTTAAAGTCTATGCTTCCATATCGGATTCGCCGGGGTATGAAGTTGCGGGCATGGAAGGGGCTTACCCGCCCGGATCCGATGCCGGAAGATGTGCGGCGGAAATTGGCAGAAGTGTACTCAGGTGAAATTAACCGGCTGGAAACGCTGTTGGGGCGTTCGTTGCAGATCTGGCGGGAGTCCGCATGAAGTACCTGGAGGAGCCGGAATGAAAATATGTCTGGTTTGCTCCACCGGCGGCCATCTGTTGGAGTTGTTTAGGATGCGATCCGCATGGGAAGGAATGAATCGGTTCTGGGTGACGTTTGATGGCCCTGATTCCCGGTGCCTGCTGAAAGAGGAGCAGGTGATAACCGGGTATCATCCCACCAACCGAAATATCTGGAACTTGATTCGGAATACAGGTGTCGCATTTCGGTCATTGCTGCGGGAAAAGCCCACTATGATCGTAACAACGGGGGCAGGAATCGCGCTTCCGTTCGCTTATGTCGGTTGGTTGATGGGCATTCCAACTGTGTATGTGGAATCTTATACCCGTATTACCGGGTTTTCGTTGACTGGAAAACTGATTTATCCAATTGCAAAACATGTTCTGGTCCAATGGCCTGAACTGGCCGATCGGTATCGCAAGGCAGAATATGGAGGGCAGGTGATATGAAGGTTATGGTCACCGTCGGTCTGGAAGCAAAACCCTACGACCGACTGTTGCGAGCGGTAGATGAGGCTGTCGGAAAGGGGTGGATTCCATCAGATACCCTGGTTCAGAAAGGCCACACTTCCTTTTTGTTCCGGTATTGCAAGCCAGTTCCGTTTCTGAGTTTTGACGAGTTGCGTGATGCCATTCGTCAGGCCGATCTTGTGATTGCCCATGGTGGTGTTGGTTCGGTATTGTTGGCTCTTGAAATGGGTAAAATCCCGCTGGTCATCCCCCGTAGAGCGGATTTTGGAGAGCATGTGGACAATCATCAGATAGAATTTGTTAAGAAAATGGAGGAGGAAGGACGGGTTATGGCTGCTTATGATACAAAAGAATTTAAGCGAGTACTGGAAAGCAGGGAATGGTTGCATCGTTCCATGGAAATGGACAGATATGAACCGGAAATTACCGGAAGACTCCGGGCTATTCTGCAAAACTGCGCCCCTGAGAGGAAAAACTAATGAAATCCGGATTCCTGATACGCAACGGATTCAACCTGTTGTTTCGAAAACGGGTGGTTTTTCAATTTGATCAGATTCCCCTGTCGGCCACCCACCTTTCGTGGAAAAAACGATGGAACCTGGTAAAAATCGGCCTGAACAGGTTGTTTCCCATTGCTCGGACTATGGGCCGTCCTTACATGGCTCACATATCCCCATCCAACCTCTGCGATCTCAACTGCCGAATTTGCCCATCCAAAGATGAGACAACAAAAGCACGAATGTTGTTGCCCTTTGAGACTTTCCGGAAATTTGTCGATGAGGCCGGGGACACGCTGCTCTACATGATTCTATGGAGCTGGGGAGAGCCGATTCTGAATCCTGAGCTGGCAAGAATGGTGCGGTATGCCACTGACCGAAACATTCTGACAGTTACCAGCACCAACCTGAACCGTTTGAGCGACGCCCAGGCAATGGAACTAATCCAATCCGGACTGTCGGCACTGATTATTGCTGTTGATGGTACAAAGAAAGAAAGTTATTTGGCACAACGGCGGGGAGGGGATTTTGACCGGGTTTTGAAAAATATTCGTACCCTTGTGGCAGCCAAAAAGACAAATGGCGGGGCAGGGCCCATTTTGAATATGCGAATGGTGGTTTCCCGTGAAAACGAAGAAGAAGTAGATGAATTCCGGCAACTGGCCATGAAGCTTGGTGTGGATATGGTCAGTTACAAGGCCTTTTCCACGAGGCAGGATGGTACGGCTGACCCGGAAAAGGATCAGCAGTTTGCGCCGAAAGGGGACCGATTCAAATGGTATCGATACACCCGGGGATTCGAAACGGAGCGCAATTCAGGAAAATACTGGTGTCGCTTTCCCTGGACTAAACCGACTTTGTTCCCCGACGGGGAGATTATTTCCTGTGAATTTGACCTTCACTATCAGCATCCCTTCGGAAATATCAATGAGCAGCATTTCGATAAAATCTGGTTTTCTCAAAAAGCAGAGGATTTTCGGCATCGCTTCCAGGCCAATCGGGATCAGTTCGGGTTTTGTAAAAATTGCGTGTACGATTACAGGACCTTTGATGGATGTGTTTTGAGCGCGGAGTTTCTGAATGCCGCAGAATGAGGACAAAAGTTTTCCGGGAATATCTGTAATCGTCATTACAAAGAATGAAGAACAAAATATCAGTGTCTGCCTGAATTCACTAATGAAACAAGAGTATCCTGTTGACCGATGGGAGTGCATTGTGGTTGATTCCTCCAGTGACAAGACCCCGGAAATTGTAAGAGAATACAGCTCTGTTCGCTTACTCGAAAGAGAGGCTGGGTTCAGCAGGCAACGAAATGAAGGGATCGGGGCAGCCCGATTCGATATCATTGCATTTACGGATGCGGATACGATTATTCCGGAAACATGGCTGAGAGGGATTGCAGATGGTTTTGCCACACATCTGAAGAGTGCCGGCCTTGCCGGTGATGCGTTTCCACCACTTGAAACCGGTTGGTTGGGTAGATGTATTGCCGCCGTGGGGCATCCTGCCGGGGGAGCGATTGGACTGGATGCCAATACCGAACTGGGGCCGGGGGGCATTTCGTTTGTGCCAGGATGCAATGGAGCCTTCAGGAAAGGGGCACTGAAAGTAATTGGCGGGTACGACGTGAACTTTGATACTGGTGGAGAAGACATTGATCTCAGCCGACGATTACGTGCGGCCGATTATCGCCTGGATTATGAACCGGGAATGGCTATCTTCCACAAGCCTCATGGGCCTCTGCTCAAGTACGCAGAATGGAATATCGGTGTCGGTGTTACAAAGCATTCTCTGCACAAACCGAGTCCAAGTCGCATGCTGATTGAACCCGGTTCTCCTCTGTGGTTCATCCTTGCATTTTTCCTGTTTATTGGTGTATTTACTGTCCATCCTCTGTTGGCAGTTTCCGGTATCATTGGTTTACACCTGGCATTGCAGCTGATTCTGAGAATCTGGTCGAAGCCCTATCGCCTCCTGCTGCTACGGTGGAACCGGGTTGAATTGGATGCATTATCCGTCTGGCTTGTTGTACCCGTTCTGGTGTACATTCGCCAGCTGTTCATAAATGTCGGCATGTGGAAACGTTGGAAAAATCTGAAAAAGAGCGAAAAGGGCTGAATCTGGAAAGAATTTTCTCACACAACTTTCTTGTGGCCGGTTTGGCCGAAGAAAAGACAAGAATGGTGTGATATTATGTCAAAAAAATGATGAGGATTTGGGGGGATTGAATGATGAAGTGGCGGTATCTGATTCGGTTTAAGGACTGGGTTCAGATAGCGGGGGAAAAAGATCGGGAGAAGGTCGGTTTTCTGGAAGGCATTGTCAGCATTGTTGTGAACGTGTTGATTGCAGCGGTGAAATTGTTTTATGGCATTGCATTTCACAGTATCAGTTTAATCGCGGATGCCGTCCATTCTCTCTCAGATGTCCTTTCCTCTGTTGTTGTGATTGTGGGATTCAAGATTTCCGCCCGGCCCCCGGATGAAGACCATCCCTTTGGCCACGGCCGAATGGAACTGATTGCATCTGTTATTGTGGCGACACTTCTTTTTGTTGTGGGACTGGAGTTTCTGAAAGATTCCATTTCCAAAATTGTGAAACCGGAGATTTCGGAACTGAATGCTGTAGGAATAGTTGTCGTGGCCTTAACCCTGTTGGCAAAGGAAGGGCTGGCACGGTTTTCTTTTTTCCTCGGGCGGACAATTGATTCCAGTGTACTTATAGCGGATGGGCATCATCACCGGAGCGATGCCATTTCCACCGTTCTCGTCCTCATTTCGCTGGGGTTTGTACATGCCGGATGGCCCCGGGCGGATGGAATCGGCGGCTTGACGGTTTCCATTTTCATCATGGCCACCGCAATCGGACTGATCCGGGAGTCCGCAAGTCCTCTGATGGGGCAAAATCCTTCACTGGAAATGGTGGAGCAGGTGAAAGAAATTGCGCTGAAACATGAAGAGGTTCTCGGGGTTCATGATATTGTTGTTCATGATTTTCGCTCTATTTACAACATTTCACTTCATATCGAGGTGGATTACACCATGCAGCTTTGCCGTGCCCATGACATTTCCGATGCCATTGAGCGGGAGGTTCAGGGGCGTTTCCCTGGCTGGGCGGTCGTACACGTGGACCCGGTGAACCGGACTCATTCGAGATACGGGGAAGTTTCAGCCGCCATTGAAGAATTGAAAAAAAATCATCCCATCATGGAAACTGCACACGATATCCGGATTGTAGGCTCAGATGAACGGTTCAACATCGTCATGGACATAAATTTGGAAAAAACTCCGGCACGTCTTGCTGAAATTGAAGAAATCCGCCGACGGCTCAATGAGCAGTTTCCCGGGGCGGGTATCGTGTTCAATATTGATCCGCCGGTTTTCGGTATCAAGCACTGAATCGGGGGCTGTCCTTTTCTTCCGGGTTCAAGTGACGATTTTTTGCCATATTCATGTATAATAAAAGCAAATCCCCATTTTTTTGATGGGAAAAGGAGTCAATATGGCACATGAGCACGACAATCATGATGAAGATCGTGAGAATGAACTGGAACAGGTTGTTGTAAATGAGGTTATCCGTGTACTTGAAAATATCTTCAAGGAGCACAAGGTTGAAGAACTTTTCGAGTTTTCCGAGGAGGAGTTGATTGAAGGCATGAAACGCTTTGTCAAACTCTACGAGACAGACCGTTGGGCAGCCATGGCGGGGATGATGATGTCGTCTATGGTGACAACGGATGTTTTCTTTCAGGTGATGGAGCAGGAAGAACAAGGGAAGGATGAGGAATAGGCTGGTATTCAGATGGGCATTCCTCTACAGACCGTTTTAATTGCCGCAGGTGCATTCTTTTTCGGTGGGATTGTCGTTGCGGTAATTGTTTTGCCCCGCATCCGTCAGTTGAATCGAGAATTATCCCGTCTGCATGACCAACTGCGGGAAGAGTCCAACAGCCGGATTGCGGCGGAAACCAGAGCCGGTGAAGTGCCGAGACTGGAAGATGAAATCGCCGGACTGAAAGAGAAACTGGATGAATTTGCGGAGTCCAATGCCCGGCACCGGGAAGAGCTTTCCCGCCTTGACGCTGAATTAGAAAATGAGAGGAAAACTGCCGCGGAAAAGTTGAAACTGCTGGAAGAAGCGGAGAAAAAGCTCTCCGATTCCTTCAGCGCGCTTTCGTCCAAGGCCCTGGAATCCAACAATGAGAGTTTTCTTCGCCTCGCAAAATCCGTGCTGGAAGGGGTGCAAAAAGAAGCCAGTGGTGACCTCGCACTGAAACAGAAGGCGATTCAGACCCTGGTAGCGCCCTTGTCTGAATCCCTGAAGCAGGTGAACCAGCAGATTTCCGAGCTGGAGAAGAAACGGGTCAGCGATTACAGCTCGATGGAAACTTTCCTGAATTCGATGAAAGAGAGCCAGGAACGCCTCCGGGGGGAAACTGAAAACCTGGTAACTGCGCTGAGGAAACCACAGGTTCGGGGACGTTGGGGAGAGGTTCAGCTCAAAAACGTCGTAGAATTTGCAGGAATGGAAGCCCATTGTGATTTTGTGGAGCAGGTCTCTGTTGCCGGGGAGGACGGGCTATTAAGGCCGGACATGGTTGTCAATCTTCCCGGAAACAAGCAGATGGTTGTGGATTCAAAGGCACCGCTCGATGCTTATCTTTCGGCTATTGAGGCGAAGGAACAGGAGGAAAAAAGACAGTATATGGCGCGGCACGCAACTCAGGTCCGTGAACATATCAATAAACTTTCCGGAAAACAGTACTGGAATCAGTTTGAGAACACACCGGAATTTGTCGTGCTGTTCCTTCCTGGAGAAAACTTTTTTAGCGCTGCCCTGGAACAGGATGCTACTATTTTTGAGTATGCCATTGAGAGAAAGGTACTGTTGGCTACACCGACCACGCTGATTGCACTGCTGAAGTCTGCCTACTACGGCTGGCGACAGGTACACCTCGAAGAAAATGCCCAGAAAATCAGCCAGTTGGGAAAAGAACTTTATGACCGGGTCCGGACTTTGGCAACCCATTTTATTTCCATGAAGAAATCATTGGATAAGACGGTGGATAATTACAACAAGGCGGTGGGGTCGCTGGAGGGCAGGGTGCTGGTTACGGCCAGGAGGTTCAGAGAACTGGGCGCGACCACCGGTGCGGAGATTCCTGCGGTGGAGCCGGTAAGTACAATCAGCCGGGGGCTCAATGCCCCGGATTCTTCTCCTGAAGAGACCGAATCAGAATAATTATAAAAAAGTCAGGCCAATATGCCGCTGGCCTTGTGGTTTGCTGAGATTTCTTTAAGTTGAACCTGCACAGCATTCCCCGGTTTCACTTTTGCCGGTTTCGTAAGATGAACGGAAATGTAGTTGTCGGTCAATACCAGGTCGGGATAAATGAGGATTCCCTGGCGAATCTGACCCATGAAACGCCGGGTAAACTGGGTTCGTCTTGTATCTGAAAGCCCTTTCAATCGTTTCACCCGCTCTTTTTTCAACGCTTCCGGCAACTGGTCCGGCATTGTTGCGGCCGGTGTCCCACTTCTGGGGGAAAAGGGAAAGACGTGGAGATAGTCAAGGGGGCTGTTTGAAACAAAGGTGAAACATTCCTCATATTCCGCTTCCGTTTCACCTGGAAACCCTACAATAACATCCGCCCCGATACAGGCATCCGGCAGTGCGTTTCGCAGTTTTTCTACAACAAGTTGGTATTGTTCCGGTAAATAGCGACGTTTCATCCGTTTCAAAATCCCGGCACTGCCGGATTGGAGCGGAATATGAAAATGAGGCCGGATCATTTCAGAGTCCTTCAGGTAGTCAATAAGAGAATCCGGAATTTCATTGGAATCCAGAGATGAAATCCTGATTTTAAAGTTATTTTCAATATGTTTTTCAATAAAGTGAAGCAAATCCATAAGGTGTTGCTTCGGGCGAAGGTCTTTTCCCCAGGTCCCGAGATGTATGCCGGTGAGTACCCCTTCTTTCCGGCCCGCTTGAATCGCGGCCTTTACCTGTTCCAGCACAAGCTCCTTGCTAATGCTTCGGCTGGGGCCACGGAAATGGGGCACGATACAATAGCTGCAGTGGAGGTCACAGCCGTTCTGGATGTGGATCAGGGGCCGAACATGATTTTCCTGAATGGCAGGGAAGGGGGGGATGTCTGAGAGAAGCTCCGGTATTTGAAATTTTTCTGAACCCCTGAGAAAAATGGTGTCCGGCAATTTCTGTTCTTCTGTGAAACAGCCGATAAAGTATTTTTTTGCGTCAGGGTTCATCCGGTTGAG
>QMQE01000089.1 GCA_003650445.1 Acidobacteriota bacterium | reverse complement strand
CTTGCCATCCTTATCCAACGGAAAACTCTTGGCCCCCAGTGTTACGCCCTGGTACAACCGTACATGATGACCAATGACGCACGTTTCCCCAACCACCACACCGGTTCCATGATCTATGAAAAAATGCTCCCCGATTTCAGCCCCCGGATGGATGTCAATTCCCGTATTTGCATGGGCCATCTCTGAGATTATCCGCGGGATCAGCGGAACCTGCATCTGATAAAGTTCATGGGCAATCCGATGGTGAGTCAAAGCGAGGAGACTGGGATAACAGAAAATTGTTTCTCCGACATTCCGGGCCGCCGGATCCCCCTGGTATGCAGCGAGGGCGTCACTGGCAAGGAGTCGCCTGATCTCCGGTAATTTTGAGATGAACTGAAGGATTAATTCCCGGCTGTCCTTCCTGCAGGCCTCACAACCACGGTCAGCTTCATCCTGGCAGGGGAAACAGAATCCCCGGTGAATCTGTTCACTCAGGAGTCGAACAACCTTATCCACATTGGCGCCAATGTAATAACGCATAGTATCCGGCGTTACCTCCGAGTGCGCAAAATAGCCGGGGAACAGAATACGCTTACAGTAGGTCATAATCTCTTCCAGCGTATCGATGGACGGCATGGTCACGCCCTTCTTCGCAGAGCGGTACACCGCCCGATAACTCTCCATCGTACTCAGTTCTTCCACCACCCGGTGAATCATTTCTTCAACCATTTCCGCCTCCTCCCCCCCCAAGCTTTTTATCTCGTGGAAATTATAGCATTGTTAAATGGGGAAAGATGTGTTCTGTGTTCTGTGTTCTGACCGGAGGAGAAGAGAGCGGACAGAGAATGGCCAACTCTTTGATTTCGCGCACTCGCACTCGCACTTTCACAATTCTTACCCCTACCCCCGCGGCGCGTTGCACCGGATGTTAGATGATAGGTGTTGGATGTTAGATGACAATCAGGGCACTGTGATCATAACTCAAAATGGCGAAGCTAAGGTCGTTGTCCAGAATATTCAAGTGTACGAAGAAACTCAGGAAAGCCTGGCGCTTCTGAAATTACTGGCCCAGAGTTCTTCAAATCTTGATAAGGGAAAATTCAAACCAGCTGACAAAAGTTTTTCTGATTTGAGAAAACGAATAGGAAAAAGCAACCGGTAATGAAATACAAGGTTTTCCTTATTTCTGATGCAGAAGAAGATATTTTTGGAATCTATAACTATGTGGCTAAATACGACTCACCCGAAAAAGCAGATGCACTTTTTGAAGCTTTGCAATCTACTTGTTTATCCTTGAATTCTTTGCCGGAACGAGGCCATGTCCCGCGCGAACTGGACCGAATAAGTGTGTTGGGATATTTAGAAATTCATTTCAAACCGTACCGAATCATTTATCAAGTTCGTGGAAACGAAGTCTATATTCATTGTATTTTGGATGACAGAAGAGAACTCCAGGAGTTATTACAGCAAAGGTTGTTAAGATAACCCCTTAAATATAAGAATTTCTCCATTTGCCCTCACACTCTCAGATCCACGGAAAAAAAGGAGAAGGGGAAATTGATTTCCCCTTCTCTCTTGTCATCTACCATCTATCATCCAGCACTGAACACCCCGGGCAAACAGCCCGATTGGGCATGGAACTATGCTTTTTTTGATAGAAATGTCTTCTTTACAATGTCCACAAATATTGTGGCGGCTCCAAAGATTATCATGGAATCCGGCAGAATCCGGAACCACATCCAACCCTTTACCGCTTCCACGGTTTCTCTGGCACGTGCAGCGTGATAGCCCAGCTTGTAGGCAATCTCGGTCTGGTGGAATCCAATTATCAGCGTGGGAAGGGAGAACAGAACGATACCGCCTGTCACCAGCCAGAAACCGATTTTGCTGTACTTGTCATTCCATACCCTTCCTTCAGTTGCCGCCTTTGAACGGGCAACTATGTAGATAAAGGCGATGGAAATATAACCAAAAGCGCCCAACAACGCCACGTGGCCATGGGGCATGATCAGATAAGTCCCATGCGAATAGTAGTTTACAATGGGGAGATTGGCGATCATGCCAAGGAATCCGGCACCGTACCAGTTGAGAAAGGCAGAACCGGTCAGCCACATGAATGGAACGGTGAATGCGAACTCTTTGCCCTTTAATTTGATATCTTTGTACTGTTTCCAGGCCTCAATCATCAGGATAACCAGCGGCACCGGCTCCATCGCGGAAAATGCTCCCCCGATTGCCACCCAGTACTCGTCCAGGCCCTGCCACCAGTAGTGATGGCCCACGCCGAGGATTCCGGACACCATAATCAGGACCAGTTCAAACAGCATGACTTTTTCCGCAGTTTTACGGGGAACTAACCCCAGCAGCACCGCGAGGTAGGCCAGCACGCCGGCCGCGAAGAGTTCAAATGTCAGTTCTACCCAGAGATGAACAACCCACCAGCGGTAGTAGTCATCCACAGTAAAGTTCGGTATGATTTTGTGCACCGGTGCCATTCCTGCCATGTACAGTGTGGCAATACCAAAAGCCGACCAGATAATGGTGCCAACCATCACATTATTCTCTTTAGCTTTGCGGATGGTGCTGAAAACCATCAGGAACCACAGAACCAGCCCCACAACAAGGCCAATATCCCAGACACGGCCGAGATTCAGGTACTCCCGTCCCTCATTACCCAGCCAGAACCAGGTATCCCGAAGGTAGCCGGTTGCGCCGGCGTAAATGCCGAAGATTCCGCCGGCGGCAACAACAACCAGCGCCAGCCAGAGGACGTCCACCAGCCAGGGGAATCGCAGGTCCTTCTTCGCAACCAGCGGGGCAATGAACATCCCGCCCACGAGCCAGCCCACAGTAACCCAGACAATGGCAATGTTGACATGAAGCGCACGGATTACATTAAAGGGAAGAATACTCTGGCTCAGAATAAAATTCTTCGCCGGTTCAGTGTAAATATGAGCAATATAGCCGCCAAGAATCACCTGCAGCAGAAAGAATAAAGCCACAACCGGAAGGTATTTGAACAGCTTCTTCTGGGATGGGAAAAGGGAATTCAGTACAAGTGGCTGTTCCAGCACTTCATCTTTTTCCTTTTTCACAAAGTACTCGTACATCAGATAGACGATTAGAATGGTCAATGTCCATAGAAGGAGCACTTCCATCAAAGACCAGAAAAGGCTTGACCAACCGACATTCTGGTCAATCAGAGGCTCGGATGGCCAGTTGTTGCTCCAGGTTCGATTGGTTCCTTCCCGCTTTGTCGAAGCCACAAGCTGGCCCCAGTCAAAGAAAACTGCTATTTTTCTTGCCTCTTCCGGCTTAATGACACCGCCTGACCATGCCAGTTTTTTGTTACCGTTGACCAGGAAATTTATCCAGTATTCAACCGTGTCATAATAAGCAGCAGAGGACTCATGCGAATACACGACAGTGCCTTTGCTCAATTTGGTTTTATCCAGGTCGGCTTTCACCATTTCTTTGATTTTGCCCCGCTGAATGTCGGTGAGGTTTGCAGCCGAAACACCAAATTCTTCATTGGAATAAGCATCATACAAGGACACAATCCGACGGTGCATGGTTTCCTCGGTAAAGTCCGGGCCGAGATAGGCCCCCATGCCCAGCATGGTACCGTAGTCCATCAGGTCAAACTCCTGGAAATATCCCTTTCCCGCTACCACATCATCGTAGGTATACAGGGTGGAGCCATTTGATGCAATGACCTTCTGGGGGATTGGAGGAACCTCTTTTACAAGTAAAGTGGTAAATCCAATCAGTGCCACCACCATCACGATGGCGGTCACCCAGAACACCGTATATAACCCTTTTTTGCTCATTAACTTGTCCAACCAGGATTGATCCATTGAGACCTCCTTATCATTTTGTCGCTCTTACTGGATGTCCACATAAAAGCTTGCATCAGCCATTCATTGCGAAACATATCCGGATTCAACCACATTGATATTGACAGAATTTTACCAGAAAAACTTGATTCCTGTCAAAAAAGCGAAAAGGAATGCTTTAATTCAAAATTCGGGGAATATGAGCCAAGTTTTCTCAATTTCATCATATTGGGGAAAATGCGATACAATATCTGACCGAGGAGGGAAAAATGAAGGGATTCAGAACCATGCTATCTGATGTTGGATTATTGTATGCCGCTGCAATCTGGGGGGCTACCTTTTTCATGGTAAAAAACGTGTTGCACCATGTGACACCGCTGGGGCTCCTGGGCTATCGTTTCCTCATTGCCGCTGTCATCATGCTTATTCTTCTCCTCCTGCTGAAACGAAATCCCTTCACCGACTGGAAGCAGGGGCTGATTCTCGGTTTTTTTCTCTGGACCATTTATGTACCTCAAACCATCGGCCTGAAATTTACCACTGCATCCAACTCAGGTTTTATCACCGGCTTATTTATCGTGTTTGTACCCCTGTTTGCCTTCGTTTTCATGAAAAAACTCCCCTCGCCAATGAAACTGATTTCAATAGCTCTCGCTGTTTCCGGCCTCTTCGTACTGACCGGGGGCCTCCACGACGCCAATTTCGGCGATTTTCTGACCCTTTTTGCAGCAATGGGCTATGCCATTCACATCCTTATTGCAGATCGCTTCATGAAAAACGGAGCCGACCCCTTCATCCTGAATTTCCAACAAATGCTGGTTGTGGGCTTGTTGAGCATCGCAGTGGGGCTTTCATCCAGTACGTCGCTCTCCTGCGACTGCCGGGCGGCCCTGGGCGTTATTGTTTTTCTTGCAGTTTTCCCCACCGTAAGTGCGTTTATTATCCAGCTGGTAGCACAGCGCAACACTTCCCCGGTGAAAGTCGCCATTATTTTCTCAATGGAACCGGTTTTTGCCGCTCTCTTCGCCTGGACCTATGGAAATGAACTCATTGTTCCCCATCGGGCACTGGGAGGCCTTCTCATTGTAGCGGCGATGGTACTGTCGGAATTGCCCATCGGCCAGAGAGAAAGGGGTGAAATCCACGCGGAAACGGCACCCCATTGAACTGAACGCAATTTTTTTCTTCTCGCTCTTTCAATCATATAAGTTTTTTTCTATAAGTTAGGAGTTTCCCCCTTTCGAGAGCAAGATTTTTTTGAAAAAATCAGTTTTTTATGTTGTGAAGTGAATCACATGAGTCTACAATGGGGGCGTTCAGAATCCGGGTTGCAGAATTGCCTGATTTGAACATCCCGGCCCCTTTCGATAAGATGGTGAATACCATCATGCAGGCAAGCGCAGGGCTGCAGGCTGAAGCAACCTGGAATCAGAACAGAATTGGAGGTCTTATCTATGATTCAAAAGATAAATCATATCGGTATTGCGGTTTTATCCCTCGAAAGCCAGATTCCCTTTTACCGGGATGTACTGCAATTGACTTTCCTCGGGGAAGAAACTGTTGTGGAACAGAAGGTTAAAATTGCCATGTTCCAGTGTGGCGAAGTCAAACTTGAGTTGCTGGAGCCAACCGGCCCCGACAGCCCCGTTGCGGCCTTCCTTGAAAAAAAGGGGCCGGGCATTCACCACATTGCCTTTGAAACCGATTCCGTGGAAGGCGAGATTGAAGCGCTGGAATCAGCCGGAATCCGGCTCATTGACCATCAGCCGAGAAATGGCGCTCATGGAACAAAGATTGCGTTTGTGCACCCGGCTTCGTCGGGACGGATTCTCACTGAACTCTGCGAACCTGGAGGAACAGACAAATGAGCCGGCAACGGAAGCTGCTTGAGCTGAAAGAACTTACCGAAAAAGCCCTTGTGGGCGGCGGATTGAAGGCAATCGAGAAACAACACAAAAAGGGGAAACTGACAGCAAGGGAACGGATTTCCCTGCTTTTAGACCCCAAGAGTTTTGAAGAAGTAGATGCCCTTAGAACCCACGAATGTCATGAATTCGGTATGGAAGAAAAAACCTATCTTGGAGATGGCGTTGTTACGGGATACGGTACCATCTTCGGCCGCCTTGCCTTTGTCTATGCCTTTGATTTCACCGTCTTCGGTGGTTCCCTGTCCAAAACCGTGGGTGAGAAAATCGCCAAGATTCAGGATATGGCCATGAAAGTGGGCGCACCCATCATTGGAATCAATGATTCAGGCGGTGCCCGAATTCAGGAAGGTGTTGATTCCCTTGCTGGCTATACCAACATTTTTCTCCGCAACGTAACCGCTTCAGGCGTTATTCCGCAACTCTCGGCAGTGGTCGGGCCAGCCGCCGGCGGTGCTGTTTACTCCCCGGCTTTAACGGATTTTGTATTCATGGTAAAGCATTCGGCTTATATGTTTTTAACCGGGCCCAAGATTGTGAAAACAGTCACCCATGAAGACGTCACAGCGGAAGAACTGGGCGGCGCCAGGATGCACGCATCCAAGAGTGGGATTACCCATCTCACCTTTGATGATGAGCAATCCCTGTTTGCTGCCATGCGGGAAATGTTTACCTATATTCCTCAAAACAACATGGAAGAACCGCCGATACTGGAATCTGGCGATCCCATTGACCGCCTGGACGAAGAACTGAACTACATCATTCCCGAAAACCCCGGCAAGCCCTACGACATGAGACAAGTACTGAAGATGGTACTGGACAATGGACATTTCTTTGAGATTCAGCCCCTTTTCGCACCCAACATCCTCATCGGTTTCGGACGGCTCAACGGGAAATCCGTGGGAATTGTGGCAAACCAGCCCAAACATCTCGCCGGCGTTCTGGACATCAATTCCTCTGTTAAGGGCGCTCGGTTCGTACGATTCTGCGATGCTTTCAACATCCCCATCATCACCTTTGAAGACGTGCCCGGATTCATGCCGGGTACGGTTCAGGAATTCGGTGGCGTAATTCGACATGGCGCAAAGCTTCTTTACGCCTACGCAGAAGCCACTGTTCCCAAGCTTACGGTAATCACAAGGAAGGCATATGGCGGTGCTTACTGCGTGATGAACTCTAAACAGCTTCGGGGAGACATGATATTCTCCTGGCCATGCGCCGAAATTGCGGTAATGGGTTCAGAGGGGGCCACTGAAATCATTTTTTCAAGGGAAATTCGGGATGCTGAAAAACCAAAGGAAAAACTTCATGAAAAAATTGAAGAATACAGGGAGCGTTTTGCCAATCCCTACGTCGCGGCATCCAAGGGATTTATCGACGAGGTAATTGAGCCCCGGATGACCCGGTACAAGCTCATAAAGGCGCTGGAAATGCTTCAGAACAAACGAGATGAAAACCCGCCGAAAAAACACGGCAACATCCCCCTGTAGGATAGCAATATGTGGGAAAACATCATTCAAAACAACGGCTGGTCCACCTCTGTCGGCGGACTCCTGATTGTGTTTGGCGGCCTGGTCCTCATTGCCTGTGTCATTTTTCTGTTTAACCGGATTCTGGAACTGGTTGAAAAAAGCGAAACCAAAGAAAGAGGAGCAGAAACTACACCTGTTTCTCCGGAAATGACAGAGATTGCACCGGTAATTGAAGAAATCCCGGATGAAGACCGGATTGCTATTGCAGCCCTTATCGAATTGTATCGAAGAGTCCATTTTGACCCAGTTCAAAGTGAAATTACGTTTGTCCATGGAAACGACGCACAGAATGCCTGGCGCCTTGGCTTTAAATATGGACAACGCCGAACCATTTGAGGAATAAAATGAAAGAAGTTAAATTTGATATCAACGGCAAAGAATACACAGTGGAAATCAATGAGTTCGGGGCCTACGAGGCCGTACTGACCGTCAACGGCCGAACCTACAAAGTCGGCTTGAAAGATCTCGGCATCGAATCCGTCTCAGACATTAAACCACAACCGGCTATGCGACCCGCTGCCACTGCCCCGGGCCAGGCTCAAATGTTCTTTTCCGAGTCAACCATTGAACATCCCCGTTTCGCCGGCCCTGTCACACATAAACCCGCATCCGTTGTCAACGCATCCTCCATCGTAGCACCGCTCCCCGGGCTCATCCTCAAAATCATGGTCAAAGTTGGCGATATTGTCAAACCCGGCCAGGATGTCATGATCATGGAAGCCATGAAGATGGAAAATGAAATTCAATCCCACATAAACGGAACCGTTCGGGAAATCAAGGTAAAAGAAGGCGATTCCATCAGCGAAGGCGATATCCTCATCGTGCTGGAATAGGAGTGACAAATGGAAATCCTGATAAAAGCACTGGGCACCACAGGTTTTGCCAACCTCACCTGGGGCAATTCCATCATGATATTGCTGGGGTGCGTCGCAGTCTACCTTGCCATTGTTAAGAAATTTGAACCCCTTCTCCTCCTCCCTATCGGCTTTGGCGTAATTGTCGGCAACATGCCCTACATGGCCGGCCTGCCAATCGGCGTTTATGATAAGGGTAGTGTTTACAGCCTGATTTATTACGGCGTTACTTCAGGCGTTTTTCCACCTCTCATTTTTCTCGGTATCGGGGCACTGACCGACTTTTCAACCCTCATCTCCAGCCCCAAGTCCATGCTACTTGGAGCAGCAGCCCAGGTTGGCATTTTCGGTACCTACATAGGCGCCCTGCTCATCGGCTTCACCAACCGTGAGGCTGCTTCCATCGGAATCATCGGCGGCGCGGATGGCCCGACCTCCATCTTTCTGTCATCCCAGCTCGCCCCGCAACTCCTGGGCCCCATTGCCATTGCCGCTTACTCCTACATGGCACTGGTGCCGGTGATTCAGCCGCCCATCATGAAACTACTGACCACTGAAAAAGAACGGAAAATCAGGATGAAACCACCCCGGCGGGTCAGCAGGCGGGAAAAAATCCTTTTCCCCATTATTGCCTTCATGGTGTCTGCCCTGATTGCACCCGGCTCCATCACCCTCGTCGGCATGCTCATGCTGGGCAACCTCCTGAAGGAATCCGGCGTCACCGACCGCCTGGCAAAAACCGCTTCAACATCCATTCTGGACACCTGCACCATCCTGCTCTCATTTGCGGTGGGTGCCAGTACCCAGGCATCTCAATTTCTCAACACCCGGTCGGTGGGCATCTTCGGACTTGGACTCTTATCCTTCGCAATCGCCACCGCGGGTGGCCTGCTCTTTGCCAAACTGATGAACCTGTTCCTGAAGGTGAAAATCAATCCCCTCATCGGTGCGGCCGGTGTCTCCGCCGTACCGGATTCCGCCAGAGTGGTTCACCACTTCGGGCGAAAATATGACAAAGACAACCACCTGCTCATGCACGCCATGGCACCCAACGTAGCCGGTGTCATCGGCTCTGCCATTGCGGCGGGTGTATTCATCGCCATCTTCCATCACTGATTCCAGCCCTCCGGGCTGGAATCAGAAGTAGGAGTTGGGGTAGGAGTTGGGGGTAGGAGTAGGCTGCAGCCAATTCTCTGATTTTCCCCCCTCTTTAACCTATCATCCAATAGCTATCCAAAAAAATGAAATTCGGAGATGGAAGCAACAGAAACAGACACCAGACTCACCGCAGAGGTCGCTGAGACCGCTGAGGGGGAAGAACGGAAGGGAAGGGAAGAGACGAGAGGGAAAAGAATTTAACACAAGGACGCTAATGCACAACGCTAAGATAATGTTAAGGTTCGGATAAGATTTGGAAACAACAAGGAACTGCCAGCCCACTCTGAAAGAGTGATGGGTGATGAGTGATGAGTGATGAGTAAATCAAAAGACATGGAATGGCCAACTCTTTGATTTTTCTTACCCCTACCCCCGCGGCGCGTTGCGCCGAAT
>QMQE01000088.1 GCA_003650445.1 Acidobacteriota bacterium | reverse complement strand
CCGCCGAGGGAACCGTCTTTTCGTTTGAAAATCAGTTTCATGTTGGTGTCATGGAAAACCATTGTTCCTTCCGGTGACAGGAAAGACGTCCATGCCTGAATTTCTGAGCGAGTGTGTTCATAAGTATGACTGGTATCAATAAACAGAAAATCAATCGCCCTTTTGAAACCGGTTTCTTTTGCAAATTCAGAAAACTTTTCAGCAAATTCAATGTCGTCTGCCTGAACAAACCGCCAATTTTTGTAATCGGAATGAAAGAGAGTCGGTTCCATATCCAGGCTGATGAGCCAGGAGTCTGTTTTTTCAGCCGCCCGCGACAAGGCAAAACTCGATGCCCCGGTCCGTACTCCCAGCTCCACAATCACTTTCGGCCGAACTGCCAATGCTTCCCTGTACAGCGTTTCCAGATGATCGCTGATGTCTGTCCGTTTTCTTGCAAACTGACGGATTTCCGCAAGCTCAACATCATCATTTTCAGTGTATTTTTCTCTTGGAATCAAAAAATTGTATGCCCCCAGTATCCCCTTTGCAATGAGAATTAGCGCCTTATTCATTGGGATTCAGAACCTCTTCAATAAGTTCATTGTGGATGAGAGCGTTACTGGCCACCAGTTCTTTGCCGAATATGGTGAAAGGATTTCCACGGTAGTCGGACAATCTGCCCCCCGCTTCCCGGACAATCAGTTCTCCTGCTGCCATATCCCATGGTTTCAGCCCGATTTCAAAATACCCGTCCAGGCGGCCACATGCCACGTAGCAGAGGTCAACCGATGCCGCACCGCCCCGGCGAAGCCCCTGCCCCTTCAATGCCACCTGCCGCATCGGTGCAAAGAGTTCATCCATTACTTTTGCCCTGAAATACGGCAACCCCGTAACCAATAATGCCTGCCGCACACAATTGACAGTGGAAACAGCAATGGGTTTTTCATTCAGAAATGCGCCACCATCCTTCGTGGCGAAAAACGTTTCCCTCATCACCGGAATCTCCACCAGTCCAGCTCTTGTGTCGTCGTTGTATCTCAGACCGCAGGAAAATGCGAAAAATGGGTAACTGTGAGCAAAGTTTGTAGTGCCATCCAGCGGATCAATGACCCAGCTCCAACCGCTTCTTCCCCGGTGAGTGCCTCCTTCTTCAGCGAGGATGCTGTCGTCGGGGAAAAGAGCAGTAATCCTTTCAACAACAGCTTTCTCCACCGCTTTATCCGCAACGGTAACAATATCCACTTCACCTTTAAATTCATAAGATTCAATCTTCCCGTAGTGGTTCATCAACAGGCGATGCGCCAAGTGCCCCAGTTCCTTCAGGAGGCCCAGCCTTTCCCGAAAATCAATTGATTCAAACTGCTTGTCCAATTCCTGCTTACTCAAAAAATCTCCTTTAACTGCCGAAAGTCCGTGATTTCATGGAAGCGCCCATTGTGTTTTAGCGGTACTTCCTCAAAATCCCACGCCCTTTCCTTTTTCACCAATACCGTACCCATTCCGATTTCAGCAGGGGGATTGATATCTGAACGGGGGCTGTTCCCAATCATCCATGCGTCGCATGGACTGATAGCGAGTATGCTCATCAGCTCCCGGTACTGCGCCGGAGTCTTATCCGGTATGACAAAAACATCTTTGAAATAACCGGCCACATTGGCTCTCTCCACTTTTCCGGATTGCTCGTCCTCCACGCCTTTCGTTACAAGAAAAAGCGGATATTTCTCCCGTAAATACGCCAGGGTTTCTGCGACACCGGGATACAACTCCACTGGATGAAGATGGACACTCCGCTGAATTTCGTCCAGCAGTACCGTGTCTCTCGCTGTCTTTTCCCTTCCTGTTTTTTCATAAAAAAACAGCATGGTTCGACGCATGGCCTCCCGATACCCCATGGATCCAAATCCGATTTCATGAGTTCGTTCCGAATCTATCCGATTCAAAACCACATCCACTTCGTTTCGCGCATAGCCTCCCTGCTCCATCCAGGCCAGAAACCGCTCCCTTGCCGCTTCAAAATAAGCGAAATTCTCCCAAAGTGTATCGTCCGCATCAATAAAAAGTGTACAACTCATAACAGTAAAAGAGTATATCACAAACAACGACACGGAATGCCGCAACTTGACGTTAAGGCCGAACAAGGTTGAGCAAAAGCAAGATAAAGTGATAGGTGACAAGAAGTATTCTGTGTTCCGTGTTCCGTGTTCAGTGTTTTGACCGGAAAGAGATGGGAACCGACATTTGCCAATTCCCTGATTTTATTAACCCCCCTGGCCAAACTCCAACTCCAACTTCAACTCAGCAGAGTGACGGTGATGAGCTGACAAAAGGCAGAGAAGTGAGCAATTCTCTCTCTTATCCATTTCCAGTTTGTCACCCTTCACCCATTACCCATAACAGGCCAAACGCGCTCAGAAACGTTTGGTAAAAAAATGGCAATACGGGGTTTTACCGGTTTTTGTGTAGTAGTCCTGATGATATTCTTCCGCTATCCAGAAGCGTTTTGCTTTTCTCACCTTCGTGGCAACCTCGTAGCCTTTCTTTTCCAGTTCTGCAATCACTTCCGTTGCCACCTTTTTCTGGTCATCACTGGTGTAGAAAATCTCGGAGCGGTACTGCACGCCCACGTCGGGACCCTGTCGATTCCACTGGGTCGGGTCGTGAATCTCAAAAAAATATTTGCAGAGTTCCCGATAGGAAACGACATCCGGATCAAATATGATCTGCACAGCCTCGGCGTGACCGGTATTGGTGTAACTGACATCTTTGTAGCTGGGGTGGGGTTTATGTCCGCCGGTATACCCAACAGTGGTTTCCAGCACACCTTTTTTCTCTTTCAAGAGCGCCTCCACGCCCCAAAAACAGCCCCCTGCAAATACTGCGACTTCCCTACGAGGCTCCGACTCCTTGATTAATGAGGGGAGCGGTTCGCCTTTCGGAATAAACAATAGTGAAACAGAATTAACACAGTGCCGCGTGTTCTTCCTTGTAAAATGCTCCCCGATAAATACATGGCCAAGATGGGCTCCGCAATTGGCACACACAATTTCCGTACGTCTTCCGTCCGCATCGGGAATCCGTTTAACGGCACCGGGGATTTCGTCGTCAAAACTCGGCCATCCGCAATGTCCATCGAATTTATCATGGGACTCGTAAAGTGGAGCATTGCAACGTTTGCAGACATAAGTACCGGTCTTGTTGAATTTGTCATATTTCCCGCTGAAGGGGCGCTCCGTTCCCTTCTGCAGAATCACTCGGGTTTCTTCGGGCGTTAATTTATTGTATTTCACTGGCTCTTCTCCTCTCAGTGTAAAGCCGGCAAGGAGTATCCCCACCAGCAGAAATATCTTTTTCAGTTTCATTTTATCCTCCTGTAACATTATATACTGAAAACGGTCAGGAATCGGAAAATCGTTTTCAAAAAAGGGAGTCAGGCTACAATATGGTGAAAAGCTGGAAAGAACTGGAGGGAAACGCCAAACCCGGCATCATGGGGGCCATGGGCAATGAAAACGCCGCCATGGATGACACGATGGAGCTTTTCTCAATTCGAAACCAGTACACCAAACAGATTCTCTATCAACGCCTTAGCAATAAAGAGCGGGAACAATTTCAGGAACGAGCCGCAATTCACCAGTTCGAAGGGGGCCAAACCCGTGAAAACGCAGAATGGGTAGCTTTAAGGGAAATCGCGCTGAAAAAACTCTTCGAATCAGGGAAATAGTACTTTTTGAGTTATAGCCTGGCCTTCAGGTCCAGGAGAATTTCACCGTAGGACTTGGCGAGATCCCTTCCCCCTTCGTGAATCCTGCGCATGGAAAACTCAAAGAAATAGATATCTGTATCATCCAGGCCTGCCCCCTTGAGGCTTCGATATTTTTCGTCAAGTTTCTGAGTCAGTGCGCGGATGGCTTCCTTTGAGTATTTTCGTTTCTGTATCTCACGTTCCAGCTTTTTGTCTGTTTTATAGTAGTTATCCAGTTGAACAAAACGGCTATGTGAGAGTTCACCGGAAAAATAGGGTATCGCTTTCAGACACAGTTGTTTTACCTGAGCGGATTTACCGGATGCCTTGACCGCTTCTACTACAATACTTCCATAGCGATTCCATAACATCTTCAGGAAAACGGGGTCAGAAAGTTCATGCCTTGCCATTTCCTGAACCTTCGTTCTTTCTTTTTCCCATTTTTCCCAGGTCATTCCCGGCCGGTCCCCAAGAAACTCAGCATTCATTGCGATTCGAATCATATTCCTGAACATTGCCAGATCAAACCCCTCCCCTGCGTTCTCCAACGCGTTCTTCAGCAGGTAGTCTGTAAAAATCTTGTTGAATTTTTTCTGCCCTTCGGTAAGTTCCACCACAGGCTCCGGTTCAGGTTCCGGAAGCGCCTCAGGCACCACCTTGACGGCCTTTTTTGTAACAGGGGCCTCAGGTGCCCGGTTAAAGAACCAGTGATACCATCCAAAAACTCCCAGAATCAAGAGAACTACAATCAATATCCACAGAGGAAGGAAATTTCTTTTCCTCGGTTCTGCCTGAATTCCAAATTCATGTTCGATATGTGGCTGCTCTATTGTTTCTCTGTTCGTTTCATCCTGCATTTCTTTTACCATATTCTCACCCCCAGATAGGCTACAACATCGGTATCATCTCCGGTCACTTTCCCGGAATGGGTATATTCAATTATATCACTTTTTGAAGCACCGTTTTGCAAACAGGATTTCAGCATTACATAGGCGGGGTAGATCCCGCACATAGATATATGTTTTTTCAAAACGATATCCATCATCCCCTCCGCATCCAGTTCTTTTATCCGCTCCATTACCTCACTGTCCGCCGCTTTTGCCACCATTGCCGGAACAAAATGGCTCATGTCCGAACTGGCGAGAATCAATGTTTGTTTATCACTGACCTGTTTTGCAATATGATCGGCAAAATCGCTGAGAACGTCCCGTTGCCCGATTCCAACCGACACTGCGGCAATTTTTACATCAGGATTCAGCATCTTCAGCAGAGGAAGCTGGACTTCAATGGAATGCTCCATCCTGTGAGCGGCACTGTCAAACTCCGCTGCAGGGAAAACTGCAATCTTTTCAGAAAATTCCATATCTACCGGGACTGGCCCCAGCGGGGTGTCCCATGCATCCGCCGGACTTACAGCAAGAGGCCGGCCCATACCCCGGTGGTTGGGACAGAGAATCAGAACCCGCTGTGGAATTATTACGGAAGAAAGTGTCTTGAACGCGGTTTTCCCGGAATAAATATGCCCGGCATGGGGACAAATTACCCCGCTGGCCTGAACCGGGGGAACCGGAGACGATACTCCCTTGAAAAAGTCAAGAATACCAGCGCCATCAGAAGAATAAAAACTACCGGCAAAAACGGCCTGTCTCATTTTCTCCTCCTGAACATGGGGGGCATATACTGCCCACCGGTTTAATCCGCAAATAACAATTCCACAAACTCATTGGCGTCAAAGGGGATCAGGTCATCTTCCTGTTCCCCCACACCCACGAAGCCAATGGGGACCTGAAACTCCTGAATGATGGGAATAATCACGCCGCCCCGGGCGGTACCATCCAGTTTCGTTATGATGAGGTCCGTAACGCCGGTGCTTTTCATAAATTCCCGGGCCTGGCTCAGGGCGTTCTGGCCGTTTGTCCCATCAAGAATCAAAAGCACGCGATGAGGGGCACCCGGAATCACTTTGGCAATCACCCGTTTCATCTTTTCCAACTGTGCCATGAGGTTGTCCTTGGTGTGGAGCCGACCCGCAGTGTCAATCAATACCACATCAGAGCCCCTTTTCAAGGCAGCCTGAACACTGTCAAATGCCACTGCAGAAGGGTCTGCACCCGGGTTGTGGCGAACAAGATCCGCCCCGATGCGCTCCGCCCATATGCCAAGCTGGTCAATGGCTGCCGCACGAAAAGTGTCCGCTGCACTGAAAAGAACTGTTTTCCCCTGCTCTCTGAAAATTTTACCAAGTTTTCCGATGGTAGTGGTTTTCCCAACACCATTTACCCCGACAATCAAAACAATCAGTGGTTTTTCGTGGCTCTCCATCAATGGTGTGCTGTCCGGAATCACCACCATTTCACGAACTTTCTCTTTCAGTGCCTGAATCAGAGATTCACGGTCTTTCAATTCTTTCCGGGAAACCCGTTCTGTAACCATTTCAAGAATTTCATTTGTCGCGCGGACACCGATGTCTGCTTCTATCAGCACTTCCTCAAGTTCCTCCGCAACATTCTCTGCAATTTCTTTGGGCCCGAGGAAAACGCGGCCCAGACCTTCAGAAAGACGGCCCCGTGTTTTGCTGAGGCCTTTTTTCAGTTTTCCAACAAAACCCATTAAAAGAACTCCTCTTTTACATGAGTTGCCAGCTCTTGCATCCATTTTTCCGCATATCCGGCAAAGGAACGCTCTGTAAAATACATGGAAAGAAAATAATGGTGCTCAAGAAGCAATGTGGCCGCAGACCCCCCCTCACCTTTCAGGAAGAGAAAATTCATATTTTTCCCCTCAATCTCTTTCGCGAGTAAAACGGCTGCCTGCGCACCGAAAAGCTCCACATCATAATCCTCCAGCTCCGGTTTCTTGGCCATCAGGATTGTCTCTCCCTCTTTATCCAGTAACATGACCGCTCCGAGGCCTTTCACTTTTTCCAGAACTTCCTGAAAGCGTTCCTCAATCTTCATATCAGTCTCCCAGAATCATCTTTTTTGTCAGTTCATTCTTTAACTTATCCATTCCTTCCCGTATTTTCTGGCCGGGATACAGGAGTGACAGTTTTGTCAGAATGCGCCTGGATTCGTTATAATGCTTCAATTGATACTGGCATCTGGCTTCCAACAACAATAAACCGGGCTGATTCGGAAATTGTTTCTGGGCCTTTTTCACTGCATTATATGCATCTCCGTACTGTCCTTTCCCAGCGTAAAGATTGGCCAGCTCGGCATACGCCCTGTAAAAATCCGGCTTCAGGTGAATTGCCTGTTCAAAAGCCATCTGAGCGGCATCTTTCTGCCCTTGCTTCAGCTTTAAAAGCCCGATATTGAAATACGGGAAATAAGGTGTCGGATAGGTCTTGTCTTTTATGACTTTCCCGTATTCCTCAAGGGCTTTATCCAGCTTCCCCTCCTCCGTGTAAATCATGCCGAGATTGTTGTGGGCATCTGTCAGGTCGGGATGTAATTTCAGTGCTTTTTCGAAGGACTCTTTTGCAACATTAAACTCGCCCATGAAGCTCATTGCCAACCCGAAATCGTTCCAGTATGCCGCATTATCCGGCTCTCCTTCCGCAGCTCGTTTAAGATAACCCGCCGCACTGCTGTATTCTTTCTGATGAAGAAGCATCACACCCTTGCTGTGGTTGATAAAAGGGTCATCCTGTTCAGCCTGTACGGTTGTTTTCACTTTGGCGGAAGATGGTGTAGCCGGCCCGCATGCAAGGCTTATCGACAACAGGCCGATTGTGAAGGTTCCTAAAACAACTCTCATCTTCATTTATTCCTCCCTCTGTGTTCGCTGAATATTACTGCGCCCGGGGATCCATTCGGCCGGCCTCATACGCCTTCAGGAAAGCATTGACTACCTTCCGATCGTATCGGATTCCTGCAAATCCCCGGATTTTCTCTTTTACATAATCCGGCTTCATCGCGTTCTGGTAGGGTCGATTCGTCGTCATCGCATCATAGGTATCGGCAACGGCGATAATCCGGGCAATCAATGGAATGTCTTCCCCCTTCAGCCCATCCGGATAGCCGGAGCCATCCCATTTTTCATGGTGAAACTTCACACCGTTTACAACTTCTTTCAGTTCCTTGATTGGCTCAAGAATTTTGTATCCAATGCCAGGGTGAAGCTTCATGTGATCAAACTCAGCCTCTGTGAGGATGCCGGGCTTTCGCAGTATTTTATCATCGATACCAATTTTCCCGATATCGTGAAGGAGGCCGGTCAAGCGCAACCTCTCCAGTTCCACACTGTTCAGCCCGAGACTCCGGCCGATTTCAATTGAATAACTGGTAACCCGTTCTGAATGGCCCCGGGTGTACTCATCCTTGGCATCAATGGCCGCCGCCAAGGCCCGAATGGTGGAAATGAACATCTCTTTGTTGTACCGAATCAGGTATTCAAGGCGTTTTACATAGCGCTCGATTTCACTGAGCATGAAATTTGTGCGCTTGGCAAGAAGCGTAATTTCATTGTTTCCCTCGGCATCCACTCTCAGGGCAAAATTCCGCTTGGCAATTTGCTCAGTAGCCTCAATCAGCACAGTAAGGGGTTCATGAATTGCGGAGGAAAACACAATGCTTACCAGAATTGCCAGCAGAATTGCCAACAATCCGAAACCAATTGTCTTTACCTTCATATCATGAATATGGATGTATGCGATTTTTGTCGGAATAAAGGTCACAACTATGGTTTGAAAATCCGGAATCAGTGTGCCGGAGACAATTACCTTCTGCCGGTTATGCTCAACGACACTGACCTTCTGATTCAGAATTCCCGTCATATCCTTGTAAAAAGGAAAGCCCACCATCGGCTTCTGCGTGGAACCAAGAATCGTTCCATCCGTTCCTACCATATAATAGTTATAGCCGGGGGGGAGTTCTACCTCAATGGAATCAAATAGGCGCTCCATGTTCACCGCTACCGCTACGACACCTCGTTCATTTGCCGTCTCCACAGGGTAAAGGAAAAATATGTAAATCTTGAAAATTGAACGCAGCATAATCGGTTTGGATCGAATCTCCCTGTTTTCCTGGATACAGGTTGTAATCATTGGCGCTAACTGCTTATCCAGCACCTTCTGATCATTGTAACTGGTATTCAATGCAAAGGTTCGCACACCATTGTTGTTCTGAATCAGTACGTAGTCAATTTCGGGGGCATTCTCCAGAAAAGACACAAGGGTCTTCCGCTGTTCCAGCAGTGGGATTACCTCGCTCAGTTCATGGTCCAGTGAATTGAACAAAATCGCGGTCTTGACAGATTCCACCTTACTGTCCACCACTTTCATGAATTGCTTGGCCTGCGCCGCAATCAGGGCAGAAATTGTCTTATGCGTCTGTTTCTGGTTTTTCAGAAGATTTCGCTGGGTAATGCCGATCAGGATGTAATCTGAAAATATCAGGGGTACAATTGCAAGAAAAATCGTGACAAACATCAAAGAGTGGCGAATATAAAACCGATTGATAAATCGCTTCAGGAATCGCATATCAAACTTCAATCTCCTTCCAATTTACTTCGTAGACGGCAATAGGGTTTGGCACTCCTTTCACCTGTGCCTCGCCGATTTCAACGCACCCCGCCCGGTCTTTCAACAATTCCCAGGTCCGTTTGCCAATAACGATTCCACCGGGCTTGCAGACACCGGATTCAATCCGGGATGCCACATTCACCGTATCACCGAGGACAGTATACTCCATACGCTTTTCGGAACCGATGTCTCCCGCAACCACCATTCCGGAATTAATTCCGATCCGAATTTCCAACTGCCGGTCCTCCCGGAGTCTCTCGTTCAATGCCAAAAGTTTCTTATGGATTTCAACAGCACACCCGACTGCACTATCCGCATGATCCGGCATATGGTTGGGTGCACCAAAAACCCCCATGATGGCATCGCCAATGAACTTATCCAGTGTACCATGGTATTTAAAAATCACATCAGTCATCTCAGAGAAAAAGAGATTGAGCAAGGTAGCCACTTCT
>QMQE01000087.1 GCA_003650445.1 Acidobacteriota bacterium | reverse complement strand
GGAATTATCCCTTGTTGTATTCACGGCTCAGGGTGGTCAATTTTCGGTTGTCACAGATGGTTAATTTTCGGTTGTCATTTTGATATTTGCCTCAGAAACGGGATTATTTCCTTAATTTAATCCAACCCTTGGCGGGTTCCCATGAGGTATCAAGGTGTTTTTCCTCAGTTATACCTTCAATTACAGGAATGATAAACTTTTTAACATCCTCAATCACAGCGGTAAATTCATTAATTTCAAAATCAGGTTTTGCTTTGCTGATAAATGCCTTCCATTGAACTTGTTTTTGTGAGTCTTCAAAAAATGAAGGCGTTAAGGCAAATGGTATTCCCTCAGGCAACTTGGTATGGCGACGATTAAATGTATTAATGATTGCTTCCATCAGTATTTTGGCGTTAAAACTAAACAGCTTGGAGACCAACAAAATATCGTAAAAATCTTTCATTCTACTATTGGCAAGGCCTAAGTAGACCATTGCTTCCAATTTTTCGGCCACAAGAGTGTATCGAGGATATGCTTTCAGTTTTGGTGGGGGAAAATTGAGAAGAACCGGATACTCAATCAATTCGGGGCCGGGTGTGACGACATCACCAAAACCGATATCTATTTGCAGCGGAATTCGTGCTTGCCCCAGCATTCCTGATAAAATTACCCGAATACCATCATATTCTTTATTTTCTCTGATCTCTTCGATTTTCAAAGTTTCTGACAAAAAACTTATTCCATCTTCCTGGGTCGTATCGTTCTTACATAATTGATGGAAGATTTCCCGGAGGCGAGACAGTTCAGGTCTTTCCAATGCAAGAAAATCAACATCTTTTGTAACACGATAATTCTGTCCTTTCCAGACTAAGAACAGGCTGGCTCCTTTCAATATAAAACTTTCATTGTAAGTTGAAATGCTCAGGCGGTACAGAAATCGTTCCATTCCATAGCGTATGAGCAAAAGATTGAAATCTTCACGATTTTTTCTGGCATGATTTAGAAGGCGTTGAAATACGGAATGGGCCGGATTTTTCTTTCTACTCATACAATTGCCTCCAGATAAGGACGCATAATTTTAGATACTCGATTGATTTTAGCCGCTTCAACCAGCTCATCCATAGAAACTTTATGTGATCGCCATGCTTCTTTAAGGCTTTCAATAGCCACATCCAGACCTACTGTATTTCTGAATTTGAAACAATCTGCAACTGTTTTTGCAGGACTATAAACTTTTATAACTATTCCATTAATATCAACTTCCTGAATTCCAAAATCATACACGGCATCTGTGAGAACCGTATAGTGCAGCGGAGGATAGTCGATATTTGGACGCCAGGTATCCCTTGGAACAGCAATCCAGATTTCATGTGGTATCTGGGTGGTAATCTCATGAAAACTGAGAGCTGAAATAAGACAAACCACTGCATTTGGGATTCTTTTGGCAATTTCAACAAGGTTCCGGTTTTCCGTTATTGGTGCATCCGGAAGCATGTACATACCGCGAGCCACTTTAATGAGCAGACCTTCTTTACACAGCTTGTAAAGATAATTTCTTGCAATACCAAGCACTTCAATGTCATTTGCTTGAATAATCCCTTTTTTTTCAGCTATTTTCAGTATTTGTTCTGTTCTGTTCATCATATTCTCCCTGTTGCAATTCATTCACAAGTATACATAATTGTGGAGGTATTGCAATGGCAAAGTATGCTAATTTCGGGGACAATACTAAATAACCGTTAGCTGACAGCATAGACATGCCGTTGTCTCAAATGTGGAAAAGGCGGAAGAATTTTGCCTTTCCCCTGACAGGTGGTGTCAAGATTTTTTCGCACATTTGAATTCGATCATTTGGAGGAAGTTGGTTTTCAATTCCCGTCCGGTATTAAACGGTTCCGCGCGTTGGGGATTAGCGGAGCTGGTTTTCCAGCGCGGTGTCCCAGATTTTTTTCAGTTTATCAATGGGTTGGGAGATGGCGGTTTTGCCGTCAACGGTGATTTCAAAGGTGTTGGGGGTTACGGTGCCGATGGTTGAGGCTGTGAGGTTGTGGGTTTTGGCTGATTTCAAAACTGTTTCGGTATTTTCCGGGGGACAGGACAGTATCATGATGTTCTGGCTTTCGCCGAAGAGCAGGAAGTCCGGGCGGAGCCCGGCAGAGGGCAAGTCCACTTCACATCCTTTTTCCGGTTCGCCGAAACAGCATTCCGCCAGTGCCGCCGCAATGCCCCCTTCAGAGGCGTCGTTGGCGGAGGCGAGGAGGTTTTTTTCTGCGCATTCGCCCATGAACCGGATAATTGCCGATGTTTCTTCCAGCGAGATTTTCGGGCATTTGCCCTGAATTCTGCCGGTTTTCTGTTTCAGGTATTCGCTTCCGCCTACTTCGCCGGTGAGCCGGCCGATGAGGATGATGGTGTCGCCGGGGTGCTGAAACCGGCTTGGAATGCGGTTTTCGATGTTTTCAATGAGCCCTACCATGCCGATGGTGGGGGTGGGGAAGATGCCTTCACCCATGGTTTCGTTGTAGAAGCTGACGTTTCCGGAGACTACCGGGGTGTTCAATGTTTCGCAGGCTTTTGACATGCCTTTTACAGCGTTGGCGAATTGCCACATGATTTCCGGTTTTTCCGGGTTGCCGAAGTTGAGGCAGTCGGTGATTGCCAGCGGTTTCGCGCCGGTGGCGGCGATGTTCCGCGCCGCTTCCGCAACCGCGATTTTTCCGCCGGTTTCAGGGTCGAGGTAGCAGTAGCGGGCGTTGCAGTCGGTGGCCATGGCAATGCCTTTTGCTGTTCCTTTGACCCGGATCAGGGCGGCTGCGCTTCCCGGGCGAAATACGGTGTTGTTCCGCACCATGTGGTCATAGACGGTGTATACCGGGCGTTTGGACGCGATGGTGGGGGATGTCAGCAGAGCGGCCAGTTCTTCATTCAATGAGTCCGGAACCGGAATGGTTTCGGGGTTGAATCCAGTGATTTCGTCATGGTTGGCGGGTTTTGCCGCCGGCCGGTGGTAGAGGGGGCAGTTGTCCACCACTGCCCCGACCGGCATGTCGGCACAGAGTTTGTCTTCGAGGTCAAAGATTCGGAACCGTCCCCCGTCGGTGACCTGTCCCACCACAGCGGCATCCAGCCCCCATTTTTCAAAAATGTCGAATACTTCCTGTTCCCGGCCTTTTTTTGCCACCAGCAGCATTCTTTCCTGGGATTCGGAGAGCAGGATTTCGTAGGGGGTCATGTTTTCTTCCCGCAGCGGGACTTTCGAGAGGTACATGTCAATGCCGGAACCGGCACGGGATGCCATTTCAAATGAAGAGGACGTTAAGCCGGCGGCGCCCATGTCCTGAATGCCCACGAGGCAGTCGGTTTTGAACAGTTCCAGACAGGCTTCCAGAAGGAGTTTTTCAGTAAACGGGTCGCCCACCTGCACGGTGGGGCGTTTTTCTTCCGAGCCTTCGTCGAATTCTTCCGATGCCATGGTGGCGCCGTGGATGCCGTCCCGGCCGGTTTTGGAGCCCACGTAGATGACGGGGTTTCCAACACCGGAAGCGGTGCCGTAGAAAATCCGGTCAGTTTTGGCCAGCCCCAGCGTGAAGGCGTTTACCAGAATGTTGCCTGCGTAGCATTGGTCGAAGTAGATTTCACCGCCGACGGTAGGAATGCCCATGCAGTTTCCGTATCCGGCAATGCCTTCCACCACGCCGTGGACAAGGTATTTCATCTTTTCGGTGTTCAATTCCCCGAAACGGAGGGAGTTGAGGTTGGCAACGGGCCGGGCGCCCATAGTAAACACGTCCCGGAGAATGCCGCCGACACCGGTGGCGGCGCCCTGATAAGGCTCAATGAAGGACGGGTGATTGTGGCTTTCCATTTTGAATACCACCGCCAGCCCGTCGCCGATATCGACTACGCCGGCGTTTTCCCCCGGCCCCTGTATGACCTGCGGCCCTGTTGTGGGAAATTCTTTTAAGTAGGCCCGGGAACTTTTGTAGGAACAGTGTTCTGACCACATAACGGAGAAGATTCCCAGCTCTACGCGGTTGGGGTCTCTACCCATAAATCCGCAAATCTGTTTGTATTCATCGGGGGTCAGTCCGTGCCGGGCGATTTCTTCATCCGGGATTCTTGTCATGGTTTCTATTGCTCCAGTTTGAAATGGTAGGGGTGGGCATAGTCCTGCCCGAAACACACGGTCAGTTTTCCGTCGCTTTCATAAACAGCAGACCATTCGGTTTTGCCTTTGTTCAGGTTTTGTTTCACGCTTTCCAGCAGTTTCATCATGTCCGCTTCTTTGAAGGGTATTTTCCGTTCACCGGAAAGGGCGGCATTGATTTTGTCAAAGCGCCAGCATTTCCCGGCGAAAGTCTCCGGCGAAACCGGTGCCATGACAAAGTTCGTGGCAAATGCAGTGTTGTTTCGGCGATAGGATTTGACGCCATCTGCCGTAAATTCCACCACCGCACCGTGCCCTTCGGCATCGCCGATGAGGAAATGAAGGTGGGGGCCGGGGAAGAAATCAATATTGTAGCTTTTGCAGATTGCCAGCGCCTCATCCACTGTTGCGGCGGTGTCCAGAATCTTTCTTATCATCTGTACGCAAGTCAGGGTTTCTTTTTTCGGGTCTGCCGGAACCTTTACCCGGCTGACCATGGCGATGGAGATGAACAGCCCTTTTTCGTTCATTCCGTCGAAGGGGGAAATGTAGCCGCCCATCATGTTGATACGGTCTAAAAGGGAGAGGCTTCCGGTTACAGAGAGATAGGACCCGTCCACCAGCGAAATGGAGGCATAGCGTTTTTCAAAACGGTGAACATTGAAAACAATGGGGACGGTGCGGTACCAGTCGAAGTTTCTGCCGTAAACAGAGCCGTCAGGGTTGTGAACGGCGATGAGGGAACAATTGATGTCATCCGGTTTTTGAAGTGCGTTGGGATAGAACCGTTCAATCAATTTGTGTACCTGCGCCGCGTTTTGAGGCAGAAGCGCGTTGCTTCCGTAGAAATCCATTTCCAGTACGGGATAGTCACTGATTTTTACCGCACTTTCCAGTGTGGCAAGGGGATATTTGATTACAAACAGAAGCATCAGCAGCAATGCCAGTATCAGTTTTTTCACATTACCCTCCATTTTCCAGATTCACCTTATTGTGCCGGTTTTTTCGCCAATTATCAAGAAAAGAAATCCCTCTTTCTTTTGTGCCTCAAAACGTGGACTGGTACCGCAGATATTGCCAGTACCCGTTTTGCTTTCCTGATTTTTCCTACAAATCACGAATCACGGTGCGCGTAGCGCACACACTCGCATTTCCCTTTGCCGGGGAAACTTGACAATTAACATAAATGAGCTTATATTTTTTGTAGCATATTGCTACTTTTGTAGTACACAGGGGGAAATGATATGGGAATACCGATTCGGATTGATGAAGAGCTTTACAACGAGGCAAAAAGCACGGCGGCGGCTGAATACCGGTCTATTTCCAGTCAAATCGGGTTTTGGGCACGGGTGGGAAAGACCGCATTGGATAATCCTGATCTGCCTGTGGAGTTGATTCGGGATATTCTGATTGCAAAAGCCATGGATCATTCTGTTGCGGAACCGTTTGAACCATCAGACAATAAATAAATGGCAAACGAAATTCAAGTTCTCCAAATGCCGCTTTTCAAGCGGGCCTACAAACGCCTGCATCCCAATCAACGGCGCATTGTTGACAAGGCTGTCAATGCCATTGCCGCCAATCCCGAAGTTGGGCAATTAAAAAAGGGGGATCTGGACGGTATTTATGTGCACAAATTCCCCTGTTTCGACAGGCAGATGCTTCTTGCGTACGAATGGGATCCAACGACACGTGTTTTGCTGGCATTGGGCGTTCATGAAAACTTTTACCGCAAGCTGAAAAAATAACTCAGCCTATCACAAAGGATAGATTCACAAATCGGTACATCTGTCCCCATTTTGCTTCTCTGATTTTCGTTCAAGTTACAAGTCACAAATCGCGGTGCGCGTTGCGCCGTTCTGCGCCGCGCGCAATCATTCCACCTTTGTTGCAGGCGGTTTCCCGTTCAATACCGCGTCCACATTGCGGGCAGCGAGGATTGCCATGTCGTTTCTTGCTTTTTCGGTGGCGGAACCGATGTGGGGCAGTAGCACCGTGTTTTTCATGGTTTTGAGTTCATCGGAGATTTCCGGCTCGAATTCGTAAACATCCAGTCCGGCAAAGGCGATTTTTCCGGATTTAAGGGCGTTTACAAGGTCTTTTTCCCGGACAATGGGCCCCCTGGCTGTGTTGATGAAAACAACGCCGTCTTTCATTGTACGGAATTCCTTTTCCGTGAACATGTGACGGGACTCTGCCGTCAGCGGCAGGTGAAGCGAGATTACATCCGATTCCCGCAAAAGCGTTTCAAACGCCACAAACGGGTAGGGGACATCCCGTTTTCTGCGGGAGTGATAAATGACCTGTGTGCCGAAACCGGATACCATTCGGGCAAAAGTCTGTCCGATGCGGCCCATTCCGACAATTCCCACTGTTTTTGTGTTCAGGCCTTTTCCGAGGAAGAGAAGTGGCCCCCAGCCCTGAAATTTTCCATCCCGTGTAAAGCGGTCTGATTCCACAATCCGCCTGGATGCGGCGAGGAGCAGCGCCATTGCCAGCTCCGCGGTGGCTTCTGTCAGCACGTCCGGTGTGTTGGTGACGATGATACCCCGTGTTTTTGCCGCTTCAATGTCAATGTTGTTGGTTCCTACCGCGTAATTGGCAATGATTCTGCATTTTTCTGCTTTTTTCAGTACATCCGCCCCGATGGGGTCGGACAGCATGGAGATGATGCCGTCAAATTCCTGAACTCCGCGAATCAGTTCTTCTTCGGAAATCAGGGTGTCGGATTCCCGGACAACAAGTTCATATCCCCGGTCTTTGAGAAAACGGATTCCGGTTTCGGGAATTTTTTTTGTAATCAAAATTTTCATTGTCAATCGCCGGTTCGGTTTAATTCAGCGGCCCGATAACGGGTTCCACCGCATTCAGAATTTCAGTGCTTTCCACCAGCTTTTTCATTGTGTTGTGGTCTTTGTACAGCGGCCGGTCAATGTCGAGGAATTCCACGTGTTTCCGGACAGTCTTTTTCGCTGTTTCCACCCCTTTTCCAAATGAAAAATCACGGAAATCCAGCGCCTGCGCAGCTGCCATGAATTCGATGCCCAGCACACCGTAGGCGTTGTCGAGAATCTGAAAATTCTTCTGTGCCGTGTTCATGCCCATGGAAACAAAGTCTTCCTGATCCGCCGCCGCCGGAATAGACTGGATTGCCGCCGGTGTGGAAAGGATTTTCTGTTCCACAATCTGCATATCCGCGGTGTACTGGCTCAGCATCAGCCCGGAAAACATTCCGGCGCCTCTGGTGAGGAAGGGGGGCAGTCCGCCACTTAATGCCGGATTGTTCAGCCGGTTCATCCGGCGTTCAGAAATAACGCTGACCATGGTAACTGCCATTCCCGCCATCTCCATGGGCAGGGCAACGGGGGTTCCCTGAAAATTGGCACCGGAAATCTGAACCCCGTCGTCGGGGAAGAAAACCGGGTTGTCTCCGACGCCGTTCAGCTCGATTTCTACCTGAGACCGGGCGTATTCCAGCGCGTCCCGTGCCGCTCCGATAACCTGCGGCGTGGAGCGCATGGAGTAGGCGTCCTGGACTTTGACTTTCAGTTTTCCGGTGAGCAGGTCGCTTCCTTCCACGCATTTGCGGATATTCGCGGCACTTTGAATGGAACCGGCAAATCCCCGCGCCCGGTGGAGGCGTTCATCGTAGGGGCTGAAGTTTGCCATCAGGGCTTCCAGCGACATCGCGGCGGCGATTTCCGCCTGTTTCAGCCAGTTTTTCGTGTCGTAAATCATTAAAGCGCTCATGGCGGTGAGCACATTGGAGCCGTTGATGGTGGCTAGGCCGTCCCGTGCTTCCAGCCCCGGCAGCGGGATTCCCGCACGTTCCATCGCGGTTTTTCCCGGCAGAAGTTCCCCGTTGAACCAGGCTTTTCCTTCGCCCATGAGCAAAAGTGCGATCTGTGCCATGGGTGCCAGGTCGCCGGAAGCGCCCACCGAGCCTTTTTTACACACAAAGGGGGTGACGCCCCGGTTGAGCATTTTCACCAGTGTTTCGGTGATTTCCAGCCGGCACCCGGAATTTCCATGGGCGTGAACATTGATGCGCCCCGCCATGGCTCCCCGGACCCAATCTGTCGGCATGGCATCGCCAATTCCTGCGGCATGATTGTAAATCAAGTACTTCTGGAACTCCTTGACCTGCTCGTCGTTGAGTACGACTTCTGAGAATTCACCGATTCCGGTGTTGACGCCGTACATGATTTCATGTTTTTGAATCTTTTCTTCCAGCATTTCCCGGCATTTTTGTATCCGTTCTTTCGCGTCCCGGTGCAGTTCCACCTTTTCCCCGTCCCGGGCAATGCGCACCAGTTTTTCCACTGTCAATGAATGTCCATCCAGTACAATCATTTTAATCTCCTGTGATTGGTAAAATTGTTCCTGTTCATCATACCGCACACCCTTCCCCGGGGGGAAGGGGAAAGAAGGGATGCATGACGCCTTCGGCGTCGTAATTTGTAACTCGTAACTTGTGATTAGCCGGGATAAGGAAAGACAGGGAATGGGTTATTTACAATTTCCTGTCTTTTTCCTCATGCACACGTACTTTCACTCGCACTTTGTCTCTACTGGCAGGTCAACGTCGATCCGTCCTTTTGCGGGTTGTACACAAATGTGCTTAGGCCCATAGCCTCGATGGCCTGGATCATGGCACAGTCATCTGCGCCGAAGTTGTTGTAATTGCAGCGGAGATAATCGATTGAGGCGCAGCCGGTGACATCGGGGATGTCTGTGAGGAGACAGTTGGAGCATTCCAGACGTGTCAGCGCGTCCAATGCGGATAAATCCGGCAATGTGGTGATGGGGCTGCTGTTGCAGGTGACATACTTGAGATTGGTCAGCCCCGCGATACCGGACAGGTCGGTGACCTGAGTGCCGAGGCAGTTCAGGTTCTGCAGCGAGGCCAGTGATGAAAGGCCGGGAATCTGTGGGATGGGGTTGTTGCAGATGATAAGCGTTCTGAGCTGTGTCAGCGCGGACAGGTCCGGAAGAGTTGTAACCCCGGTACTTTGACACTGTAATTCCTGAAGATTGGTTAGCCCGGCAATACCGTCGAGTTCTGAAATAGATGTGTTATAGCATTGAAGTGTCCGGAGGTTTGTTAGAGAGGAAAGTCCCGGGATGGTGGAAATACCACTGTTTCTGGCACAGCTTAACAAAGTCAGGTTCGTGAATGGCGTTAAGTCGGGGAGCACGGTTAATTGGTTGTCCCAGCACACAATGGATTGAAGGTCAGTCAAACCGGTAATATCGGGAAATGTTACCACCTGGTTGGAATCAAAATCCAAGTTGACCAAATGGGGGAATCCTGTAAGAGAAGGTATTTCGGATAATTGGTTTTTTCGCACATTGATATATTTTAGATTGGGCGCCAAGGATAGATCAGGGAAAGTTGTGAGTTGATTGGAGTCTGCGTAAAAGTTAGTCAAGTTGTTCATCGCGTTTGGAAATTGAATGCTGGAAATCTGATTTATTGAGAGGCCAAGGAACGTCAATGATCCAGGTAACAGATCACCATGAACAGATGTCAGGTGGTTGTTATTTGCCCACAGGTTCAATAACTGGGTCAATGATGACAAGTCGGGAAGCCAGTAGAGGTCTTCATAGTTGCAGGT
>QMQE01000086.1 GCA_003650445.1 Acidobacteriota bacterium | reverse complement strand
TTCGGTTTTCACCTGGATACTTCAAGCAATTGATAGTTAACTGAATTGGAGGATATATGACCTACAAAGTTGCAGATTTGAACCTCAGTGAACAGGGCCGCCTAAAAATTCACTGGGCAGAGTCCCGGATGCCTGTAATGATGGCACTCAGGGAAAAGTACAGCAAGACACAGCCGTTGAAGGGCTATCGAATTGCCGGTTGCCTCCATGTGACCAAAGAAACGGCGGTACTGGTTGAGACCCTCCGCGCCGCCGGTGCGGACTTGTCCTGGTCCGGCTGCAATCCCTTGTCCACACAGGACGATGTGGCAGCGGCACTTGCTGCCAACGGTACTTCTATTTACGCCTGGCACGGAATGAATACGGAAGATTTTTACTGGTGCATTGACAAAACACTGGAGACCAATCCGAACCTGACGCTGGATGACGGTGCGGATTTGATTTTTACGATTCACAATAAGCACCCGGAAAAGGCTGAGTCTGTAATTGGCGGAACAGAAGAGACCACCACAGGTGTCCACCGTCTCCGCGCCATGGGCAAGGCGGGCAAGTTGCTGTATCCGGTTTTTGCAGTAAACGATGCGGAAACCAAGTGGGATTTTGATAATGTTTACGGGACAGGACAGTCCACGCTGGATGGGATTCTACGGGCAACCAGCGTCTTGATTGCCGGCAAAACAGTTGTTGTCGCCGGGTACGGTCATTGCGGTAAGGGTGTTGCCATGCGGGCCAAGGGCCTTGGCGCAAATGTCATCGTGACAGAAGTCAAACCCACCGCTGCCCTTAAGGCCACACTGGAGGGGATGCGGGTCATGACCATGGATGAAGCCGCACCCCTTGGAGATATTTTTGTAACGGCAACCGGAATGAAGGATATTCTGGTTAAACGCCACTTTGAAGCTATGAAAGACGGTGCCATTGTCTGCAATACCGGCCATTACGACTGTGAAATTCACATTCCGGGCCTGGAAGAGATCTCAAAATCAAAGTCGGAAATCAGAATGAACAATGAGGAATATGTGACAACTGATGGCCGACGGATCTTTCTCCTTGCCAAGGGACGTCTGGTAAACCTGGCTGCCGCCGAAGGACACCCATCCGAAGTAATGGATATGAGTTTTGCCAACCAGTTTCTCGCAATGATTCGCCTGACCGAAGAGGGGAAAGGCCTTGAAAAAATTGTCCATCTGCTCCCGGAAGAACAGGACCAGGGCATCGCACGCCTCAAGCTTGAAACAATGGGCATGTCCATTGACAGCCTGACTGAGGACCAGATCGCGTATATCAATGATTACGCACAGGGAACTTGATTTTAAACTTGTAAGTATGCGCTGAACATAAAAGAACCCGCCAATTGGCGGGTTCTTTTATGTTCATTTTCAGCAGGCACCGCCTGCCAATGTTTACGCTCAGCTGAAGCCACTGGAGCCACAACTGCTGTAGGCCGCAGCGGCCGATGATGCGGAAGACGCGCCTGCAGAAGCAACGGACGATACTTTCCGCTCCACGTTTGTACTGCCGCATTTTGAACAGGGAACCCTGTCCGCCTGTGAACTGCTGAATACCAGCTGTTCAAAATCGGCGTTGCAGTCGTTGCAATGGTATTCATAAATGGGCATGATGCAAACCTCCCCGATGGGAATCGAGCTCAGTCTTCAAGTGCGCCCTTGATGAATTGTTCCAGATGCGGCTTTGGCATAGCGCCAATGGCCCGATCCACAAGTTGCCCGTCTTTGAAGAGAAGCAGCGTAGGAATGCTGGCAATACCATATTGGCGGGCCGCATCCTGATGCTCATCCACGTTCACTTTCCCGACTTTGAGTTTTCCGTCATATTCCTTTGCCAATTCTTCCAGAACCGGGCCAATCATGCGGCACGGGCCGCACCAGGGTGCCCAGAAATCCACAATAGTAACGCCGGTTCCACCCAGCACTTCGGTCTTGAATGTTTCATCTGTAAGATAAACAATGTTGTCAGCCATTCTATATTCCTCCTGAATGTTGGTCTCATTTTCGTTAACAGTCCAGTCAACCGTTCATATGATAATGGAAATGTCCGAAAGTTACAAATGAAAGACAAAGGAAAATGATTTTATCGATTCCCGGGGAATGGGAAAAGGGAAAGGAGGTAAAAAATCAGAGAGTTTCAGCTCCGTCCCCATCCCTTCCCCTGATTTTTCCAACTAATCACAAATCACAGGTCACGAGTCACTGCCCACGTTGTGGCGCAACGCGCCGTGGGCCTCACCAGCTGGAGGCAATGGAAAGCATATTTCGATATCTCTCGTTCAATTCATGGAGACGCCTGGAAAGAATAACCGACATTTCCTTCATTATTTTGTAACCGGCATCCTTATCTTCTTCCAGGAAGGTTATAAAGCGGACACCATCCAGTCTGTAGAGCAAAACGTCGGTGTGCGCAATGACGGATGCAGAACGGGTTGTCTGGCCCAAAAGCGCCATCTCTCCAAACAATGCCCCTGCCTTGAGCATTGCGATGGCCTCTTCTTCCTCCTGAACATACTTGCTGATTCGTACCTGCCCTCGAAGGATGATGTAAAGATCCAGTCCTTCCTCCCCCTCTGTTAGAATTGCATTGTCCTTTTTTGCCTTAACCGGCTCCAGCATGGCCACAACCTGCGACAGCTGACTTTCAGAAAGGCCGTCAAACAGCCGTACCCGTTTCAGTATTTTACCTGCGATTTCCCTGTTCTGCATATTCCCTCGCTTCTGCCAATACATAAAAGTCCGCATCCGCTTCCGGCAAATCTTTCATCACTTCTCCGGCAAATTCGCGCGCTTTACCGGGTTTCCCTGCCGCATCCATAATCTTCATCAGAAAATAGGCACGATAGCCTGGGGGTAACTCATCCGCAAGAGTCTCAGCCTTGTCAAATTCCCCGAGCTTCATGTAATCTTCAATAAGAATATAATACACATAATGGCGAATGTCAAAATGACTGTTCAGGATATGGGCAGAAATTTTATCTTTCAGCAATGCTGCAGACTCTTTTGGATGCCCTGTAATTCGAAGGAAATTCGCCCGATCCATCAGGAAATGATAATTGTGGGATGTGGAACCCGTAGCCTTTTCATTTTCGAGTATTTCTTTTACACATTCCAGATTTTCCGTCTGAACACAGTACTGAAGGGAAATGGCCCGACGGACAGAGTCCATCAGATGCATGCCGGGTAATCTATCCACCAGCTTTTCCATTTCCAGCATATTTCGTGTAAATACATAACAGAAAAAACGAAGGATGGTTTTGGAATTCATCGTTGGGTCATTGCCCTTCTTTTTCTCCATTCCATCCAGCATACTGAGAGCGTCTCTTACTTTCCCCATGTAAAGCATCGTCTTGACAAGATGGAGCCTGGACGCTTCAAAATCCGGTTTCCTTGCCAATGCTTTCCGATAGTATGCCTCTGCCTTACTGAACTGCCCGGTGTTGAAGTAGAAATCCCCAAAGCTGTCGTATGGATTTGCCTCGTCCGGCCGGATGTAGACATATTTTTCAAAGATAACCCTGGCTTTATCCGGTTGCCCCAATTGTACATAAAAATAGCCCATCATGTTGAGAATCTGGGCATTGTTGGGATATCGCTTATGCATCGCCTCATAAAAACGGACCAGTTTATCCGGATTCTCCACAACTTGCTGGTATTTGTTAATCAACAGGTAAAATGCCTCCATCCTTGAGGGATATTTATTAAGGAAATCCTCGATTTCAGCAGCGATTTTTTCTCTGTTTTCCGGCTCCGGTTTCTTCAGCGCCAATGCGATGAGGCCCTTCTCAAAATCTGTCCACTCTGGTGAAGGAACTGCCAGTTTCTTATACCATTCTGTCCAGACTTTATCTTTATTATCCATGGAATAGAGCTTTTTTCTCAGGAGAAAAAGACGGGGCAGAGGGAAATCCGGATCTTCATCAGCAGCTAATTCCATATCCCGCATCCCTTCCGGAACATAATATTTCATCATATTGTCCACGCCGTCCTGATAATATTCCAATGCTTTTCTGGAATGGGCACTATAAAAACGCTCACGGGTCAAGGTGAAATAGCCGGCGACAATTACGCCGCAAATGAACAGGGCAATCAGTATTTTTCTAAGCATATTATCCCTCCATGGATGGGCCTTTTTTTATTTCAATTGTGACGATTGTCGCATCATCTGCGAGATCTCCCTCTGATTTCCGCTGTAACTGTTGCAGAATGTTCCGGGTAAACTCACGGGGAGATTCCAGAGTACATCGCTCCAGAAATCCATCGATTTCATGATCAAGGGCTTCCGTAAAACCATCGGAAAACATAATAATCCGGTCTCCCTTTTTCAACTTCATGTTGTACTGCTGATACTGAACCCCTTTAACAAGGCCAAGGGGGAAACGAGGAATTTGCCGGGGAATCTGCCTGACTTCGCCATCCCGGACCAGATAGGGAGACGGCATCCCTGCATTAACCACAGAAATATCTCCTTCTTCTTTGTTGATACAGCAGTAGCAAGCTGCGACAAACATGTTGGCACTGCTTTTTTCCACCAGAAGCTCACTTGACCGACTCATAATTTCTTCCGGTGTGCGGAGTGCAGTTGCCTGGGAACTGATGGTTTCCTTGGCCGCAACCATCATCAAAGCTGCCGGAATCGATTTCCCCGCCACATCACCGATGAGAATCCCGGTCCGGTTGGAATCTGAAACAGAGAAATAGTCAAAAAAATCTCCGCCAATCACTCTGGACGGCACCGAAACACCGTACACACTGAACATGTCATTGTCCGGATGGGCAGAAGGAATCAGACTTTTCTGAATAAAACCGGCAATTTTAATATCCCTCTCCAGCTCTATCTGCCGGGACAATCGCGACAGCAGACGGGCATTTTCGTGAGCGGTTACGAAGTGAAGAAGAACTCTGTGCACAATTTCAAGCTCCTCTTCGAACAGCATACTCCTGGCCAGTACAAAGGCCCGGATCTGGCCCGCCTTTCGAAACGGGAAACCAATTCTGAAGCCTTTCTGATAGAAAGGGTAAAATTCACTTTCCAGAGAATTTTCAAGGAGAAAAAACTTTAATTTGCCCGGCTGGTCCTTCAGTGTCACAAGGCGCTCAGATTCAATATCATAAAAACAGTTGTTCTCGCTGTAAACCAATACCGCGAAGTCTTCCGTGATGATTTCGCCCAGCAGCTTTAACACCGAGTTATCCAGCTCCTGCTTTTTAGTGAGTGTAAGCATCTGCTCCGCCCGGGCTGAAATATCCTTTCGGCGTTGTTTTTCCTTTTCCAGAAAAACATCTTCCAGCTGAGCTTGAAAAAAAGAATGGAGTGGATTGAAGAGAAAAACGATAGCCACTGCCAGCCCCATGGAATACAGATAGGGGTCAGTGAGGTTGTAGTCGGAAAAAGTAGTATTAATAAGAAACAGAAGGATGGCGTAGAGCACCGAAGCAATCAAAAGAATAAAGGAATACAGCAGGCTTTTCTTCAGAAGTATCCGGATATTGAAGAACCCGAACCGGTAAATCCGGTAGGAAAGATATACCGGTATCAATACCATGGGAGTAGAAAGAATGGAGGCAAGATTTGCCTCATTGTGAACAATACCCATTGGAATTCCTACCAGAACAAAGGGCAGCATCCCCAGACTGAATATCTTCAACAAACCATTTTTTTCAGACGCTTCTGCTGCCCGCTTCCCACTGGCATAGAGGACCGCCAATGTGGCCCCGCTGTAAACCAGATAAAGGATCCAGGGCCAGTCATATTTCATCGGGATTCCACTGATGTATGTGTAAAGGGAACTGGCAGAAAGCAACGCCATGGGGATTGCGTACAAAATCCAGATCAGGTAGGAATATTTCTTTTTAACCAGGCTCTTCATCGGATAAATCAAAAAGAAATGCAGAAAAAATGCCGGCAGCAGCACATAAGACAGTTGGCCGGCAACCCGGATGATGAGATGGGTGAGCGTATAAGAATGGGGCCTCAGAAAACAGGTAAACAACAACATCAACGCCATGGTCAGGTAGTAAAAAAGACGAGATTCGCTTCCCATCGGATTATTCAGTAAAACGATCAACCCGATCAGAAAGAAAAGGATCATCAAAAGCCCCGCAAAAACATGAAAGGGCCTGATCGTGCGGATTTTTTCCAGTGAGAGAGAAAAAGTGAACGTATTTTCACCCCGCTGAACCAGATAGGGAACACCCGATTCCTTCTCGTTACGCAGAAGTTCCGGTATTGTAAACGGCTGCTTGACCAGGGTATGAGCAACACCGAGCAGAATGTCTCCTCTACGGATTCCTGCGACCCCGGCAGGAGAACCACTGGCAACACTCTGAACCAGAACACCGTTTTTTGTAAGTCCAGGCGTAATCCCGTCATAAATCTGAACCTGGCCCATGTCGTACAGGCTCAGAAAAGCCAGGAGTAACGCGAATAATCCGCTGGTAAGATGAAAATTACGATTCATGAAACCAGTACCCATGCTCCTTTCAATGCGAGTAAATGAGCTTCCCTGACAAATTCAACCGACGGAACTCGATTCAACAACCGAAGAAAACACTGCCGGTGCAAACTTTCTCTTGCCGCGGTCAGAAATGGCAAACCCAGTCCGGCAACACCGCCAGCGACATAAAACGACCGTGGCGCTATTATATCAGAAATAATCGCCATTCCCCTTCCCAGTTGTTCCCCTGCAAACCGGGCCACAGCCAGTGCTTCCGTATCCCCGGCTTCAAGCCGCTCTGAAATCTGCAGTGCGGTTTCAAGGGGCTGGATACTGGAAATATTGTAGCGCGCCACAAGGGCGGATTCTCCGATAAATGCCTCAAGGCACCCATGCTTTCCACAGCCGCAAAGGGGGCCTGCCGGGTCCACCACAATGTGACCCAACTCAGCCACAGCCCCTGTAGACGAATCCATTAATCTGCCCTTGTAAAAGATGCCGCCACCGACCCCGGTTCCCAGTGTCAGCACCACAAAAGTATCCTCAGGAGAAACGCCGGCAAACCTGGAAACAGCCAACGCAGCGCAGTTTCCATCATTCTCAATCCTCACGGGAATCCCCAGATCCTCCATAAGAATTTGCCCAAGATCAACCGGAGTCGAAATCGGTAGATTGGTCGCATGGAGGACACATCCCTCCCGAGTCACATTGGCCGCAATGGAAATCCCCACCGCCTCCAATGGAAAATTTTTCCTGATTTCAAGGATGAGCGAATTTAGCTTCTCCTTGAGCCCCTCCGACGGAGTCGGGATACTCCTCGGAAACGGTGAAATAAATTCCCCTGAACGATTCAATACCCCGATTTTGATTCGAGTTCCACCAACATCGAAAGCCGCAATCATGGGGTTTCCCCCACAACACCCACGCCTTTAAAAGGCGGATCCACAAGCTCCGGCATCGGTGGCGCATCTTTATCAAAATACTCATATTTAAGTAGGGTTTTATACGCTTTCGCCTGTTTTTTCTTCAATCCCAACCTACTGTAAATTCTGAATTGAAGCAGATAAATCTCGGGAATGTCCCGCCGAATCCGCTTTGCCGTATGTGTCAGCTTTAATGCCGCTCCATAGTCTCCCTTCCAATAATCCCGTCGTGCCAGACTCAGATAAAAATACGGGTTCCGCTTCTTTGCTTTGTCCAGATCCTTTCTCAAAATATCAAAAGCTTTCATGTTCCCGCTCTTTTCAAACGTCTTCATCATATTTCCCAGAACAAGGTCCGGAAATCTGGCCGTTTGAAGTGCCTTAACAAAATGCTCCCGTGCTTCCTTGACATTTCCCTTCCTGAGAACCAGAACTCCGAGATTGTTATGGATCTGATAGGAATCCGGATACAGGGCCACAGCCACCCTGAAAAGCCTTTCCGCATCAGCATTCCGCTTCTTGAGAAGAAGCCTCGCGCCGAGATTATTGTAATAGAGGCCGGCAGCCTCAATGTCTGACAACAATGTCAGATAGTGATAGCGTTTCGAATTGGGAATAAAATCCACCAGCCTCCGCTCCGGGCCGATCTGGATTGCGGTGATAATGTGATTTGTGTGAATCACCGTGCCTCCCTTTGTCTGATTCCCGATAATATCCTCAACCAGCATGTAGTACGCGTCAATCCGGGCAAACCGGGCAGCACCCACCAACAGATTTGTCATCGAGAAGCAATTTCCCTGTCGATTCTGAAAACAGGCATCTCCACTGAGGGTACTGTCTGCAATATACGTAAATCTCCCGGAATCGCCAAAGAGGCAATGGTACAGAAAATTGAACCGCTCCCGCTGAGCCGTTGCCGGTTTCAGGCAATGTCGGATATCATTCATTGTCCGGGAGCTGAGCTCGAATGGTGGAACCAACAGGGAATTTACAGCAATAAGCTGGGTCAATCCTTTTCCACCCGGTACGGAAATTGTGCCGAAACTACCCAATTGGTCGGCCAGCCGGCTTGACACTTCCCGGCGAAACCCCTCGGGCTTATACACCACCCGTCCCGGCCTGTGCAGGCAAGCTGTGATTAGAATCAACAGAATGATCAGCGCTATACTTTTATTCATCATTTTCAACCTCTTTTCCACAGATAACTATACTACTTCTGTTGAGAAAAGGTTTCATTAAGGGATTTTATAAGGAAATAGGTGAGGGAAATCACAGGAATTTCATCCCGAAATACGATATAATCTTTACGCGTAAATGCACACAAAATCGGAAACATGAGGAGGATAGAATGAGTGATGCAGCAATGTGGTATATCGCTGTCGCCGGACAGCAGCAGGGCCCCTTCGGGCGGGAAGACATAATCAACAAACTGAGAAGCGGCGAAATCAACGGGCAAACCCTGGTCTTTGCCAACGGAGTAACGCAAAACTGGACCGCCACAGCTCAAATCGCGGACTTTGCATCAGCCATCAGCCCCACTCAGGCGGCAGCCCCTCCGGTTCCCACCACCGGAGGCACCATCCAGTCCCATGAAATCGACTACAAGGTATTCGGCGAAGAAATGCAGTTTGTGGAAATCGAGCTGGACCCCGGAGAAACCGTCATCGCCGAAGCCGGCGCCATGATGTTCATGGAAGACGGCATCGACATGGAAGCCCGCTTCGGGGACGGCTCGCAGCCGGACCAGGGATTTATGGGCAAACTCATGGCTGGTGCCAAGCGGAAAATCACCGGTGAGTCTCTGTTCATGACCTGGTTTACCCACCAGGGAACCGGAAAAAGCCATGTATCCTTTGGTGCCCCATATCCGGGTAAAATCATCGCGCTGGATTTGAAAGCACTGGGTGGCGAGTTCATCTGCCAGAAAGATGCCTTCCTCTGCGCCGCAATGGGAACTGAAATAGGAATTGCGTTCAACAAGAAAATTGGCGCCGGATTTTTCGGTGGTGAAGGCTTCATCATGCAGCGGCTGAAAGGTGATGGAAAGGCCTTTGTCCACGCGGGCGGAACCGTGGTAAACCGGAAACTGGCCGCTGGCCAGACGCTCCGGGTAGACACCGGCTGCCTTGTCGGATTTACTCCCTCTGTAACCTATGACATTCAGATGGTAAAGAAACTCAAATCCATCTTCTTCGGCGGAGAAGGCCTCTTCCTCGCCACACTGACCGGCCCGGGAGACGTCTGGCTCCAATCCCTGCCCTTCTCAAGACTGGCAGACCGCATCTACGCCGCAGCGCCGCAAGGCGGCGGAAAACAGGTTGGAGAAGGTTCCGTGCTGGGTGGTGTATTCAACATGATCGGCGGAGACTGACGGGCAACGCACCGTTGCCCGGGTGTTAGATGGTAGGTGTTGGGTGTTAGGTTGTGACAGTAAATTCAGGGAGTTGGCTGAGCCGGCTCCCTTGTTTCTTT
>QMQE01000085.1 GCA_003650445.1 Acidobacteriota bacterium | reverse complement strand
CCTGCTTTTTTTATGGGATAAGCAGGGACAAGGTTGAGGCTGAGGTTGAGTGGGAAAGAGAAAAAGACAGAGAAGGTGCATACTCCCCGTCTTTTCCTGTCTTTTCCTGTCTTTTTCTTGGCTTAACCTTGCCTTCTACTCGACCTTGTCTCCACTGGACTTTATCTCCCCTTGCCTCTTTCCCCACTGCCGTGTTAAAGTAATTATCAGATTACGCACTGAATTTTGGTGAATAGAAAAGAACGAATAACCATTTTCACCTGGACTGGAGGTTCGCTTGCTAAAAAAGGTGCTTCAAACTCCGGCAGGAATAGCAGGTGTCATTGTGTTGGCTTTCGGTTTGCTCCTTGGCTTCAACTATGACCCGAAGCCATACCGGCAACAGAGTACTACGTTTATCACTGACTCACAGGCTTACGCGAAAATCACTTCTGAAAACCTGCGGAAAAAACAGGAACAGGATCAGGAGCTGATTTTCATCTGGGGCAGTATCGGCTTTGGCCTGTTGATGTTGGGAAGTGCCGCATGGAGCGTCTCCCGGAAAGAAACTGAACTGGCAGATCAGGGAACAAAATCAAATGCTGGCAGAAAATAATGCTTTCTCCGCTATTTTTACCCTTCCACGGGCGAAGATGCTGGAGAATGGATAAAAGGAGGGCTATGATGCAGGGTAATAGAAAAACTGATTGGTTAATAAGGGGAGTTTCGGGGATACTGTTTCCCGCACTTCTCCTGCTTCTGGCAGTCATTCCGGCTCAGGCCGGGGGCCAGACTGGATGGAAATCAGCCCTGATGGTACCGGGGGCACAGGTATTGTCAAGTGGCACTGTAAAATTTACAGGGTGTTTCACCGCGAGTAATTCCGGAGCCAAGGCGTGGTACCGGTGCTCAGATCAGCGCCGTCGCCACAGGGTGGACTGGAACACAGTCTGGTCCCGGGTTCACCGGAATGTAAATTTCCGGCTGAATGCGCCGGGTTTTGTATATCTTATATTTACAACCCACGTGGATAAGAATTGGCCCTATGATGGCGGTGGGGCCACAATATCGAAAAAAGAAAAAAATCGGAAATGGAAGAATGTGTGGCTGGGCCCCGGTCTTCGATACGCTATGTTCCGGGGTAATAAACTGGTCAGCACCGGACCATATGTAAACCAACCCGGACCTCCCGCCCTTCGCTACCGGATTGGCAAAGATGGAAAGATTCAGTTCTGGGAAGGAATTCCCCGGTACGGCAAAGGCCTGTATCGGATCACGCTGACCGAAGCCATGTTTCATAACACAAACACAGCGAACAAAACCTATCATCCTTGCCGGATAGAGTACAAACTGGTATTTGTACCGGATAAACCGATTCAAAGCGTGACAGCGGCTTCCCCTTCAACACCGAATACGACCCAGCACGCAACCAATGGACAGATTTCCAACACGTGGATTGTCAACAAAGCCGGAAATATTTACCGCTTAAACAGCAAAATGGGCTGGACACACATTCCCGGGAAAAAGGCAATAGATGTTGGCGTGGGAGCCAATGGTTCGGTGTGGATTGTCGGTACCAGCCCGGTTTATGGCGGCTATGCCATCTACCGCTGGATGGGAGATAAATTTGCAAGAGTGGACGGCGGAGCAGTCCGAATTGACGTGGACCAGAACGGGTTGCCCTGGGTGGTAAACAGTATGAATGACATCTATCGCCGTGTCGGTAACCATTGGAAACGCATGCCGGGTAAAGCCGTAGACATTGGCATCGGTGCAAACGGTTCGGTGTGGGTGATTGGAATTGGCCGAACCCCGGGCGGTCATGGGATATGGCGATGGAATGGGAGTAATTGGGACAAAGTTCAAGGTGCTGCAGTTCGAATTGACGTGGATGTTGCCGGAAATCCCTGGGTCGTGAACGACGCAGGCGGTATTTTCAAGTGGAACGGCAAGGGATGGAACAGGCTTCCGGGCCTGGGCACAGATATTACTGTTGGTGGCGGAAGTGAGTGGGTAATTGGAACAAACTCTGTACCTGGCGGGCATGGCATCTATAGGTGGAACAGCAGGAGACGGAATTGGGAACGCATTCCGGGCGGCGCAGTGGCAATTTCTGCAGGAGGAAGCCCCATCCCGGCAGCCCCCATTGTACATTCCGCACGTCACAGCTTAAAGAGCGGGAAATACAAAGCAAAAGTGTGGGTTGATGGCAAACTGTACAATTCGACATGGTCCATAAAGGTTGAGAACGGGAACGTCACCGGGTTGTCAAAATGGCCATGCTGCCCCAGCGACCCTCTCAGAGGCAAAGTAACCGGAAATACCATCCGGATCCAACGGGATTGCGCAGGACAAGGCTGGAACAAGGGACGTATCCAGACCTATACCGGAACAATAAACGGGAATCTGATCCAAGGAACAGGGACAGGAACCGGTTTGACAGGCCACAAAACAACCTGGACTCTGTTGCTCAACCCTGAACCGGGATCCCATACTGTACATGGCGCCAGGTTTAATCTGAAAAGCGGCCGGTACAAAGTGGAAACCAGGGTGGGTGGTACGCTGTACAATTCCAACTGGACATTTCTGGTCCACAATGGGAAATTTACAGGCATGTCCACCTGGCCTTGCTGCCCCGGCCCCCGTACGGACGCAATTAAAGGGAAAGTTACGGGAAATACTGTCATCATAAAACGGGATTGCTCCGGGCAGGGCTGGAATGGCGGATGTATCCAGACCTATACAGGAAAAGTAAAAGGGAACCGTATCGAAGGTACCGCAAAGGGAACCGGCCTTTCCGGATACAAGACAACTTGGACCCTGTTTCTGGATTCCCGGACTCCCTTGAATTTCAAGCAACGTTGATTGGAAATAGTGTGGGCAACTATCCATGTTGCCCACACTATTTCTATGTCCTCATTTTTTAGATTCTGCTCCAGTGAAACCATGTCATCGTTGGGGAAGTGAAAGAGGAAATTCTTGTACGGGGCAGGCGAAGAGGAAATTTGGGGCCAGATAAGCTATCTGAGTTACTCTTTTTCTGTAAAGCGGCCCTCACCTTTCCGGGAAAAACGTTTATTTTCTATTCGTACATTTCTCAGTGCCAGATCCCACCCTCCGGCCGTTTGACTTTGCAATCGAAACCCTTTGTGCAGTTGACGTAGATTCCCGGTTCCGTGCGCCTTGGCAGGTTGCGCAAAGGCCATCAAAAGGGGTGCCGGGTCATTGGCAAGCAATTTTAAAAAATCTGTGTCCATGAATGGATTGTAGATAGCGGAGAGTCGGTGTCAAACAAAAGCTTGGGGGAAAGTGGGTCTCAACGTTTCCAGGGAAAGAGAATGGCGGGTAAAGAAGCTCGGGGAATGCTTTCAAAAGAAAGGGGCTTGCCGCTCAGGATGGCATCGGCAGCAAGCAGCCCGCTTTCGATTGCCGGGCCAATGCCTTCGCCCATGTCCAGTGTGGCCAGCCCCGCAGCATCTCCGACAATCATGGCATGGCCGTCCTGAACCTGTCCCTGTTGTCGGAGATAGTAGCTGTAGGCACCGGGTGCTTGTGGTTTTTCATTCAAAAACCCCTTTTTCAACAGAAAATCCGTGAAAAAAGTCCAGAATTCCCGGATATCCCACCCTTTTCGGGCCATTTCCTCCTGTTTCCCGCCAATCCCAATGTTGAGCCAGCCATCCGGCTTGGGTACGTACCAGGCGTAGCCGGGCAACCCCTTCAGGAAAAACCAGAGGTGACATTTTCCCGTCTGAGGTTTCAACCGGAACTCCAGTTCCATAGAGACAATCTGCTTTTGTTTTTCCCTGGGACGCAGTTCCCTGAAAAAATGTCGGTATACCGGGCAACCGGTTCCCCCGGCTCCGATCAGCCAGTTGCAGTGGAACTTGCCATCAATAATAAAGCCGTCATCCTGTCGTTCAACGCTGGAAACCCGGTGCCGTTCAACCGCTACCCCGGCCCGTTTCAACAGCCAGTGGTCAAATTCAATTCTTCGAATGGAATATTGCCGCGTCGGTACCGGCAATGGGATGCCATACACATGGAAATGAAGGGTGGAGAATCTAAGGATGCCATGGGGGTAATTTTTTTCAATAATTTTCAGTTTTCTCAGCAGCCGGGGAGTAATCCAGCCGGCGCAGAGCTTCATGCGGGGGAACATTGCTTTGTCCAGAATCCGAACGTTCATTCCTCCCTGTTTCAGCTTCCATGCCGCGGCTGAACCCCCAGGGCCACCGCCGACAATGATAACATCACTGGAAATCATCTCTACCAGCTTATCCGATTCTACAATTCGGTTGTTTGCGGCCGGGCCGGGTCATGACAATCTGCCACAACTGGGTGCTGCGGGAGCGGAATCCCCCGGCACAGCTTAAGAGGTAGAATCTCCACATCCGGTAAAACCGCTCGTCATAGCTCGATTTCAACTCCGGCCAGGCTTTTTCAAAGTTTTCATACCATGCCATCAGGGTTTTGTCATAATCGGGCCCGAAATTGTGCAGATCCTCCACAATGAAAATCCCCTCCATCGCCTTTGCCAATTGGGCAATGGAGGGCAGCATCCCGTTGGGGAAAATGTATTTTGTTGTCCATGGGTTGGCAGTGGTGGTGCTTACCTTCCCCCCGATGGTGTGAATAAAGGCAATGCCGTCCTTCTTCAATGTACGATCCACCACCTCCATGTAGGTTCGGTAATTTTTGTACCCGATATGCTCCATGATGCCGATGGAAACCACTCTATCATACTCACCGGACACACTTCGGTAATCCTTCAGCAGCAGTTCAACCGGCAGGCCTCTCCACAATTCCCGGCCCAGTTCCACCTGACGCTTCGATACCGTCACCCCGGTGACATGGACTCCGTATTTCTCCGCGGCGTACCCGGCAAAGGAACCAAAGCCGCACCCCAGTTCCAGTACCTTCATCCCCGGTTTTAACTCAATCTTCCGACAGACCATATCCAGTTTTGCTTCCTGTGCCTCGTCCAGGGTTTTCGCATCCTTCCAGTAGGCACAAGTGTAGTTCATCCGCTTATCCAGCATAGCCCGGTAGAGGTCATTCCCGGCGTCATAATGCTGTTCCCCCACCTGATAGGCACGTGAAATCTTCTGCAGATTGAAGAACCGGGATTTGAACAGGTGCCAGAGAAGTTTCCAGTTGCCTTTCACTTCTTTTTCCAGGTCCGCCAGCATCACCTTGTTGATAAACTCGTCCAGTGCTTCGCAATCCCACCAGCCGTCCATGTAGGCCTCACCCAACCCCAGTGCCCCTTCCGCCAGTACCCGCCGGTAGAGGCGCGGATCATGAACCTGGATGTCAAAGGGGCGGTTGCCGTCCACAGACACCCCGGCCTGTGCCAACATGTCACGCACGAAGGATTCTGACTTATCCGATGTCATATTCTGCCTCCTGTGAAAAACTATACCCCGTTTTCGGATTGGAGGCAAGCGGAGGGAAGTGTTCTGTGCTCCTTTGGCGCCGGAGTTCTATGTTCAGTCCGGACAGAGAAAGTGTTTTTTAGAGTTCCGGGAACTGGCCCCATCTCCCCGCTTCTCCACGATACAATCATCGCCATGAAAACGACTGAAGCAGCCAGCTACGCGCAGGCCGAACACATCCCCGTGAATCTGCAGCCGTTGTTTAATGGGCTTTTCGTCAGCAAGCGAACCATAGTTGACCCGTGCCTTAATCACTTTCATCAAAATAAGTACGTGAAGATTCCAGGGCGCAAGCCAACAAGGAGATGAAGCACAAATCGACGCCGTTAATGGAGACCGACGATATTGCACCCTGCATCAACATATATTATTTCTCCGGTGACCCCGCTCGCCAGGTCAGTTGCCAGAAAGAGCGCCTCAACTTTCCGGGACTTGATTGCCCTTTGTGACCAGCGCACCCTCACGATAGAACGAGATTTCCTCGCCAGTTGCAAAACAGAAAGTATCGGGTTTCAGGGCTTTTATGTGCATAAAAATCTTTTTTATCGATCCTTCCCAACCTTGGCGTGCTTTGTGCCTTTGCGAGAGAATCTGAATATCGCATCCAAGAAAAAAAGGGGCATAACGCCCCTCTCTCTTTCTTGTTTCAATTCAGCCCAGGATATCAAAGGAGAATGAGCCGCTTACTCCTCTGGGCAGTTTCTTCATCAACTGGGATATTTTCTTGCTAATACAATCTTGCAGGGCATCTGAACCAGAATTATTTGTTACCGTTGTAAGGAGTCGGTTACTGCCGTCGGGATTCATTTGTACGGTAACATTTACATGAACCTTTCTTTCCCCTGCATTCATTACGCACATGATGAGATCCGGTTCCATGGACTTCAGTAGTTTTGCCACGAGGTTGCGGTCAAAACCCGTTACCACCAGTTTATCCAGTCCCATCACCCTCGGTTTCAGCGGGAACGGTTTCGCCATGGCGCTTGTGGACGGAAGGAGAGGCTTAACTGGCGGAGCAACGACAGACTGATCCATCGATTCCCGGACCATCCCTGCTTGAGGGGAGGGCGCCCCTATTGCCATTGAAGGCCTGCGCCGGACAAGCATCATCTTTCTGCTGCCCCCGCCCACTGCAGTATCTGAAACGCCTTGAGGCAAGGGAAGGGGCTGTTTCACTGAGACCATTTTCCCGTCTTTGTTTCGGATTTTCGTGTCAATAGCCACAAAAGACGTATAGGCGGTCATCAGGTTGTATTTCAGTCCCAGTTCGGTGACTGTGGGTTTGATTTCAGATTCGCCGTACTTCGCGTAGTCGGACAATTCCGCAATGCGGGTACGGGCCCAGAGGTAGCGGAGCGCTGCATTTTCTTTTCGGGCCAGTTTGTCTGTTACCTTGAATTCAGCCTTGTACTTACCATTCCCGGAAATACCGGTGACCATCACCTTACCCGCCGCGTTTCCCTTCCACTTGCCGAATACCACCACCGGGCGGCCTGCAAAGAGGTCGGGAATGGAAACCGGTTCCACATCATAGGTGTCAAATCCGTTAAAGTTTACCTTGATGTCGGTAAGTACGGGGGATTGAATATAGTTGCGGAATTTTTCAGCAATAGCGGGGGCTTCCTTCGGGTTGGTAATAATAAAGGGCTCGCCCATACCGGCCCTGGCCATGCCTTCAATGAGGTAGCGGTTCACCGATGTGCCGATTCCAAAAGCAAAAAGATTGGACTGGTTGAGGTTTTCCCGAATCATCTGGAAAGTGGCCTTTTCCACCGACACGTAGCCGTCGGTGACCACCACCATGCTCCGGGACACGCCTTCATTCATCGGCAACGCCAGCGCCCGCTTCATGGCTGGCAGAAGCCGGGTTCCGCCGCCGCCCCGAAGATTGTCAATAAGCGTGACAGCCCGCTGAATATTTTCTTTTGTTGCGGGAAGGGATGCAGGGCTCAGTACCCGACTCCCCCCGGAAAAAAGCAGTACGTTAAACGTGTCCGTGGGCTTCAGCGAAGAAATCAGCTTTTTCAGCAGGGCTTTGGAGATATCAAGGGGAAACCCCCGCATGGAACCGGATACGTCTACGATAAATACGTAGTCCCGTGCCGGAATCTCTTCCGGGCGAACCCGTTTCGGCGGTTCTGCCATCAGGAGAAAGAAATTCTCAGTTTTGCCTTTGTAGAGCATCAGCCCGGATTGAATCTTCTTCCCCGAAAGGCGGTAATTCAGGATAAAATCACGGTTGCCACCGGCTTTTTCGCTTTTGTCCAGCTGAATCATCGCCATTTTCGGCCCATCAAATGCCACGTTTATTTTGTGGCTGGGACTGAACACATCCTGAACCGGGATGGGAGAAGAAATCTCCACGCTCAGGTCGAAGGTATACGGAGCGGCTTCTCCCTGATGGAGGTAGGGATTTTTTGTCCACTTGTCTTTTTGTTCCGGCGTATCCGGCTGTTCAGTGTAGCGGGGACCCACCACTGTGGGGTAGGCAAATTGATACACCCCGTCTATGGGGACCAGGAGTTCAGTGTACTTCAGTTCCACCCGAATCACATCCCCTGGCATGATGTTCGCGACGCTCATCTGAAATACATTGGGTCGCTGCTGCTCCAGTAGGGAAGCGCTTCTTCCCTCGTTTCGCGCCTGTTCATAATCCTGACGCGCTTTCTGTCGCTCTTCAATTTTTGCCACAAGGGTGCGTTTCCCGATGGTCATTTTCATACCATACACTGCCGCCCGGGTAGAGCCAGGGAAAATATAGGTAGCCTCCAGCGGTGTTTCCCCAACGTTCTTATATTCCTGGGTCACCGTCACATCGGCAATGACACCGACGATGGTAACTTTCGCGGATGTCGCCTTCAGCGGCAGACTGTCCACCGATGGATTATCCGATTTTACAAAGAAATAGGGGGAAAGGGTTTTGTCAGTGGGTGGCTTCTCCACCGGACCGGCCATCACCGACAGCAGGGATGACAGAATCAGAATGGATAAAAAAAGTTTTTTCATGTTTTCCTCCGTTCTATACGTTTCGCGTTTTTTAGATGCAACAATCGTTCCAGGAAACTGTCACCCGGCGACGCGGGGGCAGGCACCGGGGCATTGCCAGTCCCCGCTTTTCTCTGTCTATGAACTTTTTCCTTACCCCCCCTTCTGTCAATTCGGCTTATGAGTCGAATTGAGGGACAGCGGATTGGGCTTCCAGGTGCCGGTCCCAGCCTTCCAGGAAGAGTTCTGCGTTGGCAATGGAACCCCCCGCCGCCCCCCGGACAATGTTGTTGACGAGGAGGATGAATCCGATGCGGTTTCCCTGTTTTTTTAACCCGCCGGTGAAGACGGCCATCCCCGGCGGGGTGCCGGCGAAGCTGAGGGCGGGCTGGGGCTGGGCCGGGTCAGACAGGTAGCTAACCGGGGTTTCCGGTAGGGAGGGGAGATGGGCAGGGGGCTTGAATTTCTCCCAGCTTTCCCGAATATCGGTGGTGCTTACATTTTCACCCAGTTTGGCCCAGACAGTTTCCAGATGGCCGAAACGTACCGGAACGCGGACGCAGGACGGGAAAATCGGCACGTTGAGGTGGAGGATGGCGCTTAGTTCCCCCTTGATTTTTTCTTCTTCATTCTCGATGAATGGAATGAGGTTCCCGGCAATATCCATGTGGGAAATGCCGGGATACCCGGCACCGGATACGGACTGGCAGGTGGAAACAAAGACATCTTTGATGCCGAATTTTCGAAGGGGTGACAGTGCCACAGCAAGGCCGGTGGTGGCGCAGTTGGCGTTTGTGACGATGAAGCCGCCGCTTCCCCACTGTTGTTTTTTAATCCGGCCCAAGTCTCCGGGATTGGCTTCCGGAATCAGGATGGGGACGTTTTCTTTTCCCCGCATGGCGGAGGCGTTGGAGAATACGGCGGCACCGGATTCTGCCAGCATGGGTTCAATTTTCAACGCAATTTCTGCCGGAAGGGCACTGAAGACGATGGGAGTCGGTGCGGCAAGGACGTCGTTCAGCGTGGAAAAGGGCATCCTTCCATAGGTTTCGGGGAAGGGAACCGGGAGCTGCCACCTTGTAGCTTCACGGTAGGATTTCCCCTTCCTGCTGTCCCCCGCGGTAATGGAAACGACCTTAAACGAGGGATGGGTTTCCAACATCCACATAAATACCTGGCCCACCATGCCGGTGGCTCCAAGGACGGTAACAGGGATACGCTCTCCCTTTGAGTTGAAACTGCGAATTGAGTTGTTCATCTTCATGGCGGTTCTCCGGGCGCATCAGCTGCCATAGACGGCGGATAGGAGCGCGTGGCTGTCGTCACTTTTTTCCTGGATAAAGAGATGAATACCTGGAACACCGAAGTCAAGGAGCTGTTGAACCAGTTTTGCCATGTAGCGGGTGCCACCGTTGAAGGCTTCGGCCGGTGTTTTCGCCCCCTCCACGGCTTTGACCAGTTCCTGAGGCATGGTGGCAAAGAAGAGCCGGGGAATCTGCTCAATCTGGCGCCTGTTGGTCACCGGTTTAATGCCGGGGATGATGGG
>QMQE01000084.1 GCA_003650445.1 Acidobacteriota bacterium | reverse complement strand
ATTGTGATTTTTCTGTTTTGCTGCCACTTCTTCCGGTAGAGCCGGTTCCTTGAAGAAAAAAGCGGTGGGGAACAACATTGCGCCGGTACCGAGAGCAGACGCATAGAACACCCACTGCCAGCCGATGTTGTTTTTCAGGAATGGAACCAGAAAAAGCGGGAAGAGGAAAGCGCCGAGATTAATAGACCAGTAGTATATTCCAAAGGCTTCGGAGGAATTGCTCTCATCCGTAAGCCTTGCGATGGAACCGGATATGATAGGTTTGAATGTACCGGCACCGATTGCCATTACCACCAGTGCGAGAAAGACCAGCCCGTAGGATGTGGCCCTGGCTACAAAAAAGTAACCGACTCCAAGAAAGGCAAAGGCGATGGTGAGCATTTTCCGGTAACCGAAGCGATCTGCCAGGGCTCCGGTGATAATGGGCAGGAAATACAAAAGCGGTTGAATAGTACTTTTAATAATGCCGACCGATTCTTTCTGAAACATGAGTATGTCGGTAAAATAGACCGAGAGTACGCTCATCATGCCGTAATAGGATCCACGTTCAAAGAATTCAAACATAATGGTCAGCCAGAACATCGGGGAGTATTTGCGTTTTCCTGTGCTCATCATTGCTCCTTGCGGTTTGTGTTCTGTTGATTTTAACATGAAATCGGCGATTTCATGTATCCAATTTCCCATTGAAAAAAATACTATTATTTCCAGAATCGTAAAATAATCCGGAACTATTTCCTTCTTTTTTACGTATACATATATGAAACCATGTAGATGGGGAGCAGGTTCTATCAAGTTTTTTTCGATTCAAAAGATTACCCCACCAACTAATCATCATCGAATAGACACCATGAAACGCCAACCCTAATTTGAACCTGCCCTCCATGGTTTCATTAGTGCCGTCAACTGCGCCGAGTCGGGGTAGGTGTTGAAGTAGTAGGTGGCAAAAGCACAGATTTGGCTGTTCTTTTATGGATGGTATTAGCTGAACCATCCAATATTCACCATCCACCATTCACACGGCCTCTGGCCGCTTCTTTTACATTTTCTTTACAATTCTGTGGCACCCTTCTTTCATCGGTTATTTATTATGGCCGAGAAGGAGGAACCTATGAATTTGAAAAACATTTTCCTTTCTCTTCTTTTCATCGCAACTTCCCTGACACTGACAGCGGGGGATACAATCAACGGTGCGGGGGCGACCTTTCCGTATCCGGTGTATTCCGCATGGGCATTTAATTATTACAGGGCAACCGGTGTGAAACTGAATTACCAGTCCATCGGTTCCGGTGGTGGGGTTCGGCAAATCAAGAATCGTACTGTGGATTTTGGGGCGTCTGACGCGCCGGTAAAACCAGCTGAATTGAAGGCGGGAAATTTCCTTCAATTTCCAGCAATTATCGGTGGCGTAGTACCGGTGGTAAATGTGAAAGGGCTGAAGGCCGGCCAGCTGAAACTGACCGGAGAGGCGCTGGCTGATATTTTTCTCGGTGAAATAAAAAAATGGAATGATCCGAGGATTGAAGCGATAAACAGGGGGTTGACGCTGCCGGATTCTGAAATTACCGTTGTCCACCGTTCAGACGGTTCCGGCACAACGGCGATTTTTTCAACTTATCTTTCGGTATGTTCAGGGGACTGGAGCAGGAAGGTGGGAAAAGGGAAGTCGGTTAACTGGCCGGTGGGAATCGGCGGCAAAGGCAATGAAGGTGTTGCCAATTACGTGAAACGGGTGAATAATTCCATCGGCTATGTGGAATTTGCCTACGCAAAACAGAGCAAAATGACCTATGTTAAGCTGAAAAATAAAAGCGGACGGTTTGTTGAACCTTCATTTGAAGCATTCAAGGATGCGGCTGCCGGCGCAAAATGGAACCCTGATACAGGCTATTATCTCTGGCTGGTGGACGCTCCCGGTGATGGTTCCTGGCCCATTGCAGGGGCTTCTTTTATTCTCCTCGGAAAGGAAAAGCCCGGAGTGAACCGGAGGGTTGTGAAGTTCTTTGAGTGGGCGTTTAAAAACGGGGACGCGACGGCAGAAAAGCTGATTTACGTTCCCCTGCCGAAATTGTTGAAGAGCAGTATCCAGGACTACTGGAAGAAAAACGGGATTGATTGATGTTATATTCCGGGAACAGAACGTTTACCGGGAAAACCGGAGGGAACACTGCTCTTTCCCCGCTTGTTGTTTTAATTCTGGAAGAAATATGTCAAAGCAGAATTTGACAGACTACAAAGATACACTGTTCAGGGTAATTACCTTCGGCGCAGCCATGGTAGTGCTTGTGGTAATTGTGGGTATTTTCGTTTCTCTTGTGGAGCAATCCCTGCCCGCAATACGGAAATTCGGGTTTTTCCATTTCATTACCACGCCGATCTGGGATCCGGTTCATGAGGTTTTCGGTGCTGCCAGTTCCCTGTACGGAACCATAGTGACTACGGTTCTGGCAATGGCAATCGCGATACCGGTTTCAATTGGAATTGCGATTTTCATGACAGAGCTATGCCCGAATTTTCTGAAAGGGGCAATGGGAACAGCCATTGAACTTCTTGCCGCGATTCCCAGTATCATTTACGGCATGTGGGGGCTTTTTACGCTGGCGCCCATCATGGGCAACACAGTGGAGCCTTTTTTGCAGCACACCATCGGAAAAATTCCCTATTTAGGTTCTCTCTTCAGCGGCACACCTCTTGGAATTGATATTCTCACCGCCAGTACGGTTTTAAGTATTATGATTATTCCCTTCATGGCATCTATCGCAAGGGATACCTTCATGCTCACGCCACAGGTACTTCGGGAATCCGCTTATGGCATCGGCGCGACTCGCTGGGAGGTGATTCGAAATGTGGTGCTGCCCTATTCCAAAGGCGGCGTTTTCGGCGGAATGGTCATTGCCATGGGCCGGGCGCTGGGTGAAACCATGGCGGTGGCTTTTGTGCTGGGAAACAAGCACCAGATTGCACATTCTCTTCTGGATGCCTCCGCGACCATCACCGTGACACTTGCGAATGAGTTTACGGAAGCAGATTCAAATATGTACATGGCATCTCTGTTTTATCTTGCGCTGATTCTATTTGTAATGAGTTTTCTTACCCTTGCGGCGGCAAAATTCATATTGAAAGAGCGGTCGGCACCATGAATATTCTGACAAAACGCAAAATTCAAAATAAAATGGCGTTAAGCTTATCGGTGCTTGCCGCCGCAATCGGGCTTTTCTGGCTGTTTTTTATTCTATGGGACATTTTTCGTCACGGAATGTCATTTATTACCATGGACTTATTTACTAAAGACCCGATGCCGCCCGGGTTTAAGGGAGGTGGCCTTCGAAACGCGTTTGTGGGCCAGATGCTGATTACGCTGGTGGCAATGGTTATCGGGATTCCGTTCGGAATACTGGGGGGGACTTTTCTGTCCGAGTATGGCCGTCATTCAAGGCTGGGGCGTTTCATCAGCACACTGTCTGACATCATGGTATCGGTACCGTCCATTGTCATCGGAACCTTTGTGTATGCCATCATGGTCAGGCCCATTGGCCATTTCAATGGCTGGGCAGGGGGCGTTGCTCTGGCGATTATCATGATTCCGGTGGTGATCCGCACCACGGAAGACATGATGTCGCTGGTGCCGTGGTCACTGCGGGAAGCTGCATTTGCCCTGGGTGCGCCTTATTACAAAGTAATTACCCAGGTGGTATATCGAGGTGCCGCAACCGGAATTTTCACCGGGATTCTTCTCTCTATTGCCCGGGTGGCGGGGGAAACGGCGCCGCTACTATTTACCTCGTTCAACAATTCATTTTTTACGACAAATCTCAATGAATCCACTCCGTCATTGACAGTGACAATTTTCCAATACGCCATGGGGCCCTATGACGATTGGCACGGCATGGCGTGGGCGGCGGCACTGGTAATTACCGTGGCGATTCTGTTGGTGACGGTGGCGGGCAGGCTGCTGATAAAGTGGAGGTACAGAAACTGACATGAATAAAACAATTAAACTTGCAAACGACAGGGTGCTGATCCGGGTTCAGAACCTGAGTTTTTCCTATGGCCATGTCCGGGCGGTGAAGGACATCTCGATGGACGTTGCGAAAAATTCCGTTACCGCGCTGATTGGGCCGTCCGGCTGCGGAAAAACAACGTTTCTCCGCTGTTTCAACCGGATGCATGATTTGTACCCCGGTAACTGCTATGAAGGCAAAATTCTGATGGGAGGCCGGAATCTGCTGGGAAAAGACGTGGACATTACGGAACTTCGGGCAGGAATCGGCATGGTGTTTCAGAAGCCGACGCCTTTTCCAATGTCAGTATTTGATAACATTGCTTACGGCTTGAAATTAAAGGGAATACGGAACCAGACGGAGCTTTCCCACCGGGTGGAATCGGCATTGAAACACGCCGCGCTATGGGATGAAGTAAAAGACAGGTTGAAATCCGGTGCTTCCGGCCTTTCCGGCGGGCAGCAGCAGCGGCTGGTCATTGCCAGGGCGCTGGCGGTGGAGCCGAAGGTGATTCTTTTTGATGAGCCCACATCCGCCCTTGACCCGATCTCCACCAGCAAGATTGAGGAATTGATTTTCCGGTTAAAAGAAGAAATAACAGTGATTATTGTGACCCATAATATGCAGCAGGCGGCGCGAATCTCGGATTATACTGCTTTCATGTATGTGGGAGAACTGATAGAATTTAATGAAACAGACGTGATTTTTACAAATCCGGACGTAAAATTGACCGAAGAATACATTACCGGTCGGTTTGGTTGATGGAGGCGGCTATGAGACATCAGGAAGCGGAATACACAGATTTGAGGGGCAGAATCGCCGGAATGGGGGACGCAGTCTCCCGGATGGTCAGTGACAGCGTTCGTTCTCTCGTGGAACGGGATGATGAACTGGCACGGGATGTAATTCAGAGAGATGACAGTATTGATCATATGGACGTGGAGATTGATGAGCATTGTCTCAGAATATTTGCCCTTTACGAGCCGAAGGCTATTGATTTGCGTTTCATTATTGCGGCAACACGGATTATTGTAGATTTGGAACGGATTGGCGACCACTGTGTGGACATCTGCAAGGAAGTGTTGAAGCTGAATCGGGTTCCGCAGGTAAAACCTTACATTGACCTGCCGAGAATGGGAGAGCTTGCGGCAAAAATGGTGGTGGATAGCGTAAATGCTTATCTTGAGAAAGATGCAGACGGTTCCATTTCGCTGATTCGTCGGGATGACGAGGTGGATCATCTGAACAATCAGATTCTCCGGGAGCTGGTCACGTATCTTGTGGAAGATTTGAGAAAAAATCAGGCGGTCTTTTCCCTGATGCTGGTTGCCAAAGGGTTGGAGCGGATTGCCGACTACACCACCAACATTGCTGAAAACGTATATTTCATGGTTTCCGGGAACATTATCCGCCACATTCCGCTGGAGGAAGCAGAGCATGAAACAGATACTGGTCATTGAAGACGAAGCGGATATTCGGGAACTGATGGAATTTAACCTGAAAACAGCCGGTTTTGTACCCACAGGAACAGCCAATGCCAATGACGCGTTGATGCTGCTGAAAGAAACACACTATGATCTGATTCTGCTGGATCTCATGCTACCGGGGCTCCAGGGGGACCAGTTTTTGAAAATTCTTCGCAGAATGGACAGGGTGTCAGATATCCCGGTGATGATTGTTTCCGCGAAAGACAGTGAAGACGAGATTGTATCTGGCCTTGACGCGGGTGCGGATGACTATTTGACAAAACCATTCAGCATTAAAGTTTTGCTCGCAAAAACAGCGGCACTGCTCCGCCGGTCCGGCAGTACAGGCCGGGAAACGGCAAGCCATAGTGGAATCTGTGTGAATTCCGAAACCCACAGGGCCAGTGTGGACGGCAGAGACATCCAGTTGGCGGCAAAGGAATTCGAGCTGCTTTTGCTTTTTGTCCGAAATCCGGAAAAGGTTTTCACCCGCAATCAGCTTCTGAACACCATCTGGGGCTATGAAGCGGAGATATTCACCAGAACCGTGGATGCCCACATTTCTTCTCTCCGTAAAAAACTGGGAGAAAAGGGGCGGCTGATTCGCTCTGTTCCGAAAATCGGTTACCGGATGGAAAAATGAAATCTTTTCTGAAATACTTTGCCATTATCTACATTCCCATTGTTCTGGTTCTACTCTGGGTATTTTCTTATTCGGCGGGGCGGATGATGGAATCGGGGAAAAAGGAGCTTCTTTCCGAAATGCGGAACATGTGGCAGATTCTGGCTCAGTACGAAAATTCATATAATTTCAGCCCGGCCGCCCACCGCCGTGTACAGCGGATTTCCCAAAAAACAACGCTCCGGGTGACCCTGATTCGCCCCGACGGAACGGTGGTGGATGATTCCTACCTGAAAGCGGACGGAATTCTGAAAATGGAAAATCATAGTACCCGTCCGGAAGTGGCAGCCGCTATGCTTCGGGGAAAAGGCCACTCCATTCGGTTCAGTCACACGGTGAAGCGGGAAATGATGTACTATGCGGCGCGTTTGCCCAATAACCTGGTTCTCCGCCTTGCGTATCCCATGACCTACGTAAAACGGATTCAGGCGGCATGGCGGAACCATGTGCTGCTTTCGCTGATATTTCTTCTCATAGCCACAGGGCTGATTTCCCTTTACCTTGCAAAACGCTTCGCGTATCCCCTCCGGCAGCTGGATGAAATTGCCCGGAAGGTGGAAAGCGGGGAGGAAAATGTACATTTCCCGGCCTTTGATGACCCCACCATGTCCCGGATTTCCGGGCTGATTTATCGGATTTACCATTCCATGCTGAGAAATCAGAAAAAAGTTATGGATGAACGTGTCAGATTAAAACAGATTCTCTCCACAATGGAGGAAAGCATCATCCTTCTTGACGCGGAAAACCGGGTGATTCTGTTCAATCAGAATGTTGAAAAACACATCGGTGTCAGGCTGAGCCACGGAGAAAACGTTCTGAACAGGATTACAGACCTGGAATCTCTGACACTGATTCAAAACATTCTTCAGTCGGATGAAACATACTTTCCCCGGCTGAAGCGGGGCGGGCGGTTCTTTGAAGTCTATGTCCGTGAAATTAAATCCGATACCCTGATCGTGATTCATGATATTACCGAGCGGGGGCAGTATGATGTGTTCAAAAGCGAGCTCATCGGGAACATTACCCACGAATTGAAAACCCCGATGGCGTCCATTATGGGTTATGCGGAAACCCTGGTTGAGAACAGGGAAATTGCCCGGGAAGACGCGGACCGGTTTCATGGGGTCATTCTGAACCAGACCCGGCGGCTCAACGACCTTATCGGCGACCTGTTGGAATTGCACCGGCTGGAAAATATCGGCCAGGCCGTGAATGTGCCGGAGTCGGTGAATTGGCCCGGTTTCGTGGAGGAGCTTAGCGCGCGTTACCGGGAATGCGGGAAGAAACTCCATTTCAATGAAAATGATACATCCATTTTCATTCGCAGGGAGCATCTCGAAAGCCTGTTGGCCAACCTCATTGACAACGCGTTGAAATACAGTTCCGGTGAAACCGTGGAAATTGAGCTGAAACATTCGGATAAAACCGTGGTTCTGTCTGTATCCGATAAAGGACCGATTATTCCGGTTGGCCAGCGCAGCCGGATTTTTGAGCGTTTTTATACCGTTTCCCGGTCACGGAACCGGGAGCGAAGCGGTACCGGCCTTGGGCTTTCCATCGTAAAACATATCGCCACCCTCTACCGGGGCAATGTCTCAGTCATGGAAAACGTCCACGGCGGCAACACCTTTACCGTACGGTTAAAAGAAGAAAAATAGAGATTTACTTTTCGCCGTTTTTCTTTCGTTTGTCCCGGATGTAGATGGAAGATCCCGGTGAATTGGTGGAGCTTCTTTCTTCAATATCGAAAATTTTTACTGATTTAATCAATTCTCCCAGTTTTTTGAAACCATAATTCCGGGGGTCAAATTCCGGTGCCTGATTCGCGATATTCTGGCCCACGTTGCCGAGGTAGGCCCAGCCGCTTTCGTCTGCAGAAGCCTCTACAGCGTTTCTGAGCATGTTGACCAGTTTGGTGTCCCCCCGAAGCAATGTGGCGGTTTTGGCCCGGTGTTTGGGGGCTGTGCTTGTGTCTTTCCGGAGAATTTCAGTATAAATAAACTTGTCACAGGCGCCTACAAACGCCTTTGGTGTCTTTTTTTCGCCAAAACCAATAACCGTGAGGCCCGCTTCCCGGATCCGGGATGCCAGGCGGGTGAAATCACTGTCACTTGAAACGAGGCAGAAGCCGTCCAGTTTTTCGGTGTACAGCAAATCCATTGCATCAATAATCATGGCAGAATCGGTAGCATTTTTCCCCACCGTGTAGCCAAACTGCTGAATCGGTTGAATTGCATACACCAAAAGAACTTCTTTCCAGCCTTTGAGCCTTGTGTCTGTCCAGTCCCCGTAGATGCGTTTCACGCTGGCTGTCCCGTATTTTGCAATTTCAGTCATCAAATCTTCAATAATAGACGGCTGCGCATTATCCGCGTCAATCAAAACCGCCAGCTTTTTCTGTTTGTTATCTTGTTCCATAAATCCCCTCCGACAATATTATACAGCAAATTACACATCTGTGGGGAATCAATGTGGTTCCGGCGCGAAGAAGAGCCGGGGAATTCCCCGGCTTCTCTTCGCAATATCCGGTAAAAGGAGTTAAAAATTGAATTTCAAGTCAAATTGAAGGGTTTTTGCCGAATTCCCGCTGCCGGTGGATTGTTTTGTGTCAAAAAAAGCAAGCTTAAGAGCTACCCTTTTTCTTAGCTTCCGTTCCACAGCAAGCTGAAGACCTTTTCTATTGGCATAACCGAAATCCGAGTCCGCGAATGCACCAACTACCGCGTTCGGCTCAATATCCGCATATTTGGTTTTGAATTTCCAGTCTTCATACCGGTAAGAAAAGCCGATGTCGATGGCGGTGTTTTCTTTATCTCCGGTTGTGGCAGTATCCTCGGCATCGGTATTGTTTACATATTCAGCCCAGAAACTGAGATGGTCTGTTGCGTGTATCTTAACCAGGAAATCAATCAACGTATATTCGGTGTTGTTTTCAAAAAGGTTTCCCCTTGCTGCCGGTGCATTTTCAACATAATTATTGAAAGAATACCATGCGAGGTTGAAGGAAAAGTATTTCAGCTTTATTCCTCCTTGAACCGCCACAAGATAGGCATCGGATTCGGTGCTGTTTTCATTCAGTACCATCTGGGCAAGGGTTATGTAGCCGGTTTTGCCGAAATGCCACTGTTCGGCGGCGCCTTCGGGGTTGATGTCTTTGTCCCAGATAATACTTGTGGAAACAAAGGGGTTGGCCATTTTACCGCCGGTGAAAGTAAAATTGCCTTGCCTGTACACCGCATATACACGGTCGATCCAGATACTTTTTTCTGTGAAATTGTCATCCATGGACTGGTTGGTACTGGTGGGGTCGTTGTTTGAACCGGAGGCGAGGCGGAAACCGACGGACCAGTTATCATCAATTTTTGTTTTCACATTAAAGCGGAGGCGGAATCGGGCACGTCCCCGGTTCATGGTGTTCTCATTGTCCTGGTATTCGTAGCGGAGCCGCAGGTCGCCGGAAAAATTCAGATTATCCATAGTATTTTCCGCGACAGACGAAAAATGCGGTATTGCTAATGCCAGCAAAACCAATAAAATTTTCAGAGAGTTCATTCTTTCCTCCATTTTAAATCTTCAGGCCGGGCAGTTTGGCCCGTCGGTTTTAATGGACACAGGGTAATGGGCTGTTGTCAGCCTTCGATGGAGAGAATGTAAGAAGAGTGTAAAACTCTCCGGCGCCACGCGCCGGAGAAGTGCGAGTGCGGGTGCGAGTGTATGAAAGAGGAATCAGAATAATTAATCCTTCCATATGTTCTGTGTGTTTTCTTGAATTTAACATTTAACATGCAACATTTAACATTCCGGCTTCCGACCGGAAGCCGGGTTGCGGTACAATAGCAAATGGAGGTTTCATCATGCGAATTGCGCTT
>QMQE01000083.1 GCA_003650445.1 Acidobacteriota bacterium | reverse complement strand
TTTTGAGATTATCAGCGGACTCACCGGAAGAATACGCAGAGACCCTGGAGTAGGAGTGGGAGTGGGAGCGGAGGGAGAAGAATTTAACACGAAGGCACCAAGGCACAAGGTTGGGAAACAGAAGGAATAATGTTCAGAAAGGGAAGGCAAGAGCCGGGAAGTGGCCAACTCCCTGATTTTTCCACCATCTATCATTTAACATATAACATCTAACATCAGGCATAACGCACTGTTTCCCAACTCCTACTCATCCCTATCAGAGGATTTTTCCTGCTTGGGCCGGGTTGGCGGTGGGAGGAAGAGACGGTTGCCGAAGGGGTGAATGAGGTAGAGGCCGAATGTCAGTGACAGCACGGTGGATGGGCTGACCAGTATGCCCATGATGACAATGGCGATGGCTACCATAACTGTTGAAGATGCCTTGCTCTTCAGGTCCACGTCTTTGAAGCTTCGGTACCGCGCCCTGGACACCATCATCAGTGCGGTGAAGACCACCAGGGCAAATACCATGTAGGAGAAAAAGGGCAGGTTGACTCCATGGGGGAAACGCAGCACCATGGCCGCAATCAAAGCAGCCCCCGCCGGGATGGGGAGGCCGACAAAGTAGCGGTTGGAAACTTTTCCTTTCTGGATGTTAAACCGGGCAAGGCGGAGGGCGCCACAGGTCAGAAAGAGAAAGGCGGCGGCCCAGCCGAGGCGGCGGATGACCGGGAAGGCATTGAGGTCGGCACCGGTGAATGCCCAGTGGTACACGAGGAAAGCCGGGGCAACGCCGAAGGAAACTACATCAGCGATGGAATCCAGTTCAGCACCGAATCTGGATTCTGTTCCGGTGAGCCGTGCGATTCGCCCGTCCAGCAGATCCATGAGGCCTGCGATGAATATCATGGCACCGGCCACACCGTATTGTCCCCTCTGCGCGAAAACCATGCAGGAAAAGCCAAAGAAGAGATTGGAGACTGTAAACAGGCTGGGGATAATAAATACCCCCTTTTTCAGTTCAAGTTTTTTCAATTTTCACTCGTGTATTCAACCGGTTCCGGTTGTAGAAGGCTTGCTGTTATGCCTCCTGTTGGTGTATATAATCCACAATCATGGCGTACATTCTGTCTTTCAGATTCAATTTCTGTTTTTTGATTGTGGCGACATTCAGTTGTTCTTTGTCTGTCAGTTTGCCCTTTTTCAGGAGCTGCTGAAGCTGCATGTCAAAGTTGGCATGCTTGTCTTTGAGGGCCTTAAATTCCTGGTTTTCCCTGTAAAGCAACTCCTTGGCCTGGGCCTCTGTCAGTTGTGTCATCTAAACCTCCAATAAAAGCTTTATACATAAAATATACACTGAACCATGTCCTTGTCAAACCCTTTTGCTTCAGCCATTGGAAAGAGCGGGTTTCTCATCCAATTCTATTCGTCCCACTTCAAATCACGGACAGTCAGAACCGGTTCCAACAGCGGGTGAACCGGCCGAATCCGGAACCGGACGCCAAATTTCCCTGTTTTGTCCAGAAAAAGATCGCCAGTAAATTCATGGAGTTCACTATCTTTTTGTTTGCCGTTATGCAATATTGTGGTTTCTACAAACTCGAAATCTCCGGCGGAGTTTATTTTCCCGAAGTAGGCTTCTACCTGAATGTCTTCGGGATTCAACCCCCCCAGATCGACGACTACCCGGGTTGTAATCGGTATTCCGATTGGGTTTTCCTGGCCTGCAGGGAAGTCTGTACTGACAATTTTCACCTTATCCCAGCATGCAGTTACATTCCGCCGCCACTGGTTCAGGCGTTTTAAGGGTTCGTGTCCGTTTTCCCGGAAAGCGCCGTATTTTTCGGCAGCCGCGAGATAAAAACTCTCCATGTAGTCTTCCACCATGCGATGGGTATTGAAGAAGGAGCAGACGGTGGTAAGATTGTTTTTCATTCTGGAAATCCACTCCCTCGGCAGGTTGTCGGATGTGCGTTTGTAGAAGGTGGGCACAACCTCGTTTTCCAGCAGGTCCAGAATGGCCCTGGCCTCAACTTCATCCTGATATTCGATGTCTTCATATTCTTCACCGCCCCCGATGGCCCATCCGTTGATGCCATTGTAGGCCTCACACCACCAGCCGTCCAGTACGCTCATGTTCAGTGCGCCGTTTGCGGCGGCTTTCATTCCACTGGTTCCGCTGGCTTCCAGCGGGCGGCGGGGGTTGTTGAGCCAGACATCCACACCCTGAACCAGGTAACGGGCTACGTTGATGTCGTAATCTTCCAGAAACACTATCCGGCGGCGAAAGCGTTTGTCTTTTGTGTAATGGACAATTTTTTTGATAATGTCTTTCCCCGCCATGTCCCGGGGGTGGGCTTTCCCGGCAAAAATCAATTGAACCGGGCGGTCCGGGTCATTGAGAATGGCGGAAAGACGGTCCAGGTCACTGAAAATCAGGTCTCCCCTCTTGTAGGTGGCAAAGCGTCGGGCAAACCCGATAGTCAGGGCTTCCGGGTCCAGAACTTCCCGGGCGTTCTGGATTTCCTGTTGTTTCGCTCCCCGGCGATTCAATGACTGAATCAGGCGCTTGCGCGCAAAGGCGACCAGGCGTTCCCGGCGCCGTTCATGGGTGCGCCAGAGCTCCGCGTCCGGGATATCGGACACCCTGTCCCACACTTTTTCGTTATCCGGGTCTTCCACCCATTTTGGCCCGAGGTAGCGGTAGTAGAGCATGGCCATTTCGATGGAAATCCACGATGGGATATGCACACCGTTGGTAATGTGATCAATGGGCACCTCTTCCAGTTCCACCGTGGGGAAGAGACCTTTCCACATTTTGCGGGAGACCCTTCCGTGAAGCTCACTGACACCATTGGCAAAGGCACTGTATTTCAGCGCCAGAACAGTCATGCAGAAACCCTCGGATTTGTCTTGTGGGTGTACCCGTCCAAAGCCGAGGAATTCATCTATTCCAAATCCCAGTTCCCTCGCAAAATTTCCAAGGTAGGTGGTGATGAGGTCTGGTGGGAATACATCGTTCCCTGCAGGAACCGGTGTGTGAGTCGTGAACACGGTGGTGGATCGAACGAGGAGTGAGGCTTCATCCATACTCAGGCCCTGGCTCAGCAGATTGCGAAGCCGCTCCAGCATCACAAAGGCGGAATGTCCCTCATTCAGGTGGTAAACCGCCGGTTCAATATTCAGTTCAGCCAGTGCCCGAACCCCGCCAATTCCGAGAACAATTTCCTGCTGGAGCCGATGTTCAATGTCCCCGCCGTAGAGCTGGTCGGTAATGGCTCTGTCGGTGTCTGTGTTCAGCGAATTGTTTGTATCCAGCAGGTAAATACTGACACGGCCCACGGAGAGTTTCCATATCCGGGTGGCAACCTGCCTGTCCTTCATGGGGACATAAATCGTGAATGGTTCATTGGTTTCCGGGTTCCGCATGAGCCGAAGCGGCATGTTGTGGAAGTCATTTTCCGGGTACTTTTCCTGCTGCCAGCCATCCGAAGTCAAATATTGCCGGAAGTATCCCTGCTGGTACATCAAGCCCATCCCCACCAGCGGAACGTTCAGGTCGGACGCTGATTTTACGTGATCTCCCGCCAGTACGCCCAGTCCACCGGAATAGTTTGGAACAGAATCGTTGACACCGAATTCAGCGGAAAAATAGGCAACACGAAAATCTTTTTCCACACCGAGGTCAAATTGAAAAAAGCGGCGATATTCCACATAACGGTGAAATTCATCTGAGACCCGCTTCATGTGGGTTAGAAAGCCGTCATCCGTTGCCAGTTCAGTCAGGCGTTCCTGATCCATTCTTCCCAGCATCAAAACCGGGTTGTGATTGCATTTTTCCCACAAATCCCGGTCCAGCCGCATGAACAGTGTCAGTGCCTCCGGATTCCACGCGTGCCAGAGATTGTATGCCAGCTCCTTCAGGGGAACCAGTTCTTCCGGCAGATTGGGTACAACATTGAAGACTTGCATTTAATGCCTCCGGGGAGCCTTTACCGCTCACCCCATTTCAATTTTTCTTTTAACACTTCAAAATAATACGTTCCGGTTGGTTTGATGAGGTGAACCATTCGTTTACTCCGTTTTATCCGCAGGCGGTAGTTGGAGAAAAACCGGAATCCCAGCTGTCCGTCAAAAGTAACATATACATTTTCATGGGGCCGGTTCAGTGAAATTTCAATCACAGAGCCGGCATCCAGCACGAGGGGCCGATTGGTCAGGGAATGGGGACAGATGGGGGTTACCGCCAGCACATCGGTGTTGGGAAAGATAATGGCACCTCCGGCTGCCAGCGAATAAGCGGTGGAACCCGTCGGGGTCGCAACAATCAGCCCGTCTGACTTGTAGTCCGAAGCGAAAAAGCCGTCAATGGTTAGTTTCAGGTCCATGATCCGGGCCAGTGCCGCCTTGTTCACCACCACATCATTCAATACTGTTTCACTGACAATAACCTCGTCATCCTGGTCCAGGATTTCTCCATGTAGCATCAAGCGCTTGTCATAGGTGAATTGCCCCTTGATCAACTGATCCAGCGCCTCTTTGATACTATCTACAGGTGTTTCCGTGAGGAAGCCGAGATGTCCGAGATTGACACCGAAAATTGGAATCTCCCGCTGACTCATCATCCGGGCCAGGGACAGCAATGTCCCATCGCCACCGAGCACAATCACCATATCCACAGTATCCCGGAACTGTTCCTTTGAGACCTGTTTGAAGTGTTGACTCAATTTCCCGTCTGTGGCAGTTTCGGGCATCTCCTGATACCGCAGGGCATATTCCAGCCCCCAGTTTTGCAGCGAATTGGCAATGGCCTGAAAAGAATCATTCAGGGGACCCTCATCCGCTTTCGGCTTGTAAACGACACCGATTTTGTTGAAATCAGCCATTCATCACAACCTGCTCAATCCTGTTTTTCACGTCATTCAGTGTAGCACCGGCCTCTTGCTTTTGCAACCGGAGAAGGTATTCCACATTTCCCTTCTGGCCGGTGATGGGAGAGCGGCAGAGCCCTGTGGGCATAAACCCCGAATCAACAGCAAAATCCATCAATTCTCCCAGTACCCGGGCGTGTTTTCGTTTGTCTTTGATAATGCCGTGTTTCTCCACCTCGTTCCGCCCAACCTCGAACTGTGGTTTTACCAGAATTACAGCATCGAACACCTGCGCTTTGTCCACGATGCCGGGGAAAACGGGAATTAGTTTTTTTACCGAAATAAAACTCACATCCATGCAGATGAATGAAACGGGCTCTTTGAGGTCTTCCGGTTTCAGAAAGCGGGCGTTGAAATTCTCCATCACAACCACCCGCTCATCCTGACGCAGTCGGTAATCCAGCTGGTTGGTGCCTGCGTCAATGGCAAAGACTTTTTTCGCGCCCCGTTGCAGCAGACAATCGGTGAATCCCCCGGTGGAGGAGCCGAAATCCGCGCAGACCCGTCCTTTTACGTCAATTTTGAAGACATTCAGTGCCTGTTGCAGCTTCAGGCCGCCGCGTCCCACGAAGGGATGGAGTTTTTCTTTCAGATGCAATACAGTAGCTTCCGGCAGTAGTTCTCCCGGCTTCTCTACCCGGCGGTTATCCGTGTGTACCAGCCCCGCCATGATGCTTCGACGGGCCTCTTCCCGGGACCGGGTCAACCCCTGTTCCACCACCAGAATATCTGCCCGTTTTTTCCCTGCTTTTGCCATTCTTTTCCTCTTTAAACAGGTGATTTCAAACCTCTATGTATTGTCTCATATTTTGTTCTGATCTGTGTGTGGAGAAGTACGGGCAGGAGTTGGAGCAGGGGTAAGAATAGTGCAAGTGAAAGTGCGAGTGAGCGAAAGAAGGAATTGGCTCTTCCCTGTCTTTTGTCACCCTGCGGGTGAGTAGGAGTAGGGGTAGGGGTAAGAAAAATCAGGGAGTTGGCCATTCACTGTCCCTTCTCTTCCCTTTCGGTCAGAACACAGAACACATCTTTTTCACTCAACACCTATCACTCAACATTCGGCGCAACGCGCCGCGGGAGTTGGCCATTCCCTGTCTGATTCCCTGATGTTAGCTCAAAACTCAACTTTCCCCACTGTGCGCGGATAGCGGAGCAGTTCTGCCTGAACATCGTCTCTGCAGAGAACGGATACAGAGATAGAGGAAAAGGATTGGTGAAATGCGTTGAGATTCTTTTGTTTCGTTCCCCTTGCTCCGCAACCGAAGGTCAGTTCAAATCCGGTTGTTTCATTCACCACAAAATCAATCTCGTGTCCCGCCTTGTCTCTCCAGAATTTTATATCCTCAACGTCTCTGACCCTATAGAGTAAATTTATGAAAAATGCGTTTTCAAGAAGGCTTCCTACGCTCTTTCCCCGGTCTTCCGGTTTTCTGAAATCTTTGCGCAGAAAATTCAAAATTCCACAGTCCCCAAAAAACACCTTGCCCATCTTCACAATTTCTTTCTGCCTGTTTTTGTACAGTGGTTTCAGCGTGAAAATATGGAAACTTTTTTGCGAAAAATACAGATAATTATCCACAGCTGTAGTGGAAACTCCGATATTCCTTGCAACCTCATTCTTGTTTAACAAACCGCCCGCCTGATGGGAGAGAAACTTCAACAGCTGAAAAAACTTATCTTCTCTTTTGATTTTCTGCTCAAGGATATCCTTCCGAATGTATGAATAAATAAGTTCCCTTAAAACCTCCATTCTCTCATCTTCGTTTTGGGACATCACGACCTCCGGGTAACCGCCCCAGATGAGGTACTCCGTGAACAGCCCGGATATTTCCCGTTTCCCTGCCAAAGTTTTTGCAGACCGGGGAGACACCCCTTTGAAATGCAGAAACTCACCAAATGACATTGAATACAGGGGAAAAATCCGTTTTCTTCCCGCAAGGGAATCCTTAAACCCCCTGTCCATGTAAAAAGACGAAGAGCCGGTAACAATCAATTTGATTTTTTCCCGGTACCCGTCATAAATGAGTTTCAGAAAATTTGACGGGTCTTTCAGATACTGAATTTCGTCAATTAGCACAAAAACCCGGCCATCCCCCTTTGTTTCAACGGCATTCAGCAGATTTTTCGGAGAATGATTGAAATCAGAGAGAATATCGTAATCCTCCAGTGTAAAACTGAAACAGCGATCTCCTCTTTGCAGAAGAAACGCCTCAATCTGCTTCAGAATTGTTGTTTTTCCGGTTTGTCTCGCTCCAACAATGACCGTCACCTTCGTAGATTCCAGATGAGCCACAATCTGATCAAATAAAAATCTTTTTTTCACTTTAACATTCCTGAATTTACTTTCAATATGAATATAGCTTCATTATTTTCATTTGTCAAATAAATTTAGTAGAAATCAGGCCACCTTGAATGTGAGAAGCAGGGGTAAGAATAGTGCGAGTGAAAGTGCGAGTGAGCGAAAGAAGGAATTGGCTCTTCCCTGTTTTTTGATTTTCCCTGATTTTTTGTCACTTAACACTCAACACTTATCACTTATCACCCTTCGGGTGAGTAGGGGTAGGAGTAGGGGTAGGGGTAAGAAAAATCAGGGAGTTGGCCACTCCCTGGTTTTTGTCACTCATCACTCATCACTTTTTTTCTATCTCAAAATGCTTCTTGCAATCACCATGCGTTGAATCTCCGAGGTACCTTCGTAGATGGTGGTCACCCGTGCATCCCGGTAGAGCCGCTCAATCTTGTATTCCTTGGAGTAGCCGTAGCCACCGTGGATTTGCAAGGATTCATAGGTGCAGAAAATAGCGGCTTCAGAGGCAAAGAGCTTAGCGGCGGATGAGAGTTTTGAATCGGGTTTTCCCTGCCCGTCTAACCACCCGGCTTTCAGAATCAAGAGCTCAGCGGCTTCAATCTTTGTGGCCATATCTGCCAGCTTGAATTGAATTGCCTGGTTTTTTGCCAGCGGCTTTCCAAATTGCTGCCGTTCTCCGGCGTAGCGAGCGGCCTCTGCCAACGCACCCTTTGCAATGCCCAACGCCTGTGCGCCGATGCCAATCCGGGAGTGGTCCAGGGTTCTTAACGCAATTTTCAACCCCATTCCTTCTTCTCCCATCCGGTTTTCAACTGGTACCTCCAGGTCTTCGATGGTAATCATGCAGGTTTTGGATGCCCTCATCCCCATCTTGTCCTCCGGCTTGTTGACGATGAAGCCGGGGGAATCCGCGTCCACAATGAACGCGGAGAGGCCCTTGTGCCCTTTTGACGGGTCTGTAACAGCAATCAGAACAAAATATTTCCCCACCGAGGCATTTGTAATCCATGCCTTGGAGCCATTTAGAATGTATTTGTTGCCCTGGCGAACCGCTTTGGTTTTCAGGCCGCCTGCATCGGAACCCGCGCCCGGTTCCGTCAGGCAGAACCCACCGATCACCTCTCCGGATGCCAGTCGGGGTAGAAACTTTTTTTTCTGTTCTTCAGTTCCGAAGTTGTAAATGGGTGCGCAACATACCGAGTTGTTGACACTCATGGTCACCGCCACCGATGGGTCTTCCCGGGCCAGTTCCTCCACTGCGATAAGGTAAGAAATTGCGTCCGCGCCGGAACCGCCATATTCTTCCGGGATAAAAACACCCATCAATCCCAATTCCCCCAGTTTTGCAATGGCTTCAGCGGGGAATTCGGCGTTCTTATCCCGATCGGAGGCACCGGGCGCCAGTTCATTGACGGCGAAATCGCGGACCATTTTCCGGAACAGCCCGTGTTCTTCTTCAAATTGGAAATTCATAAACTCAATACTCTTTCATAAGTGATGCTGAAATGACAATTCGCTGAACTTCAGAAGTCCCTTCATAAATTTCAAGAATTTTTGCATCTCTGAAGAAGCGTTCCATGGGATATTCTTTCATGTAGCCGTAGCCGCCAAAGATCTGAACACCTTTGGTGGCGGCTTTCATGGCTGTTTCCGCGGCAAAAACATTTGCCATACTGGTGATTTTGTTGCAGCGGCCTCCCTGCTGTTTGCAGTCCGCGCCTTTGTAGGTGAGAAGCCGTGCCGCTTCCAGTTCAGTGGCCATGTCAGCGAGAAACCACTGGATTGCCTGATTTGCGGCAATGGGTTTGCCAAACTGTACCCGTTCTTTCGCGTATTTTACAGATTCGTCTAAAACCGCCTGTGCCACTCCGACCCCCTGCGCCGCAATGCCGATCCGGGCACCGTCCAGGGTTGCAAGGGCGATTTTATAGCCCTGTCCCTCTTCTCCCAGCAGGTTTTCCGCCGGTACTTTCATGTCTTCAAAGTAGAGTTCAGCCGTGCCACTGGCGTTGATGCCCAGCTTGTCTTCAACTGTACCGAGATTGTAGCCTTCAAAATCCTTTTCCACAATGAACGCGGAAATACCGTGGTGGCCTGCGGATTTGTCGGTGACAGCGAACATGATGCAGACATCCGCGTGTGTGGCGCAGGTGATAAAAATCTTGGTGCCATTGATGATGTAGTGATCACCATTTTTCACTGCTGTGGTCTTAGTTGCGCCTGCATCGGACCCGGCTCCGGGTTCTGTCAACGCGAAACAGCCCAGCTTTTCACCCATTGCGAGGGGTTTTACATATTTTTCTTTCTGTGCATCGGTTCCAAATTTCATTAATGGATCACATACAAGGGAATTGTTTACCGATAGAATAACGCCTGTGGAGGCACATGCCCGTGAAATTTCTTCCATCATAATGGCATAGGACAGATAGTCCATTCCGGCACCGCCCCATTCTTCCGGCACTGTTACACCCATGAACCCCAGTTCGGCGCATTCTTTTAGAATATTCACCGGAAATTCATGTGTCCGATCCCGTTCTGCTGCCCCCGGCTTTACCCGGTTATCTGCAAACTTGTGTGCCATTTCCTTCATCATCTGTTGTTCTTCGGTCAATTGAAAATCCATATTTCACCTTCCTTAAAAAAATTACCATTGAATCCGGTCTAATTGTACCAGAAAATACCGTACCCGGCGGCGGAAAATCAGAGTGAAGAGTGATGAGTGATGGGTGAAGAGTGACAAAAGGCAGGGAAGAGCCAACTCCCTGATTTTTCTTACCCCTACTCCAACCCCTACTCCTACTTCTTTTTCCGTCGCCCACGCCCACTCGCAACGCCCACTCTGTGGGCCGTGATTCGTAACTTGTGATTTGTGATTAGCAGAAACAAAGCAGGGATTGGCCATTCCCCGCTTCTGAACCTTAGTTCTGTCTTTTCTGAACTTTGTGTCCTTGTGACTTTGTGTTAAATTTTTCTTTCTTTCCCCTGCGAATTCCTACCTGAAGCTGTTCATTTTC
>QMQE01000082.1 GCA_003650445.1 Acidobacteriota bacterium | reverse complement strand
GAAGGGGATTGGCCATTCCCCGCTTCTGAACTTTAGTTCTATCTTTTCTGAACGTTGTGCCCTTGTGTTAAATTTTTCTCCCTCTCCCCCTCCGCGTGCTCTGCGGCCTCTGCGGTGAGTCCCCTCTTTCGCTCACTCGCACTTTTCTTACTCCTACCCCTACTCCAACCCTTCTTCAGGGAGGGTGATGCCGGTCATTTGTTCGAGGTAGGATTTCCATTTGGGGTAACGGGGCATATGTATGACTATTCCCAGAAGTCCCACAATAAAAAATACGTAAAATGAATCATAATTCCTTGAAATGAAGTATTCAGCTAAGCCCAGCAGGCAGATGGCCTCCGAAAAGGCGAGAGAAACAATGGACGCGTTTACCAGGCGTTCGGCAAGGGTTTCGATGTCCTGATCCGCTTTTTCAAGGGGGATTTTCAACAGAATATTTTTTACAATACCTGCCGCCAGGAAACAGATGGCGGCCACAGCAAGAAAAATCAGATGAAGGCTCCTGTTCTCAGTGACGATAATTTCTCCACCTCTGCGCTCCATCCATTCCACAACCCCGGCATAGAGCAGAATACTAACGATAAAAGAAAACCATATCATAACGGTTGTTTTCAGTTTTTTCCGGATGAGTTCAATGTCGAGTTTATTCATGTTTTACCCCTTTTCTATTCGTTTTCCTGGTTTTCTGGCCCAGGGTGATTCGCTTTAAGGCGATGTCGGCGACGTTCACGGAGTTTTAATGCCACTTTCTGCATGTCCTCTTCCTGATCCAGCTCATCCATGATTTCCAATCCCAGCAGCGTTTCAATGACATCTTCCAGCGTGACAATGCCCTCAACGCCGCCATATTCATCCACAACCAGTGCGATATGCTCTCTGGACCCTGTCAATTGTTCAAATAAAGGAAAAAGTGGGAGAAAGTCCGGCACAGTCGGAATTTCGCGGCAGAATTCATACAGTGAGCGATTGCCTTCTCCCTTCACCAGTGCCATGAGGATGTCACTTTTCAGTACAAATCCGATTGTGTCGTCAATATCCTCACCGTAGATCGGGATTCTGGAAAATGGCAATTCAGGTTGGGCTTTGATGACATCAGATATTGTTTGGTTCTGCTGTTTTGCAAAAACCACAGTGCGGGGTGTCATGATGTCACTGACTTTGAGAGAAGAAAAGCGCAGCATGTTCTGGAGAAGTGTGGATTCCAGGTTGTCTATCGCCCCTGAAGTGGCTCCAATTTCAGCCAGTGCGGACAGTTCTTCCCTTGATGTTACCGGAGAGGATCCCGGTTTTCTCAATCGTCTGGCAATGAGCATGGCAAGCCAGACAAGGGGAAACAGACATGTGATCAGCACCGGCAATATACGGGCGGCGGCAGGCGCAAGTCTTTTCCAGTAATTCGCTCCGAGGCTTTTGGGGATTATTTCCGCAAGATAGAGTATCAGTAATGTCAGGATTGCAGACGCGGCTCCCACATATTGGCTTCCGAAAACCAGGGCAGCCTGCGCGCCGACTCCGGCAGCACCGATCGTGTTGGCGATGGTGTTGAGACTGAGAATGGCGGAAAGCGGCTTTTCGACATTGTCTTTCAGCCGTTTCAGCCGTTTCGCCAGTACAGGATTCTCCTGATGGCTGGCAGCAACAAAAGCAGGTGTGATGCTCAGCAGGGTTGCCTCAAGGATAGAGCATACAAACGATGTCGTCACTGCCAGAAGTGTGAAAAAAATCAACCAGGGCACCCGTATTCTCCTTCCAAACCGGTTTCATCGAAGCGGGTTCTTTGATGAACACTACGCTTTCATATCTATCATAGCACAGCAGGCCTTGTCTGAATTCCACAAGGCACAGGGGATTTAACCCCCTGTTTTTCTTTGAGCCGGAGATGGAGAGGGCAAGGGGTAGGGGTAGGAGTAAGAATAGTGAAAGTGAAAGTGCGAGTGCGCGAAAGAAGGGGGTCAGGCTGTCTTTTGATTTACCCTGATTTTTCTCATCTTTCATTTAGCACTCAACACCTATCACTCAACATTCGGCGCAACGCGCCGTGGGTGGTAGAGAGTGCAAGTGAAAGTGCGAGTTCAGAAGGGGATCAAGAGGGCCAATTCTCTGATTTTTTGTCATCTTGGCGTGGTTTATTGGTTTTCTTTTTCCTGGACAAGCAAATCTGGTATACTGTTAAAAAATAAGAGAGTGGAAGGCATTTTGAAAGAACTGGAGAGCCTGTTCAGAAAATTCCTGGAGTCCAATGAGCAAAAAGAAGTGCTTGATGGTTGTATTTCCGACGGATTACCAGAGCTTGGCGTATTGACTGTAATTTCAGAAATGAAAGAATCCGTCCTGGGTGCAGTCGGGCAGACTACAGATGAAAGGGAAAAGGAATTTCAGAGTCTGGGGTACCGATATTATCAATCGGGTTCGCCTGTGGCGAATCTGATAGCTGTTCTGAATGTTTTTCATCAGGGCTTTCTGAGATCCTTGTCTGAATTTGGGATGCTGGACAGGTATTGGAACGAGGTCGGCACTTTTTTTGGTGATCTCAAAAATTTTGTCACAAAGGGCTACCTCCTGAAAGACCTGGATGAGCTGGAATATGTGTTCATGTCAGAATTCAAGGACAAAATGGACATCAGCCCGCACGTTCGCTGGATCCAGGCAACGATTCAATCCATCCGTGAGGATAAATGGGAACCAGCAGGTTCGGCAAGTGCAATTCAGGCTGAACTGGACGGTTGGTTGTCCAAACCGGAAACACGTCTTCTTCTCGGAGATGAAATAGAATGGGTTCAGATTCTCCATCACGCGATTAAGCAACTGGCGATTGCCATGACCCAGGATATGAGTTCCCGGAACTACCTCCAGATGTTTATCCTGGCGAAGGAATTGGGTAAAAAAACCCTCTATTTTCTCCATACGCTGGGGGATCTTTACCTTTCTTTCATACAGAATCGGGAGAAACGCCTTGTCGATTTCCTTCACCTGGCGGTTTCTGCGGGAGAAATATCACATGTCACTGTCCTGACCGTAATGAAGTTTGACGCGTTAACCCGGATATGGGGGGACACGGTCAAGAGGACGATTGTGGAGAGGATCAAGAATCACATCGGGAATGTCCTTGCCACATCATCACCGAACGCTTTTTTTATTGAAGGGAAAGCAGGCAGAATATATATCTTTCACACAGATCAATTTGATATGAAGCTCGACGTCCAGATTCGAAAGCTGAAGACGCATCTGGAAGAGGAGAGTATTTCCTTTGAAGGAAATACAATCGGGTTTCGTGTTTCTCTTGCGACAGTGGGGTTTCGGAAGGGCGAGAACCTTTCCCGGGACCTCATCAAGAAAATTCTGGCCTTTGTAACAACCAAGGCTGCTATGACTGAAGACGAGTCCTATTACCTGGACGCAGAAGACAAGCGGGCAGTGATCAGCGGTATTATCCGAAATTATCAGCAGATTCAGTTTGTCCAGAGTACCCTGAATGAAAAAAATATCCAGCTTCATTTCCAGCCGGTTGTCATGATGGAAAGCCGGGAAGTATATAATCTGGAAGCACTTGCACGAATCATTACACCGGATGCAGTAATTTCGGCAAAGGATTTTATTCAGACGGTATATGATCTGGGAATGATTCTGAAACTGGATTCCCTTGTTTTTGAGAAAATATGCGAATATCAGGACAAGATTCGCAGTGTTACGGATAAAATATTTCTCAATGTCAGTCCCTATTCTCTGAAATCAGCCACTTTCAGGAATATTCTGAAAAATACCCTTCGCGAGCTGAATAATGCTGGTCTTTCACTGACTATTGAGCTGACAGAGCAGGCTGTGTTGGAGAATGTTGATGTAATTCGCTTCATAAACGAAAATTATGGGATTCGATTCGCAATTGACGATTTTGGTACGGGGTATTCTTCGCTCCACACTGTGGCATCTCTCTCGGAGAGCGGTGCGGTGGGCTATTTGAAAGTAGATGGGGAAATGGTGCGGCAGATGCAAGATTCACATGAAACCTATAAGGTGGTGAATACCATCATCCGCATGTCCGATGCGTTGCGGTTGAAGGCGATTCCGGAGTACGTTGAAACCCGACAGATCTCCCAGCGTCTGATGGCTATGGGTGTTAAAATGGGCCAGGGAAACTATTTTTGTCCCCCCTCTCCCATCGATGATCTGTGCGCAAAATAGTTCCGTGTAGAAAAGCACAGATGCGAGTGCGCGAAGAAAGCAAAGACAGTTGATTTTCTGACTTGTCCCGTTCTTGCTTGCACTTTCAGGTACGCTTCCATTGTTTCGTCCCTCAACCTTGCCTCATCAGCTTTCGAAGGCGATATGTTGTGCATGGCAAAGGGCAACTGCCAGTGCATCGGATACGTCAAGGGGAGCTTTTTCCAGCTTGATTCCCAACTGTGTTTCAACAAGAAAGCGAAGCTGTTCCTTATCTGCCTGGCCATAGCCCGCGATGGTTTTTTTTACGGAACGTGGAGCGTATGCGGCCACGGGAATTTCTTTTAACCCCAAAGCGGCGATTGCAGTTCCCCTGAGATGCGCCAGTTTTACGGTGGATTTAACGTTGACGCCGGTGAAAATGTCTTCTATGGCGGCGGTATCCGGGTGGTGAGTATCCAGGATTTCGTTGAGGCGGAGAAAAAAGTCGGGGAGTATGATTGCAAGGTCTCTGGATTTGAAGCGTAAAGCGGTAAAAAAAACAGGGGAGCATTCTCCCCTGCGGTCACTTTCCACAATGCCGATCCCGGTACAGGTTGTGCCGGGATCAATGCCGATAATCCTCATCTATTCTTCCAGTTCCGCCTCATCAAAATCCATGTTGGACCAGACGTTCTGGACATCATCATGGTCTTCGAAGGCATCCAGCAATTTCAGTACGGATTTAAGTTTCTTCCCTTCAACGTGGACAGTGGTGGTGGGAATCATGGAGAGACTGGCTTCCCTCATTTCCACTCCGGCTGTTTCCAAAGCTTCCCTGACTGTTTCAAAGTTTTCAATGTCACTGTACACACCCCAGGTTTCTCCTTCATCCAGCACATCTTCTCCACCATTATCAACGACAATATCGAACAGCTTTTCTTCATCAATCTTTTCTTTTTCGATAGTGATATACCCCTTCCGGTTAAACATCCAGGATACGGACCCGTTTTCACCGAGGTTTCCATTGTATTTTCCGAAGAGATACCGAATTTCAGGTGTGGTGCGGTTTCGGTTGTCAGTCAGGCATTCCACAATTACTGCAACGCCACCGGGGCCATATCCTTCGTAGACGGCTTCTTCGTAGCTGACTCCTTCCAGTTCACCGGTGCCTTTCATAATAGCCCGTTTGATATTGTCTGCCGGCATATTTGCCGCTTTTCCTGCTGCAACTGCGCTTCTGAGCCGGGGGTTGGCGCTTTCGTCTCCCCCGCCCATCCGGGCGGCGACAGTGATTTCCTTAATCAGGCGGGTAAAGACCTTTCCTCGTTTGGCGTCTTCCCGGCCCTTTTTGTGTTTGATATTTGCCCATTTACTGTGTCCAGACATATTCCCTCCATTTACATGGTACGATTCAGTTTTCCAATCGATTTTACCATAAGCCCCCAGGCTCTACAGCATGAAAATCGGGGTAGCGTCAGACTTCAATTCTTCGAAAATCATTTGAACCGAATTAATGCTGCCGCATTGCGGGCAGCGTTCTGCCCATGTGTTAAGCGGTGTATTGCACTGGCTGCAGTGGAAATGAAAATCCAGCAGATGGGCATGTTGAACCATTTGTTCCAGGTAATGGATTGCCGTATGGTATTCGCCTTTCCGGTGATAGATCCGGGCCAGGTAGTAGGTCAATGCCGGGATGTACGCCACCTCTCCTTCAAGCTGTTCGAAGATTTCCCTTGCTTTTTCAAGCATTTCAAGCCGATAGTAGAGTTTCCCCAAGTAGAATCGTGCCAGTACATGGTGGTTTTCATTGAGGACGATTTGACCCAGTTCCTCCACCGCCTTTTCAGGGTCTCCCAGTTCCAATAAGGTATCTTCAATCATCTGTAAAAACACAACAATGTGGGTACGGGAAAATCCCTGCTTCATTACGGCAAGCATTTCCTTTGTTTTGCCCTTTTTCCGCAGCAGCTCTCCATATCGGACATAGGCCGGTGTGAAATCAGGAAAATCTGCAATCAATTCTTTCAGGATGTGTTCAGATTCCCTCGTCTTGCCCAATTCGTACCGGATTTCAGCTCCCTCATTTTCCGGAAACAGGGTGCGATCCTCTTTTCTCCCTTTCCAGTAAACCTTGACGGCCCGAATCCAGTCTCCCGTCTGTTTCAGGTAATTTAACAGCGCACGGTAGGCGGTGGTACGGGATTCTTTCCGTATTTTCTGAGCCAGCTTCAGAAGTTCCCGACTGTCCGGTTCCACCTCTGTGTGCGGCAGGACATCCAGTAATTTCAAAAAGGCCTGAACGGTGGTTTTTCTGGAAAATGCTTTTCGGAAAGCGGTTGCGGCATTTTCGTATTGCTCAAGGCGTTTGTAAATGACACCCATGGTCATGAGAATGTCATAATTGTTTGCGGATTTTTCGTGTGCCTTTTCAATTTCTTCCATTGCTTCCGGGTATCGGTCGGCGTAGAGGTGGTTCAGTGCGTGGACGAAATGCCGACTGGTGCGCCAGGTCAGATTGCTGCCCAGGCGGATGGACCGGTACATGAGAAACATGCCCACTACCCCGGCAAGAAATACAAGGATGAGTATCCGGTCCAGGTCCACTTCCAGCCCCGCAGGCAAATGAAACGAGGTCTGAAGAAGTTCGTGATTCATGTAAACGGCGGCGCTTATAAAAATCAGAATCAACACAGTAAGTGAAATCAGGGCAATGGTACGGAATTTCATGATTTACCTCTGATACCGGATGTTCCGGATAATTGTGAATGCCCGGTACAACTGTTCCAACAGCAGGCACCGTGCCCATTCATGGGTCAGGGTCATGGGGGAAAGAGAAATGGATTCAAAGCCCTTTTCCCGGATTACCCCTCCGAAGCCATTTTCGCCGCCCACGAGGAATACCGGATTCAAACTGCCGTAAGTCAGCTTCTTTTCAATAAATTTTGCAAACTCACGGGAAGTCATCCGTTTTCCCCCTTCGTCCATCAGGATAGGATCATCACCGGTGGACAGATAATTCAAAAAATCAACTGCTTCCGCCGTTTGCCGACGGCGTGCGTTTGATTCGCGACTCTCAGCTAAAACCACCCGTTCCACCCGATTGAACCGATTCACACGCTTCAGGTAGTCTTCTTCCAGTTCCTTCAGCTGCCGATTCCGGGTTTTTCCCGGCCAGACTACACTAATCTTCATTTCGCCGAATCAGCTTTTCGGCATCGGCCCACAGGCTTTCCAGGTTGTAAGTTGCCCGTTTCTCCTCAGTAAAAATATGGACAATTACATCTCCAAAATCAATCAAAATCCATTCCGCAAGGTCATATCCCTCCACGCTGAAGGGCTTTTGTCCGGCTTTTTTAAGAATTTCGTCGGCTATTGCCTGGTTCTGCGTTTTTGATAATCCGTTGGTGATAAAGAAAAAATCTGCAATTGTTGTCAGCTCTGTTACTTTCAGAACTGAAATATTCTCTGCCTTCTTTTCCTCCGCTGCCTGGACAATCAGGTCCAATAATTCCATGTTTACCCCTTCCTGTATAAATCATGCGTTTCTATGTAATCAAGTACATCCGAGTGTATCATACCAGATGGTAATTCTCCGTTCAAAATCATTTTACGAATTTCACTGGAAGAAATATTAATGTCGGGTACCTTCAAAATTGCCGGGCCGGAAAATTCACTATCCAGTTCATTAACAATGGGAATGGCCTTCCCGATGGTTTTGGAGATTCGTTTCACGGCATCTTTGTCCGGGTCCACGCCGGCCCGTGAAGTAAATGCAATGGGAAAAGTAAGGAGGATTTCTTCCCAATTCTTCCATTCAAAAAACTGATTCAGGTTGTCCATGCCCGCGATAAAGAAAAAGGGCATTTTCTCTATCTGTTTCAGCCGGTGCAACAGGTGGATTGTGTAAGAGGGCCCTTCCCCGCAACAATCCGCATCTGAGGCCTCCAATCCCTGAATTCCGTTTATGGCCAAATTTATCATTTGCATACGATGGTGGAATTCAGAAATTTGTTTCCCAAGGGGATGAGCCCCGGCAGGTACAAAACAAACAGATTTGACTGTGTCAAAACCAGCAATATATCGGGCGATTTCTACGTGGCCATTATGAATAGGATCGAAGCTTCCACCGTAGTAACCGATCATTTATACCTCGTTCAAAAAAAGAGTTTTTCGGTCTGGGGCCTCTGTTTTCTGATGGAGTTCTTCTGTCGTTGTAGGTGCAGGGCGGCTGGCCTCAACCAGGTGCCCCAGTTTGGGTATCATCTTGTCCAGTCCCTCTCCGGTAACTGCGGAAATTTGAAAAAACGGAATCTGTTTTTCCTGGCAAAATTGTTTGATTTCATCCAATTCGTTCTCAGAGAACAGACTGTCCATCTTATTTACCGCGACGGCATAATGACGATTCAGCATGTCTGGATTGAACTTTTTCACCTCTTTTCGAATTGTCTCGAATTCATTTATCAGAGACCCGTGGGGAGTGCTTCCATCCAGCAGATGAAGAAGTACCCGCGTCCGTTCAATGTGACGCAGGAATTTAACCCCAAGCCCTCGTCCCTCAGCTGCGCCTTCGATGAGCCCGGGAATATCTGCAACGAGAAAAGATTTGAAATCATCATAGGTCACAACACCGAGATTGGGGTGAAGGGTTGTGAATTCATACTCATCAACCTTTGGACGGGCACTTGAAATACGGGAGATCAGCGTGGATTTACCGGCGTTGGGGAATCCGACCAGTGCCACATCCGCAATCAACTTCAGTTCAAGACGGATGCGGATGGGTTCAATGAGTTGTCCCTCCTCTGCATATCTTGGGGCCCGGTCCGTTGCAGTTGAAAACCGTGCATTCCCTTTTCCGCCCCGGCCGCCCTTTTGAATGACAACCTGCTGGCCATTTTCAAGAATCTCTGCCAGGAGTTCTCCGGTTTCCGCATCCCGGACAATGGTTCCCATTGGCACTTTGATGATACAGGGGGAGCCGTTTCGGCCGTGCATATCCTTGCCCTTGCCGTGTTCACCCCTTTCCCCCCGGTAATGCTGTCGCTGGCGCAGCCGGGTCAGGCTGTTCATACCGGCATGGCCTTCAAAAATCACGTCCCCGCCATCCCCGCCATCCCCGCCATCCGGGCCACCTTTTGGAACATATTTTTCCCGGCGGAAACTCACGCAGCCATTGCCGCCGCTTCCCGCCTGGACAATCATTTTCATTTCATCAACAAACATAAAAAACCGCCTGAAACAACAAAGGGGGGCACAAGGCCCCCCGATAGATCAAGAAAACAGAATTAGTGAAGCGCTTCTGTTATGGTTACAAATTTACCGAGGCGGCCCCGGTCACGGAACCGGACAATGCCGGTAGCCAGTGCGAATAATGTATCATCTTTACCACGGCCGACATTTTCACCCGGTTTGAAATGGGTGCCACGCTGACGAACAATAATGGTCCCGGCATTGATCAGCTGGCCGTCCTGGCGCTTTATACCAAGGCGCTGAGCGTTACTGTCTCTGCCGTTTCTGGAACTTCCCTGTCCTTTTTTATGAGCCATTACTTACCCCTTGATTCCTTCAATTTGCAAAACGGTCAGTAATTGCCGATGGCCTCTCAACCGTTTGTACTGTTTTCGTCTTTTCTTTTTGAACACCAGAATCTTCTTGCCTTTCTTATGTTCCAGGACTTTGGCTGTGACGTTGGCACCGTCCACGTACGGCGTACCGACCTCTACACTGTCGTCCTTTCCCAGCAGCTTTACCTTGTCCAGATCAATGGTGCTGCCCTCATCTGCCACCAGCCGGTCAACGATGAGAATCTGGCCTTCAATTACCTTGTGCTGCTTGCCTTGGGTTTCAACTATTGCGTACATGTTCCAAAATCCTCCCTCGAAATCTCGTCACAGCGATTGACTGTATCATAGTAATTGTCTTGGCGTCAAGCAAACCTGTACCAAAGACAAAAAAAGCCCCACTCTTTCGGAGCGTTGCATTTGAAAATTGGTAGCGGGGGTGGGATTTGAACCCACGGCCTCCGGGTTATGAGCCCGACGAGCTACCTGACTGCTCTACCCCGCGTCACCGGATACCTATTATAGCTATCTT
>QMQE01000081.1 GCA_003650445.1 Acidobacteriota bacterium | reverse complement strand
TTGTTGCATTATCCTTCACATTGGGGCAGAATCGTGTAGAACCATCCAGTAAACTGTGGTATAAATTTATTACATGTGCGGGTGCGTTGTTGGGGATGTTGTATTAATCATCGTAAAAATCATAGAAAAATAATAATAACCGGAGAACGACATGAAGAAATTTCTGGGGTTGGCTGCCGTTTTCCTGTGCGCAACATTTGCTCTTTCGGTGCGTGCGGGGGTCGATTGTACCGAATGCCATGGGGAAGACGGGGAACCGGCTATCAATATCTCTGTTTTCCAGAACTCTGTCCACGGGGACTTGTCCTGCACCGACTGTCATGTTGGAGCAGACAAAGATATGGATAACCACCCGGACAATCTGAAGAAACCTTCCTGTACCGATTGCCATGAAGACGTGGTTGAAAGCAAACAACACAGTGTTCATAAAGATCTTTCGTGCACAGATTGCCATGGCGACATTCACACCCTGGATCCGGATAAGCCTATTTCCGGTGATGCGGACCGCATCATGGCAATGTGTGGAAAATGCCACGCGGATTCGGCCAATGCAAAGGGGGGGAAAGCCTGTCCGAACCTGGACCTGGCCAAGAAACTTCCACCGACCCACGGAATCCTTAAGCATTACCGGCAGAGCGCTCATTACCTGAAAAAGAAAAAGGATGGTTCTGCTGCTGCCACCTGTACCGATTGCCATGGCAGCCACGATATTGGGGGCATGACAGATCCGAAATCCAGCATTTATAAACTGAATCTCAGTAAAACCTGTGGTCAGTGCCATGAGAAGATAGCAGCTCAATATGACAGATCTGTTCATGGGAAAGCGGTTCAGCGGGGCTGGGATGAATCTCCCACCTGCACCTGTTGTCACAACTCTCATCTGGTTCTCCCCACAGACAGCCCGGAGGCCCTGACCAACAAGCGCCGGGTATCCGAAAAAATCTGCCTTTCCTGCCACGAAGACCAACGGCTGATTCAGCGATACGGGCTGACCGGTTCCATCGGTTCTACCTATCATGACAGTTATCATTCCATGGCAAACGCCAGAAAAGGGAGTAAGGCGGCCACCTGTGTAGACTGCCATACTACTCATAATATCCTGAAGACCAACAACCCGGATTCGTCTGTAAACCCGGCCCATGTGGCCCAAACATGCGGCCAATGTCACAAGGGTGCGACGGAGAAATTTGCCCTCAGCTATGACCACAAGTCCAGCCTGAAAAGCGGCAATATCATCAATTATTATGTCCGGGTCAGCTACATCTGGTTGATTCTGATGGTAATCGGCGGCATGATTCTCCACAATATCCTGACCTACTTTGCGGCGGTGATTCGGAGCTACCGCAAACGGAAAGACGAAAAGATGATTACCCGGATGACCAAGGGGCAAATCATTATTCACACGGTGAACTTCCTGGCCTTCTTTCTATTGGTTGTAACCGGATTCTCTCTCCGCTTCAGTAATATTCCGCTGTTCCATATGTTGACAATCTGGCTCTCAGAAGGGGCCCGGGCACTGATTCACCGGATCGCGGCTGTCATCATGATTCTCGTCTTCGGGGTTCACTTTGTCCGTATCGCCATGGGCAGAGCAGACCGGGGCGCATTTCTCGCAATGTTGCCGAAGCTGAAAGATATCCGGGATTTTAAGGAAAATATGCGGTACATTTTCCTTCGTACTGAAAAACGACCGAATTTCGGCAAAGTTACCTACGTAGAGAAAATGGAATACCTGGCGCTGATTTGGGGAACATTGGTGATGGTCCTGACTGGCCTGATTCTCTGGTTCCCCACCGAATTCCTCCATTTCCTACCGGCATGGGCCATCAAAGTTGCGGAAACCATTCACTTTATGGAAGCCATCCTCGCAACGCTATCCATTATCTTCTGGCACTTCTTCTTCATCATTGCTCACCCGGATGCGTATCCGCTGGATTTCACCTTCCTTGACGGTAAAATGCCGGTGGAAGAAATAAAACATGCTCGTCCGGATTGGTATGAAGAACTGAAAGAAAAGGGTAAAATCGACTGATCTGACTCCGGTTAAAATGACAAATTACAGAGCCGCCTTTCAGGCGGCTCTTTTTTTGGATGATTTTGGAATTATGGTAAAGCAGGATGAGCCGGAGTACAATCAATTTCAACCCGGATGGGAAAGGGAGGTTGAAATGCGAAAATTGTTTCTCGGAACATTAATTTTTATTGTCTCAATGGAATTAATTGCGGCACAAAAAACCGGAACATCTGTATTTCAGGACCCGGGTAAAGTATTCTCGATCAAAGTTCCTGCAGACTGGCACATGCTGTATATCCCCTTTTCCGGAGAAAGAACATTTGTTTTCTCAGTGGGGAAAATGACGTCGGAAGAGATGGCGACCGGAAGCAACCCGAAAGCACTGGTACTTGTAAAAATGGTCCGCATGAGCAGTGCCGATTCGAAACTGGCTCTGAAAGATGTCGCAGCCCGGTATTTTAAGTACCTTCAGGAAATCTACAAACAAAAAAATCTGCCCTTCACCTATAAAATCGGAGAAAGCGTAAAGATAAAAGGAACAGTTTACGTCAAAACCAGAATCGCCGCAGGCAACACTGCAATTCGTTCTTTTGTCACCACCCACGGGGGACTCTTTGTTGAATTGGAAAGCCAGGCAGATAAAAAAACGGAAAAAAGCTTTCTTCCGGCCCTTCAACAGGCCCTCTATTCATTTCAGTTTCAGAACATTCCGGTACCAGGCCCGGAAAGAACTATTTTATGTGCAGGGAATCAGCTCCAGCTAAAGGTTCCCTCCGCCTGGTTTGTAAGACGGGAACGCTCAAAAGATGCAGACCAGACGTTTGTTTCAAGGGAAAAGGTCGAAAAGCCGGCCGACATTTTCCACGTTGGGATAACGATCAATCTTTTCAGTGACCTTAGAAATTTCTGGAAGATTGACAAGCAGGCGAAGGAGGCCTCACTTCTCTACAACTGGTATCAGGCTATGAACAGTTCCATGAAAAAGCGAAATGGACGAATTTACGCCATTTCTTCGCAAAACATTTCCGGATTAAAGGCGGTTTCCTGGGAACGGAGCTACCAGGCAGATGACAAGAGCTATATCCAGGAATACCACCTGAGTATCATTCGCAGATTCAGCATTTTCGACATCGTCCTTGAAGCACCGGTGATGGAATTTGAAAGATATCGGCCGATTTTTGATACTGCCATCGACAGTATTCAAATTATCCGAAAGAAATAAAACTTATGCTATTTGTTGATTTGGAAGTGTTTTCCGTCCATATATAGCTCACCGGAAGTGCACCTTGTTCCGTGGTAGAAGAAGATAACAGTCGAACGGTTTGCGGCTTTTTCCAGCAGCTTTTTTTTCGTTTGAATATTCAGGCGGGTATTTTCGTCAAAGCTGGTCATGTAATGGATATTCAGATGGTGATACGTGGGAATCAGATCACCGGGAATCAGGTATTGGCGTTCCCGGTACACCCAGACTGCAAGATGTCCCTGCGTATGCCCCGGTGCCGGAACTAATTCCACATCCTCCCCGACAAACGTCGGCTGCTCAACCAGAACCGCACGGCCGGTGCGGGAAATATACGATGCAATTTCCGTACGGTAAAAGTGCCGGGTTCGCTCATCTGGGTTCAGCGCGTCTTCCAATTCCTCCCGGGTTACGTGGACGGTGGCGTTGGGGAAAAGAGGAACAACGGTTCCGTTTTTGTCGATTGGAAATGCGCCACCTGAGTGGTCAAAGTGGAGGTGGGTAAAGATCAGATCGGTAACCGCAGCGGGTGAAACCCCCCGTTTCGCAAGTTCATTCAACAGCCTGCTCCCGGATTCAGGGGAACCGGCATCCACCAGGATAATCCGGTCATTTCCCTGAATCAATACAGGATTCAACCCCAGGACAATGCGGTTATCTTCTTCTACCGGATAAAGTTTTTCCCACAAGCTTCGAGGCACTACGCCGAACATGGCACCACCGTCCAGGCGGAACGGGCCCACCGGAAGGGATTGAGGTGGCAAGCTCATTGATGTACGACCTGGACACCGGCGACATTCCCGGGATAAATGTTGGTCAGGCAGATACGGCCATTTGCATCCTTGTAACGGTAAATCGTTGTCCTCTGAGGCCGGGAAACGGTACCGGAATTCACGTTGTCTTCACCATTGACCAAGCTGATGATTCTGGATACGTAATTTTGTGTTTCCTGAAATGGGGGAACACCATTGTATCGATCTACTGCGGTGATTCCCGCGTTATATGCAGCCAGTGCCATTCTGGTATCACCGAAATAGCGATCCAGAAGGGATTTAAGGTGTTTTGCCCCGGCTCTGATGTTTTCTTCCGGATCAAAAAAATCTTCTACGCCATATTGTTTACCTGTATCCGGCATCAATTGCATCAGTCCCATGGCGCCTTTTCGTGAAACAGCCGTGCTGTCATAATCGGATTCAGTGCGGATAACCGCGTGGAGCAGCCGCTCGTCCAGGTCATAGAGAACTGCGTATTTTTCAACCAGGCGGTTAATTTCATGGTCTTTGGACACAAGGGCATGGGTTCCGTGATGTTTACTCTCTTTGCTCTTTGTTTTGCCTGCAGGGTGACGTTTCCGGTGAACCCGGTGCTTACCCTGGGGGGCATCTGTCAGTACCAGGTGGCCGTTCTTGTCCCGATAAGTATAGATCTCACCACTGCATGGAAAAGTCAATGTAATGATAATACCCAGAAGAAGCAAAATTCGAATCATGAAACCTCGTTTTTTAATTTTTCAACAATGCTGTTGGCAATGTCGGCCAGTTTGCCGGTCCATTTTCCTCCGCCCTGGGCCATGGTCGGATTTCCCCCACCCCGCCCTTCAAGTAACGGCGCTACAGCCCGCAGGGCATTCCCGCTGTGGAAATGGCCTTCCAGATCCTTTGTGGAAGACAGAAGGTAGCTACACCCATCGTCCGTAACTGTGAGAAGGAAAACAATGGTCCTGGAGCGGTTCTGTTTCAGGTTGTCCGCTTTCCCCCGCATCAGGCCCGGGGCAAGGCCGGGGGCTTCCTGAAGCAACAGCGTAATCCCATCCGTCAATTTAATTTCCGTTGATTCCGATACCCCCCCCGAGAGCCGGGCCTTTTCCAGTTCCTGACGCAGTTGCCGGATTTCATCCAGTTTACGTGCCACAAACTGCGGCAGGTCATCTTCACCGGTTTTCAGTACCCGCTTCAGCTCCCGGTGTTCCTCCCTGAAACTGCCCCAATACCCCAGCGCCCCGAGGCCGGTCCTGGCCTCAATCCTGCGGATGCCGGAGGCGGCGGAATGCTCGGAAACAATGACAAAACTGCCAATGTCTCCGGTTCGGCTCACATGGGTGCCACCGCAGAGCTCAATGGAGTAACCGGGAATCTGCACCACCCGGACCCGGTCGCCATACTTTTCTCCGAAAAGTGCCATGGCCCCCATTTTACGGGCTTCGTCAATCCCTTTCACTTCGGTTTCAACCGGGAGATTTTCCAGAACCTTTCGGTTCACAATCTGTTCAATTTCCGCAAGCTCCTGTTCACTGACTTTCTTGAAATGGCTGAAGTCAAAACGGAGCTTGTCCGGCTCCACCAGAGAACCGGCCTGTTTCACGTGGTCTCCCAGCACGAGGCGCAACGCGGAGTGAAGGAGATGGGTGGCAGTGTGGTTTCTTGCAATTGCATTTCGCCGCTCAAAATCCAGCGTCAACGTGACCTTATCCCCTGTTTTCAGGCTTCCCTCCGCAAGGTAGACTATATGGAGGCGTCGGCCTTTGATAGGCATAAACAGGGTTTTGACCACTCCTTTCGTCCCGTTACTTTCCAATGTGCCGGTATCATTCACCTGGCCTCCGGACTCCACGTAAAACGGAGTTTTATCTACAAGGATTTCACCGGTTTCGCCGGCAGAAAGCTGTTTCACCGGCTCTCCATTCCGGATAATTGCCAATACTTTCCCCTGTTCCACCTGGCTTTCATAGCCGGTGAACTCAGTTTCGGGAAAATCATGGAGAAAGCGATAACTTTCCGCCGGGTTTTCCGTCATCCGGGTTCTGGATCGGGCTTTCCCTTCCCTTCGCTGCTGTTCCAGCCGTTCTTCAAAGCCTGTCCTGTCCACTTCAACCTGCTTTTCCAGACAAACGTCCTCCACGAGATCAATGGGAAAACCAAAGGTATCGTAGAGTCGAAATGCGTTTTCCGCATCCAGCTTACCGTCGGATTTCTCAATCATCCGATTCAGCATCTTCAACCCGGCTTCCAGCGTTGTGTCAAACTGCTCTTCTTCGATTTGAACCAGTTTTTCCACTGTCTTCCTGTTTTCAACAAGCTCCGGGTAGGCTCCTCCCATTTCATCGGTCACGGTACCCACAAAACGGTAGAGGGCAGGCATGGGCAGATTCAATTTCTTGCCGTACCGGATGGCCCGGCGCATAATGCGCCTGAGAACATAACCACGGCCCTCATTGGACGGTACCACTCCATCGGTGATAAGGAAAACTGTTGCCCGCATATGGTCGGCCAGCACCCGCATTGCGGTGTCCACCTTCACGTCCACGCCATAGCGGTGGCCGGATTTCTTTTCAATGTCCCGAATAATGTTCTGGAAAAGGTCGGTATCGTAGTTGTTGTTCACCCCCTGCATCACAGCAGCAAGGCGTTCCAGCCCCATACCGGTATCAATGGACGGGCTGGGAAGGGGCGTCATGTTTCCCTCTGTGTCCCGGTTAAACTGCATAAACACCAGGTTCCAGATTTCAACATAGCGGTCACATTCGCAGCCCACCGTACAATCGGGTTTGCCACAACCGTACTCTTCCCCGTGGTCGTAAAAAATCTCGGAACACGGCCCGCAGGGGCCCACATCCCCCATCTGCCAGAAATTATCCTTTTCACCGAAGCGGAAAATCCGGTCGGCTGGGAGTTGCATCTTTTTGTTCCAGATCTCAAACGCCTCGTCATCATCCCGGAAAACCGAAACATAGAGCCGGTTCCGGTCAATTCTCAGAACCTCCGTTATAAATTCCCAGGCGTATTGAATGGCTTCTTCCTTGAAATAATCGCCAAAGGAAAAATTTCCCAGCATCTCAAAAAAGGTGTGGTGGCGGGCGGTTTTTCCGACATTGTCCAGGTCATTGTGCTTGCCCCCGGCCCGGACACATTTCTGTGCCGAAGTCGCGCGGGTATATTCCCGCTTTTCCGCCCCGAGGAATACTTCCTTGAACTGGTTCATCCCTGCGTTGGCAAAGAGCAAAGTGGGGTCATTTGCCGGCACCAGTGACGAACTTCTCACCATCCGGTGTCCCTTCTCCTTAAAATAATCCAGAAACAACTGTCTCAGCTTCTTTCCTTCCATCTCCATCTCCCGTCCTTCAGTCCAAATCCAGCCCCTATCATAGCAAACCCCGCCTCCAAATTGAACTGTACAGCCCATTGGTCAGTGCGTGTGAATGTGCAAATGCGAGAGGAAATAGAAGATAAAATAGAGTAAAATGAGCAATGGAGGCAATTATGTATCTTGGAAAAGGAAAATTTCCCCCCGTTAAGTTCTTTATCTCTGTTATCTATCATGACTCCGGCGACCTTGACGCAGTGGTGGCGGCAGTGCGGGAATCGATAGGAGAAATTTCCACCCCCTCAGAGTCTTTTCCCTTTGATTTTACGGATTATTATGAACCGGAGATGGGGTCCCCGCTCTTTCGTATATTTCTGCCCCTCAAAAAGACCGGGCCGGCAGACGGAATCCTGCCCATCAAAAAGGCCTGCCTGGAACTGGAAGCCCGGTTCTCTGAGAAAAACCGGAGAAAAGTGAACCTGGACCCCGGCTACATTGACCTCTACAAGCTTGTACTGGTTTCTGAGAAGTATCTCGGCCATAAGATATACATAGGGGAAGGCATCTGCGCGGACATGGTCCTGCTTCTCGGAAAAAAACAGGTAACGCCGTTCAGGTGGACCTTCCCGGACTTCAAGTCCGGTAACTATGACAACTACATCCTGGAACTTCGAAAAAACTATCTTCAACAGTTGAAGAATGAGGGAATTCTACCGGGCCCAAAAGCGTGAGGCCGGTCACATTCAATCAATTTATCAATATCTTCCGGCAACCCCCTCCCACTTTTCAACTTTTGTGCTATCATTCTGAGAAGAATGCGCTATAGATGGGCGAACCGGACACGATGCCTGTTCCCGTCAAAAGCGTTACCATTTTTAGAAGGATGCAAATGAAACATATACTTGTCACAGGCGGTGCTGGTTTCATCGGGTCTCATCTCGTAGACAGTCTCTTGAAGGATGATTTTAATGTTGTGGTGCTGGATGACCTGTCCTCCGGGAAAATGCAAAACCTTCCCAACGACGAACGACTCCAGTTTATCCAGGGAGATGTTGCAGACCACCTTTTAATTGACAAGGTTTTTAAAGAATTTACCTTCTCCCATATTTTTCATCTTGCCGCCATTGCATCGGTCCATGAATCTGTCACCAACACTTATCGCTGTCATAAAGTCAACTGTGAAGCCTCTCTCTACCTTCTGGAAAAAGCCCGGAAATGCACCGCATTGAAACGAATGGTCTATGCCAGCTCAGCGGCAGTTTACGGGGATGACCCGGCGCTTCCAAAATCGGAAGACTCCCCCACAAGGCCGATCTCCCCCTATGGCATTGATAAATACACGGCGGAACAATACATGCTGATTTACAACCGGCTTTACGGCGTGCCTGCCGTGGCACTTCGCTATTTCAATGTGTATGGCCCGAGGCAGAACGGCTGTTCCATGGACGGCGGCGTGGTTTCCATCTTTCTCAACAAGTTCCTGTCGGCAGAAAAACCGGTGGCCACCATTTACGGGGACGGCCAACAGACAAGGGATTTTGTTTACATCAAAGACGTGGTCAACGCCAGCCGCTATGTCATGACCCATGAAACGGCTTCCGGGAACGTCTACAACGTGGCAACCGGGAGAGAAACCTCTATCCTCAACGTCATCCAGGGACTGGAGGAAATCACCGGCCATAAGGCTCAGATTCTTTTCTCCGACAAGCGGACCGGGGACATTGAGCGTTCCTTCGCGGACATTTCCCGACTCCGGGCGCTGGGCTTTGTCCCCCGGTATTCTCTGCTGGAAAGCCTGCAGGAATACGTGGAAACAAGCGGAGAAATTGAACGTCCCGAAGCCCGCTGACAGTCATTTATTGTGTAACTAATTTTTGTGAAATTGTAAACTGACAGGTAACCTGTCTTACCTGTGTTTCAGCAGCCCGTAAACGGCATAGTGAGCAAAATACCAGGCACTTTCAATTCGGCCCAATCCCTCCAGTTCCCGATACACCTGCCACTGATATCGCGCCGCATCCAGCTTATTCCGCGAAATGGACCCGCTGTGGATACGATGATATGCCAGTACCCGATTCAGGCCCCGCGCCACATGACCGCCACGGAGTATTTGTAGCCAGAGAGCATAATCCTGGCGTTTCAAAATATCCGGAAGCAAGCGAGTCCCAACCTGTTTTCGGTCATAAACAGCCGTCAGCATGCCAATGCTATTTGTTTTCAACAGGTTGTGATAGTTCGCCTTTTCAGGAACCCGAACAGTTCCGCCCAGCTTCCCTGATGGATCCATTTTACGGTATGCGGTGAAACTTACTGCGGCACAAGTTTCTTTCATAAATTGTAATTGCAGTTTCAGTTTTTCAGGCAACCAGACATCGTCACTGTCCAAAAAGGCAATAAATTGCCCGGTTGCCTGCTCAATCCCCGCATTTCTGGATCTGGCAGGGCCATGATTTGAAGGGAGGAAAATGGGTCTTATTCTCCGGTCTTGTGCTGAAAGCTTATGGATAAGAACTCTGGAACCGTCTGTGGAGCCATCATCTATCAGCAACAGCTCAAGGGAATCATATTGTTGGGAAAGAACCGATTTTGCAGATTCTTCCAGAAACTTTTTCGAATTGTAAACTGGCATAATCACGGACACTTCTGGTGTCATTGTTTCTCCTCATTTTTCCATTCTTACTATACCTGAAAAAGAATCTGGAAAGAAGTACAACTCTCTTCCCCTTTTTTTAATATCAGATGCAACTTCCCATTGACTGAAGATGGTACATGTATTGTGTAGCAAGGAAATTGTCTACCAAATCTTAAAAATGAACGATTCGCTTGTCAACAATTCATGCGTGCTATGTCAATCTGGTCATGCCGAGTTCTTAGTTTTGGAAATACTTGCAAGTGGTCAATGTGATTGCGTAAAAAGCCATTTGGGGTT
>QMQE01000080.1 GCA_003650445.1 Acidobacteriota bacterium | reverse complement strand
TCCCCCGAGAATATTGGAGTAAGGCGCCACAAGGTAGTTCTGAAATTTCAGTGAGGTCGTATTATAATCTACCGAAACTCCAATTCGAAAGCGGCTACCAAGCTGGTATCCTGCACCGATTGAGATTGCGTTTGTCATCAACTGGTATTTGGACGCTGCAAATCGCCCCGGGAAATCACTGCCCCAGGTATTCTTGACATCTGTTGGCGTTGTCACGCCAATGCCCAGGGTCATCCTCTCTCCCAGCGGCAATGTGAAGAACATACTCCCCGGAACAAGGACATTTTTTGAAGCATCATATTGGTTGCTGCTCTCAGTGGAGTATGAAAGGCTGGGAAAGTGAAATGACAGGGTTGCTTCAAAATCAGTGTTTCTCACAAGGCTGAGGCCGGCTGGATTGTAAAACAGCGCAGAACCATCCCGAACCGAATCCGCCTGAATACCGGATTTTCCAGTACCGGAAGCCCCCTGGTCCACCAGAAACATGGAATCCGCCATTGAGATTCCAGGAAACAACAGGATCGTTGCAATGATGACAAACATTTTTTTCATGTAGTTTTACTCTCCTTAACGATTTTTTCCGTATCCAGCGCGATAACCAGCTCTTCATCGGTCGGGATGACAAATACATCCGCTTTCGATTTTTCAGAACTGATTTTACGCGCATTACTGCTACGCTCTTCATTTTTTTTGTCGTCCAGCGAAACCCCGAGAAAATCCAGGCCCTCGCAAACTGTTTTCCTTAAAAAGGAACTGTTTTCTCCGACACCCGCAGTAAAAATCAGAGCATCAAGGCCACCCATGGCTGCCGCGTAGGCACCCACATATTTGCGAATGCGGTAGCAATAGACATCCATAGCCAGTTTCGCCCGCTTATTTCCAGCCGCCATTTCCTCTTCCAGGTCCCGCACATCGCTTGACAGGCCGGAAATGCCCATCAGCCCGCTGTGTTTGTTCAAAAGAGAATCCGCTTCGGATTTGGACAGTTCCTGCAATCCCATGATGTACAGAATAATCGCAGGGTCCAGATCGCCGCAGCGGCTGCCCATCACTAAGCCTTCCAGTGGAGTAAAGCCCATGGAAGTGTCCACGGATTTCCCGTCCACAATAGCGGCCATGCTCGCCCCGTTTCCAATATGGGCAGTGATGATTTTTTTGCCTTTTGCGCCATCCTTGTAGAATTTGGTGAGATATTCTGAAACAAAGCGATGGGAAGTGCCGTGAAAACCGTATCGTCGAATCTGATACCGTTTGTAAAACACATAGGGTAACGCGTAAATATACGCCTTCGGCGGCATGGAAGAATGAAAAGCGGTGTCGAACACACCAACGTGGGGCCGTCCTGCCAGCACCCGTTCCGCAGCCTCGATTCCCTTGAGGTTAGGCGGATTGTGCAGTGGCGCCAGCTTGAAGTTCTCCCGGAGTTTGTCTTTGACTTCCCTGGTAATCAACATGGAACTCTTGAATTCCTCGCCGCCATGAACCACCCGGTGGCCAACCGCGTCAATTTCATCAAAGGATTTTAAGATTTTCAGGTCTTTATCCTTCATGAGTTCCAGAATCGCCCCGATAGCCGCTGTATGATCCAATATTTCCTTCGTCAGCTTCTTTTTTTTGTCATCACTGGTCGCAATGGAAATAATTGAAGAAGCCATGCCAATCCGCTCCACCGAACCCTTGGCCAGTTTTACTTTGTTTTTTGTGTTAATTAACTGATACTTCACGCTGGAAGAACCGCAATTCAGCGTCAAAATAATCATGGAGACACCTTCTTTCCATCTTTATCGTATTTGAAAAAGCCCTCAAGGGTTTTCATCCCGAGCTTCTGTTCCCGCACATGACGCCTGAGCAACGGGCATGGCCTGTATTTCGCCTCACCCAGCTCATGGAACAATGATTCCATCCACCCCAGCAGCACGTCCAGGCCGATAAAATCTGCCAGTGCCAGCGGCCCCATGGAAAGGTCAAAGCCGAGGCGAATCGCCTTGTCAATATCCTCCGCCGATGCCAGGCCCTCCATCAGCACATGCATGGCCTCGTTCAGGAGGGGCAGGATCACCCGTGTAGTTACATAACCGGGGTATTCAAACACCTCAATATACTGGCGATCCAATTCATTGAGAAGTTTTCTCGTTGCGTCCACCGTCTCAACACTGGTTCTATGGCCTTTCACCACCTCCACCACCGGCACCTTGTACACCGGGTGCAGAAAATGAAGCCCGATGAGCCGCTCCGGGTTTCGCAACACCTTGGAAACCTCGGTAACACTTATGGTTGTGGTGGTCATAATCAACAACGCTTCATCGTCACTGATCATATCCAGCTTTTTCATCAGGTCCCGCTTTTCCTCCAGTTCTTCCCCTTTGGATTCAAAAAACACCGATGCCTGAGCGAGATCCGCCTTCACCGTCGTTGTAGCAATCCGGCTCAACGCCGCGCGTTTCTCATTCTCCGTCATACCCCATTTCTCAATTTCTCTGTCTATTGAAAAAGACATTCCTTCAAGCGCACTTGCAAGCGCCGCCCTGTTTTCATCGTAGATTATGACATCCAATGCGTTCCGAGCCAGTGTCAGCGCGATTCCCTGGGCGATGGCTCCCGTGCCGACCAGTGCAACAAGGTTTTGTTTCATAGTAAATCCCTCACCGATAAAACTTCACCGGCATTGTAGCATACCCCCCGCCCTGTGTTATGATTTTCAGGACAGATTATTAATTCAGAAGGCGAAACCTGAAAAACAGAAGGAGACCCCATGGCTGAAAAATTGTATCTTATTGATTCATATGCCCATATTTTTCGATCTTACTACGCGATTCGAAACCTCACCAACAACGCCGTTTTCGGGTTCACCCGGACATTGATGATGCTGATCGAACAGTTCCAGCCCCGCTACATGGTGGCAGTGTTCGATTCCAAAGGCCCGACGTTTCGCCACGACATGTATCCCGAGTACAAGGCTAACCGAAAGAAAATGCCTGACGACCTAAGGGAACAGATTCCCCTGGTCCACGAAGTGGTGGACGCGTTCGGGCTTCCCAAAATCGCCACACCTGGCCTTGAAGCCGACGACCTCATCGCCACCCTGGCCCACGAGGGGCGGGAAGCGGGGTTTGAGGTCTACATCGTCTCCTCCGACAAAGATCTGTTCCAGCTCGTGGGAAATGGTGTGTACATGCTGGATCCCCGGAAAGAATACCTTGTCATGGACGAAAAAATTGTGGCGGAAACCTTTGGTGTGGGACCGGAAAAAGTAGCGGAGGTACTGGCGCTGATGGGGGACAGCTCCGATAACGTCCCCGGCGCCAAAGGCATTGGTCCCAAAACCGCCATTCAGTTGATACAGGCCTTCGGCTCCATCGAGGGCATCTACAATAACCTCGACCAGCTAAAGGGAAAAAAACGGGAAAACCTCGAAGAAAGCCGGGAGCTGGTTAAACTGTCACAGGAACTGGTAACACTGAGGCCCGCTTCCGAAATCCCCATCCCGTTAGATGCCTGCCGCTTCACGCCGCCTGAGCCGGAACAACTGGTACCGGTATTCAAAAAACTCAACTTTCAAGCCCTTCTCAAAGAAATCGGCGCCGCTGAACCCCGGACAAAAATAGAAACAGACTACCGGCTGCTGGATACAATGGAAGCGGTGGATACGCTGATCCGGGAACTGTCGGAGAGCCCATTCTTTGCTTTCGATTTTGAGACCTGTTCGCTGGATGCCGTCACCCCGGAAATTGCCGGAATTTCATTCTCAACAGAGCCGGGAAAAGCGGTGTATATTCCGTTTATCTCCAACAGAAAAGCGATGCTTGATTCCGGGAAGGTACTGGAAAAACTGAAATCGCTGATGGAAAACCCGAACATTGGCAAAATCGGCCACAACATTAAATATGAATACGAAGTCCTGCAGGCCAAAGGCATCCGCCTTGCCGGCATCCGGGACGACTCCATGCTTCAAAGCTACCTCCTGGACGCCGGAATGCGCCACCACAACCTGGACGAGACGGCACAACGGGTGCTGAACCGCCAAACCACCACCTTCAAAGAACTCACCGGCGGGCTCAGCTTCTGCGAACTCCCTGTGGAAAAAGTTGTGGACTACGCCTGCGAAGACTCCGACATCGCCCTTAAGCTGGCGGAAACCTTGCGTCCCCGGATTGAAGAAGAAGGCCTGATGCCCCTCTACGAAGAAATCGAACGCCCGCTGATCCCGGTACTGGGTGAAATGGAACAGGGCGGTGTCCTGGTAGACCGGGAATTTCTGAGCAAACTCTCCGCCGAATTTTCCGGCAAACTCCGGGTACTGGAACAGCAGATCTACAAAGCCGCCGGAGTGGAATTCAACATCAACTCCCCGAAACAGATGGGATTCATCCTCTTTGAAAAAATGGGGCTCCCCATCCTGAAAAAAACGAAAAAAACAAAGAGCTACTCCACCAGTCACGAAGTGCTGGAGGAACTGGCAAAGAACTATGATATTGCCAGGCTCATCGTAAACTACCGCATGTTCTCCAAACTGAAATCCACCTACGTAGACGCCCTGCCTGCAATGATTCATCCGAAAACCGGCCGAATCCACACCTCCTACAACCAGACCGTCGCCGCAACCGGCCGCCTGTCCTCCTCCGATCCCAACCTCCAGAACATCCCCATCCGTTCAAAGGAAGGGATGCGAATCCGGGAGGCCTTCATCGCACCGGAGGGAATGCAGCTTTTGTCCGCTGACTACAGCCAGGTAGAGCTTCGGGTACTGGCCCACCTCTCCGGGGACGCAACCCTGATAAAGGCATTCTTAGACGGGGAAGACATCCATAGCCGCACCGCATCGGAACTCTTCAACGTCCCGCTGGAAGAAGTTACCCCGGAGCTTCGCAGCCGTTCAAAAGCCATCAACTTCGGCGTCGTCTACGGCAAACGGGAATTCTCCATGGCCAAAGACCTCGGTATCAGCGTCAAAGAAGCCCGGGACTTCATCACCCACTACTTTGAGCGGATGCCAAATGTTAAAACATTTATAGACGAAATCATTGAAACCACAAAGAGAACCGGTGAAATCACCACCCTGTTCGGCCGGAAACGCAAAATCCCCGAAATCAACAGCAAGAACGGCAACCTCCGCCAGAGCGGGGAACGCATGGCGGTGAACACCCCCATCCAGGGTACCGCCGCCGACATCATCAAAAAAGCCATGATCAGCATCCACAACCGCCTTGCGACATCAGGGCTCAACGCCCGGATGATCATGCAGGTCCACGATGAACTCATCTTCGAAGTCTCCGACAAAGACATCGAGGCCCTGAGCGCCCTCGTCACCGAAGAAATGGAACAGGTCATCGAAATGGCCGTCCCCCTGAAAGTGAACATTGGCATCGGCCCCAACTGGGCCTCGGCAAAGTAGGGCGGCTTCGCCGCCGTGACTTGTGAATTGTAACTTGTGATTAGTGGATGGTGAATGTTAGGTAAAGAAAACTCAGGGAAATAGATAAAGGAACTAGCGATTGCCTCTCTTGTCTTCTTCTTTCCGAGCATCTAACACCTTTCATTTATCATCTAACATCCCACCGCAGGTGGCAGGTCCGCCGTCCCTCAATTCGGCTCAGAAGCCGAATTGACAGGTCGGAAAAGATTTGTTGTAAATTTGCTTTTTACTCGTTTCCTTTGCTTTACTTGCGTTCTTTGCGCCTTTGTGAGGGAAAATCTTTCTCTATCCCATTCCCACTTCACTCATCACTCATCACCCATCACTCTTTCAGAGTGGGCGCGGGCGTGGGCGGCAGAGTAGGGAAAATCAGAGAATTAACCTTTCCCTGTCTTTTCTGCACTTAACCTTGTCTTTCATTTAGCACTCAACACCTATCACTCAACATTCGGCGCAACGCGCCGCGGGAGTAGGGGTAAGAATAGTGCGAGTGAAAGTGCGAGTAAACGAAAGAAGGGGGCCATTCCCTGCTTTGTTTCTGCTAATCACAAATTACAAGTTACGAATCACGGCCCACAGAGTTGGCTATTCCCACTTCACTCTTCACTCTTCACCCATCACCCATCACTCTTTTTCGGTCAGAACACTGAACACAGAACACATCTTTTCCCTTCCGCTCCTCCCTCTCAGCGCACTCTGCGGTAAATCCCCTCCCTGATTTTCCCCCACAAATACCTGCACTTTGTTTTCTTGCTATTGGGAAACTTCCCTCACAAGACGGAACCCGAGATTGGCGTACCGAAGTTTTGGATCGTACCCGTAGCGGAATGCCGAGCGACATCTATCATCTGAACTGAACCAGCTTCCACCACGAAAAACGCGGCCATGACCTGATGAGGGACCAGTAGGGTCAATGACAGGAGAATATTGATAGTAGTTCTTGCCATACCAGTCCTGACACCATTCCCAGACATTTCCCGCCATATCGTAAAGTCCCCAGGCATTTGGTTTTCTTCGGCCGACAGGATGGGTTTCGGCTGTTGTGTTGGCATCGTACCAGGCATATTTCACCAATTTTTTCTTGTTGTTGCCAAATGAATAGGCAGTTTCACTCCCTGCCCGACACGCATATTCCCATTCTGCCTCAGTGGGGAGACGGAAAGTCATACCAGTTGCGGCATTCAATTTCAGGATGAAAGACTGAACATCATCCCAGGAGACCCTTTCCACTGGAAGCATGTTTCGGGTAATACGCGGAGCATCGTTGATACTGGGATTAAGGTCAATTTTCCGTAAAAGAATCTTTTCACCTTGCCTCAAAGAGGGATTTTTGCCCATGATAATTTGCCACTGGGCTTCGGTTACTTCGTATTTCCCTATCCAGAAACCCCTGGAGATGGTGACCCTGTGTTGGGGGCCCTCGTCCACACTTCTACCCTTTTCAGACTTGGGAGAGCCCATGAGGAAGCTACCGGCGGGAACATACACGAGCTTCAGCAGAACATGCCCTGGGATACGCACAAGGGTCTGCTCACCTGGCTTATGTAACAGGTTATCTAACCTGGATCTGGCACCTCTCAGTTCAGGGTAATTCGCCAGTGCCTTTCTCAAGGCGGCTTCAGCCTTCCTGTTTTTTCCAGCTTTAATCAACACATCGGCCTTTTTTTCCAGCATCCATGGGTCATTGGGGACAATATCCAGAATCCGCTGATAATAAGAGAGCGCTTTGCCAATATCACCCTTTGCCGCTGCCCTGTCTCCTGCTTTTTCAAGCTCATCAGCATGCTTCAACAATGCCCTTCTTTTCCGTTTCGCTTCAGCTTTTGCCCTGACCTCACGGATACCTGCTTCGGCCCGGGACAACTCCTTTTTTACTGTGGGATCATCGGGAACGTCCCGGAGGGTTCGCTGAAAGTAGCGCTTTGCCCGGTCAAAATCCCCCTCAGATTCGTATTTATTCCCTTTTTTGAAATAGAAAAGCGCATCTTTACCCGATTCAATCTGAAATTCATTGGGACCGGCTACCAGATTGGATTTGAGATTGACCTCCGGTTCAGGTGAGACTCCTGCAGAAACAAACCTCACCTGCTGGTAGGGAATCACTTCAAACCGGGGTTTTTGTTCAACAATGATAGCAGTGGCAATATTATCTTTCACCGCCGTTACCCGGATTTTGGCAATTGCAAGTTGTACAAGCTCATCGGACACAAGCTGGTGAATAAAGACCACCCCTGTCATTCCCATTTTCACGCCTTTCTTAGTTCCGACATCCAGTGTGACTGTTTTTCCGGAAACGGACAGAAGCGTCTGGGTATAGCCCGATACCCACATAAATAAGAATAAAACACATAGCAATACAGCACGTCCCCAATTGTTCACATTGACCTCCAATTATCGGCTACAAAAATGGTTTTGCCTCCCAATATCCTCGCTCTCACCTGAGAGTTTTGTATCTTTAACATGCAAACATCATGCCACATAACTGTACCAAAACTTCAAAACGAATGGCACCTCCATCAAGAAACTTACGGCCTTTCTTTCTTGCTTCCCTTCCCGCCGCCTACTCCGAGAGAAAAGGTTGAGGTTGAGGTTGAGGCCGAGGCAGGGTTGAGCAAAGACTCGGATTAGCCAATTCTGCTCTTTTTTCTTCTACTCCCGTCTATTCCCTTTCTGCCGCCCACGCTGGGCACCCACGCACTCGCACTTTCACTGCCCGAAGGGCATTTGTATTCATCTCAGTACAGTTTGATGGCATAAAAAATGCATATATTATTATGTGCATGATACGGAAGAGATTTCAATAATGGCTGGGGGTTTCAAGAGCCGTCACGCCGAAAAAAAAGGAGGGAAGAATGAAATCAATGTTCTGGCCCACATGTGTGATTCTGATTACAGCTGTCAGCTGCAATTCACCGAAAAAGGTGGAAACGGTACCGGGAACGAATGTTGTAAACACAAAAGCAGGTGAACCGAATCTGGTCCAGGCAATCGCGGGAACTTATATGATGAAGACCGGCACTTTCCAGGGCCTGGCCATGACAAACACGATTAAGGATCTCACGCTTAAGTTATGTCCCAATGGAAAATTTCTCATGCGGTATGCCAGCCCGGAAGAGCGGGGAATAGCAGAAAAGAACTCAACATTGAGGGGTGCAGATGACAATACAGAAACCACTCTGGTCCGGGGAACCTGGCATATCGAAGGCACTCCAGCCAAAGGGAAAATTACACTGGACTTCCGAAGAGGAAATACGAAAATATACATTTATGAAGTGAAACAGAAAGGATGGTTGAATTTCAATCGCACCGATTTCTGGCGGATGGGTTCCGCTCACTGCAGATAGACTCTTAAGAACACGGAAACAGGCGGGGGGTTGCTATACCCCTTGTCTGCTCCCAGCCGTTGATGACAATTCACAGGAACGTTCCTGATTTCTCAACAAATATCACAACCGAATCACCCAAAATACAGTTGGCAAAGCAACGCTCACGGATTGACCGTTACCAAACAAAACTCCTGACCGCCACTCCGCCGTTCACCGACGAAAACCAGGTCAGTATCTACTATAAAATCCTCAACTCACCACCGCCGCCGTTCCCGGAAACACTCGCCATCAGCCCTGAAATGAAGGCCATTGTCCTCAAATGCCTTGAAAAAGATCCGGAAAAACGATATCAGAATGCGGCCGAACTGGCCGAAGCCCTTGCCACACTGCTTTAATCAACTGTTCAGGAAAAGAGAATCCGGCCCCATCAACGGCTCATCCTCATTTTCTGCAACTCTGATCACGATAACAGATTATACTTCTGTCAGTTACACACGAGAATCTCGATTCATCCCGGGTAAAAAAAGTTGTTGACGGGTTTCGGGGGATTTGCTACTATTCGTTTCGCCTGATGGGTTCCGGAGTAGCTCAGTTGGTAGAGCAGGTGGCTGTTAACCACTTTGTCGGGAGTTCAAGTCTCTCCTCCGGAGCCATTTTTTTATGTCCATTTACACATTTTGAATCATAAAAACCACATAAGAATCAGACCCAGACATTTGAACTTTAAAGAAGTCGGATTGGATTGCGCGGTGCGGTGCGCCAGGTGGCAGAAAAATCGGGGAATTGGCCAATTCCCTCCACGTGCACACGCACTTTCACTGCATACGGAACAAAGACGAAGTACCTGTGAATGTGCGTAAGGGAGTGGGATTTTGAAAATCAAAGAGTCTTTCCTGAACGTGAATTGAAATTATAAAGCTGGCTCTTCTAAAAAATCTTTAATATTCGATATGTTGATCCCTTTTCGCAGTTGATAACTTTCTTCAACAGGGGCAATTACCCATGCTTGCTTTATTTCAAGGTCTTTTAAAGCCTGGTAAAATCCTTTGGACAAAGATGGAGACTTTGATGCTTTGAACTCAACTGCAATTCTTTTTGTTCCTTTTGTCAAGATTAAATCAATTTCAGTTTTTGAGGAAGTTCTATAAAAGTAAGGAGAATACTGTTTGTAATAAGATAGTATATTTTCAAGAGCAAACCCTTCCCAGGAACTGCCAAACACAGGGTGGCCAAATAATTCTTCCAGACTTTCTATAGATAACAGGGCATGCAATATACCACTGTCTCGAATATAAACTTTAGGGGATTTTATAAGTCTTTTTTTTATATTCACTTCATAAGGCTCCAGTATTCTTACCATGAACGTTTGAGATAGAAGATCAATGTATTTTCTGATAGTTGTATGGCTAACGCCTAAAGATTCACCAAGTTTTGAACTGTTCAGCAATTGTCCTTGATTGTGCGCTAACATTGTCCATAACCTTTGTAAAGTTCTTGCCGGAATGTGAAATCCCAGTTGAGGGATGTCTCTTTCAAGAAATGTTCTTATGAAATTTTCTCTCCACACAAAACTGCTTTTATCAGAGCTTGCGGCCAAACTATCCGGAAATCCCCCTCTATTCCAGAAATCGGTTATAAAGTTTGATTGCTGAAACTTGTTTTCCTGTAGTTCTTTGTAGAAAAACGGGGTTAATTCAATGTAACATATTCTTCCAGCAAGTGATTCTGAACTTTGTTTAATTAAATC
>QMQE01000079.1 GCA_003650445.1 Acidobacteriota bacterium | reverse complement strand
GGCCAGATGATGGAAAAAGTCCAATTCAAGCCGTATACGGACCCCGGTAGAGATTATTCCTGGTCCACGAGGGGAAAACCGGAAGATCGGGAAAGTAATTTCATTACTTCCCTGTTCATCAAGCCGGAGGAAATGGAACAGGTGAACCTTCAACTGCAGAGAACCTATCGTGAAATTGAGAATAATGAAGTCCGATATGACACCTATGAAACGGAAGATGCAGACCTGGTGCTGGTAGCCTATGGGCTGTCTGCCCGTATTGCCAGCAAGGTGATGCACATTCTGCGGAACAAGGGCCTGAAGGTCGGGCTGGTGAAGCCGATTACCTTATGGCCGTACCCCTATAAGATACTGAATGAGTTGGCGGATCGGGTGAAGGGATTTTTTGTCATGGAGCTCAACGCCGGCCAGATGGTGGAAGATGTTCGCCTCGGTGTCAACGGAAAGAAAGAAGTCGGCTTTTACGGCCGGATGGGCGGCATGATCTACTCACCGGAAGAAGTTGCGGAAAAGGCCGAAGCCTTTGCCCGTAAAATCGGGATGTAAGGAGAGAGAAATGGGTATTACAGTTTCCCTTGAAAATATGGAAAAAATCTATGAAAGGCCAAAGACACTGAAAGACAGAGTAATGCACTACTGTCCCGGCTGCGGCCACGGTGTGTCTCATCGACTCGTAATGGAAGTCGTGGAAGAGCTGGGCATTCAACAGAACACCGTGGGCGTGGCACCGGTGGGTTGTTCCGTGTTTGCCTATTACTATATGGATATTGACATGCAGGAAGCGGCACACGGCCGGGCCTGCGCGGTGGCCACCGGGATCAAACGGATGATGCCGGACCACTACGTATTCACCTACCAGGGTGACGGTGACCTTGCAGCCATCGGAACCAACGAAACCATTCATGCATGTAATCGGGGCGAAAACATCACAATTGTTTTCATCAATAATGCTATTTACGGTATGACCGGCGGCCAGATGGCACCGACGACCCTGCTGGGCCAATCAGCCACAACCTGCCCTCTGGGTCGTGAACACGTGGCAAACGGGTATCCCATCCGGATGTCCGAACTGGTGGCACAGCTGCCGGGAACCATCTATGTGGAACGGGTTGCAGTGAATACACCGGCACGGGTGCGGAAGGCGAAAAAGGCACTGACGAAAGCATTCAAAAGCCAGGAACTGAAAAAGGGCACCTCCTTTGTTGAGGTTATTTCCAACTGCCCGTCCAACTGGAAGATGACACCGGTGGAATCCAACAAATGGTTAGATGAAAACATGCTGCCGTATTATCCCCTCGGTGTGTATAAAGATGAAATCAGTGGGGAGTGAGATATGTTAGAAGAAATTGTATTTGCGGGATTTGGCGGTCAGGGCGTTCTGTCAATGGGCCAGATTATTGCCTATTCCGGGATGATTGAAAACCGGGAAGTGTGCTGGATGCCGTCCTATGGCCCGGAAATGCGGGGTGGAACAGCCAATTGCATTGTGTCCCTTTCCGACGAACCGATTTCATCTCCGATTCTGGCGATGTTTGATACCGTGGTGGCATTGAATCAGCCCTCTTTTGAGAAGTTTGAGCCGGAAGTGAAGCCCGGTGGTGTGCTGATTTACGATGCTACAAATATCAAAATCAAATCCAGCCGGACCGACATTGACGTCTTGGCAATTCCAGGCAGTGAAAAAGCCAACGAGTTGGGCAATCCCCGGATGATGGGCATGATTCTTCTTGGTGCTTATCTGGCAAAAAAGCCGGTTCTGAAAACCGAAACCATTCTTAAAGCTTTGAAAAAAGTATTGCCGGAGCGCTATCATCACATGATTCCATTAAATCAGAAGGCGCTGGAAACCGGCGCTTCCTTTGTAAATTAATTCTATCCGCCCCCTCTTTCGGGAGGGGGCGATTTTAAGGGCTATGAAGAAAACAATAATTATCGTTCTGAGTGTTCTGGCTATCTGTTTCAGTTCAACGGCAGGAGATCGTCCGCAGCTTCTGTTGAAAAAAATGTTTCGGTCGGTGGAACAGAATGTTTTTGCCACCGGCTACCGGGACAAAAAACAGATGGCGGTTTCCGGAAACGTATCGGTTACCACGCCGCCATCCACTGTTTCCCGTAAACTTCAAATGATTAACACCAACCTGAGTTTTTCATTCGGAATGGATGGAATTGTTCTTCCAGACGGCCGTTGCAAACTGGATTTTTCCGGGGACATGGGAGATGCCACAATAGCAAAAACCAGTCGCCGTGAAATTCTCTATTCCACGGATTTCAATGCGTATGCTGTGACAAACAAGAGCACAACTTCTCATGCCGTTAATTTCCATACCTACTTTATCCGTAAGTTGAACAACATCCGGTCGGATTTTCTGACCTCCGGGAGATGGAGCTTTCAGCTTGGCCACGAAGTGGTGTACGGAGCGGAAAAATGCTACAGAATTACTGTGGCGACGGCGTTCAAAGAAGGGACCCGGCGGAAGGCACGGGCACGGGTACAGAACCTGAATGCCCTGATCACATTCTGGAAACGGGGACGGATTACCTTTACCATCCGCAAAAAAGACTTCATGCCGGTTCGAATTGAATACGAAAACCCGGAAGAAAACATCCATTCGGAAATCACATTTGCATATGCTGACAAGACCCGGCGGCCCCTTCGCCTGGATGTCAGCGGAAACGCTGCCGGAGTGGCCGGTAGTGGACAGGCATCAATTTCTTATGCGCCCTCAGGTGAATTCAGCGCGGTGTCTCTTCAATTTGACAATGCACTGGGCCAGTCTGTTTCCCTTGATCTGAATCTGGATTTTTCTACAACTGCAGACATGTCAACCCTCGGTTTTCTGCCGCCCATGGACGCCCAGCGCATGGCAAAACAAAACCTCAAACTTCTCATGCTCACCAACATCGCCGGTTCCCTGCTCCGAATGCAGCAAGCAGGCATCAACATCAAAACTATCAAATTCTGATTCCCTCGTCACAGGGTAGAAAAAGTATGGCTGAGCCAACCGGGGATTACCCTATCTTTGCCTTTTCTCCACAGGTCACAAATTACAATTTACAAATCGCTGCCAGTCTGCGGAGCGAGTACTCGCTCCGCAGACTGGCCAGAAACTGGTGACCTGAGGTCAGAAGCCGAGCACTGCATGATTTTCGCATAACTTTATAACTGTATGTTAAAAAATGGGATAACGCTTGTACGGAGTGTTGGCACAACTCTTGCCATAGGGTAGGGTGCGAATATCAAACGGGGGTTTTTCAATATGAGAATTAAAAATCTGATGACAACAATAATCGTATTCTGGGTTGGACTGGCGGGCTTTCAACCAATAACATTGGCCGCAGAACCGGATAAGGCTTCTAGCTCACAGCTGATTGCTGGCCCGGTGTTTCAACCTTTCTTTGATGAAATCATGAGCATGAATCCAGAGCTGGAAGCAGCCAGAGCGAACTGGCGGTCAAAGGCTGCTCTGGTGGAACCGGCAGGATATTTGCCGGACCCGACATTGAGCCTGGGGCTTTATCTGCAGGAAGTGGAAACCAGGGTCGGGCCGCAGCAGGCGCGCTTTGGAATCAGCCAGAGCCTGCCATGGAAAGGTAAATTGAGATTGAAATCGGATATGGCAGCAGCAGGGGCACAAGCCGCCCGGCGAAACTATGAAAATCTCCGGGTTCACCTGTTCTCCGATTTCAAGAAATGGGTATTTGAACTGATTTACCTGAATCAGGCCATTCACGTGACTTTTGGACACGTGGAATTGCTGAAAGAATGGGAAGGGCTGATGGCTGCTCGCTACACAACGGACATGGTTGGAATGTCCGACTGGATCCGGGTTCAGGTGGAGATGGACCGCTTGCAGGACCGCCTCGCCACTCTCCGGGCCGCCCGTGAGCCGGTGATAGCTGAATTGAACCGGATTTTGAACCGGCCTGCCGGGAGCGCCTTCAAAGTGACAGCCGGAATGCAGTTCCAGTTGCCGGAAAGAATTCCATATTCGAGAAAACAATTGCAGCTGGCAATGAGGGCGGATAATCCTGAACTTCAGGCGCTTGACAGCCGGATTTATCTGAAAAAATCGACAATTTCACTTGCCCGAAAAAACTTTTTTCCGGATTTTAAGGTTGGCGTAGATTTCATTCAGACCGGTTCAGCCCGGATGGATGGGATTGACGGCAGCGGAAAGGATCCGGTCGTACTGAAATTCGGTTTAACACTGCCGTTGAACCGGAAAAAATACCGGCTCTTACAAACGGCTGCCTCCGAATCTTTTGTGGCTGCTACACGAAAGAAGGTGGGACGCCAGAACGCATTGACCAGTCGGCTGGCACTGCTGCGATTTCAATATGAGGATGCGGTTCGAAAGATGCGTCTGTACCGGGAGAAACTGATCCCGGATACCCGGGATTCTCTGGATGTTACGGTTAGTGCTTACGAGGCCGGAGGAGACGGATTCCTGGATATTATTGACACGGAACGTACATTGCTGGCATTGGAGCTGGGACTGGAACGGGCCAATGCCGATGGGTTGAAAGCTCTGGCAGTCATGGAACAGATCACGATCCGGCCGTTGATTGTAGATACGCAGAAAACCCGGGTAGTGCATGAGCAGCCCCTGGACAAAGACAACATATCTGAGAGAAAGGAGAACTGATTATGTGGAGCAAACTGAAAAATAACTGGAAACTGATACTCATCACCGCCTTGGCGGCTTTTCTCCTTGGATCCGTCTTTTCCGGCGGTTCTCCCTCTTCTACTTCCGGTTCTTCCACTCGCACTCACACGAACACTTCTGAGATCTGGACCTGCTCTATGCACCCTCAGATTCGCATGAACGAGCCCGGACAGTGCCCCATCTGTGGCATGGATCTGATTCCCGCAACGAACCAGACTGCGGAAACAGGCCCCCGGGAGCTGAAACTGTCTGAGACGGCACAGAAACTGGCAGAGATCGAGACAGCCCCGGTTGTCCGGAAGCAGGCAATCCATGATATCCGCATGGTTGGCAAGGTAGACTATGATGAAACCCGGGAGAAAACAATTTCTGCCTGGATTGGCGGCCGTATTGACCGGATGGTCGTAAACTATACCGGTGCTTTTGTAAGAAAAGGAGACACGCTGGTCAGCTTGTATAGCCCGAGCCTGTATGCGGCTCAGCAGGAATTACTTCAGGCCTTGAAATCCGACCGTGAACGGGGAACAAAGGTAACCGGAAAAAGGCTGAAGGCTGTCCGCAGGAAACTGGAGCTTCTGGGGTTGAGTAAGAAGCAGATTTTTCGGGTTGAATCCAGGGGCACCTTGTCCACTCATGTGGCGGTTCGTGCGCCCCTTACCGGGATTGTGGTTCATCGGAACGTGGTTGAAGGGTCTTATGTGAAAGTAGGTCAGCCCATGTATCGGGTCGCAGACCTGTCCGCAGTCTGGCTGGAACTGAACGCATACGAATCAGACATTCAATGGATTCGTGAGGGCCAGGAAGTTAAATTTCATGTGGAAGCCTATCCCGGCCGGACTTTTGACGGCAGAGTGGTGTTTGTAGACCCCATTCTGGATCCGAAAACCCGATCCATCCGTGTCCGGGCCAATGTGCCCAACAAAGAGGGCCTGTTGAAGCCGGACATGTTTGTGCATGCCGTGGTTCAGGCTGAACTGGGTGAGAAGGGTCAGGTGGTGGAACCTGCAGAGAATACGGGAATCCAACCTCTGGTTGTTCCTGCATCTGCGCCATTGCTGACTGGAACCCGGGCGGTAGTCTATGTGGCGGTGCCGAACAAGCCAGGCACATTCGAGGGACGGGAAATCACCCTGGGACCACTGGCCGATGGCGGTTACGTTGTTTTGAGTGGACTGAAAGAAGGGGAAAAAGTGGTAGTAAAGGGCAATTTCAAGATTGATTCCGAGCTGCAGATTCAGGCCAAACCCTCCATGATGTATCCGGTGGGTGGAGCGCCCATGGCCGGCCACGCCGGGAAGAACATGGGAACGAAGCCGGGCACTGCCAAAGGCAGTACCCCGGCAAAAGTCTCGTCAAAACCGGAAACAGAACACTCGTCCATAGGAAAATCCGGTTCCTCCCGGCCCGTGATTGATGCCGATCCCCTGCTTTCACAGGTAGATGACATCTTGAAAGCCTATTTTGAGGGCGCGGATGCCCTGAGCCGGGATGATGCCGTAACGGCAAAGAAGGCGGGAAGGGCAATCGCAAAAACCCTTTCCGGGATTGATATGGGGCGGATGGGCCAGGCCCTGCACATGGCGTGGATGCCATTCCATGGCAAACTGAAGGATTCGGTCCTGAAACTGGCGCAGTCCGAATCCCTTGACGTTGCGCGTCCGGCTTTCCGGGATGTTTCGAATGTACTGATAGAAATAGTTAAAGCTGTTAATTATCGCGGGAAGCTTGCGGTATATCGCTTCCATTGCCCCATGGCTTTCGGAGAGGGGGCAGACTGGTTACAGCAGAAGGATGGTACAGCCAATCCATATTTCGGCAGCAAAATGTTCAAGTGCGGTGCCCTTGAGGAAAAACTCCATGAAGCGGCGGGGGCGGTACGATGAAAGACGAAAACAAAGCCTTGGAAACCCGGTCCATTCTGGACAAAATCATACTCTTCTTCCTTCAGAACAAACTGATCGTGCTGTTGTTCATCGTTGGCACACTGTTATGGGGGGGGATGGTTGCCCCCTTTGACTGGAAGCTGGGCGGACTGCCCCGGAATCCGGTACCGGTGGATGCGATTCCGGATATCGGTGAAAATCAGCAGATTGTATTTACAAAGTGGCCCGGACGGTCTCCGCAGGATGTGGAAGACCAGGTGACCTACCCGCTGACGGTGGCACTCCTCGGTGTGCCGGGGGTAAAAACCGTTCGAAGCTACTCCATGTTCGGGTTTTCCACCATCTATGTCATCTTTAAAGAGAAGGTGGAATTCTACTGGTCCCGTACAAGGATTTTGGAGAAACTCAACAGCCTCCCCGGCGGTTCATTGCCGGACGGAGTGAAACCCATGCTGGGACCGGATTCCACCGCGCTGGGCCAGATTTTCTGGTACACCCTGGAGGGTCGGGACAAAAACGGGAATCCCACCGGCGGCTGGGATTTGCAGGAACTTCGTTCGGCGCAGGACTGGATAGTTAAATACGCCCTTTTGTCCGCGGACGGTGTCAGTGAGGTAGGCTCAATCGGCGGTTTTGTCAAGGAATACCAGATTGACGTGGATCCGGATGCCATGCGGGCCTACGGTGTCACATTGATGGATGTGTACAAAGCGGTAAAAAACAGCAACATTGACGTTGGCGCCCGAAGTATTGAAATCAACCGTGTGGAATACGTGGTCCGTGGGATCGGTTTTGTCAAATCGGTGAAAGACCTGGAAAACACCGTAATAAAATCAGTGGAGAATGTGCCCATTTATGTGAAAAACATTGGCCATGTTGCCATCGGGCCGGCACTTCGCCGTGGCGCGTTGGATAAAGAAGGTGCCGAGGCTGTGGGCGGTGTCGTTGTGGTCCGCTATGGAGACAATCCGCTGCGGGTCATTAAGAATATCAAGAAAAAGATAGCGGAAATCGCACCGGGATTGCCGAGAAAAACACTGAAAGACGGGACGGTGAGCCAGATAACCGTTGTCCCCTTTTATGACCGTACCGGCCTCATTTATGAGACTCTCGGTACACTGAATACGGCGCTCACCGAGGAAATCCTCATTACTATTATTATTGTGCTGATTATGGCCATGCACTTCAGGAGTTCGCTGTTAATTTCCGGCCTCCTGCCGCTGGCGGTACTGATGGCCTTCATCGCCATGAAAGTATTCAAAGTGGATGCCAATGTTGTGGCTTTGTCGGGAATCGCCATCGCCATCGGGACAATGGTGGACATGGGAATTGTGGTGGTGGAGAATGTCCTGAAACATCTTGATGAAGCGGACCCGTCCGAGAGCAGGCTGGCCGTGGTCTATCGGGGGACCTCCGAAGTGGGTGGCGCGGTGCTGACAGCAGTATCCACCACCGTCGTCGGGTTTCTGCCGGTATTTACCATGACTGCGGCTGAAGGCAAGTTATTCAAGCCGCTGGCATTTACCAAGACATTTGCCCTGGTTGCTTCCATTATTGTAGCGCTTGTTGTACTGCCCGCACTGGCGGAGCTTTTTGTGGCCGCGAAGATGAAACGCAAATACAACCACCGGGTTCTATCTGTCTTGACAATACTGGCCGGAATTCTCGTGATGGCGAAAATCTCAATTTTCACCGGTTTTGTGCTGGTTTTGCTGGGAACGCTCCCCTTCGTAGAGAACAAACTTCCGGAAACACTCAGGAAACACAAGCCCTGGCTGGTCAACGGCCTTGCGGCCCTGCTGGTCGCAGCTTTTCTGGCCCATCACTGGATGCCGTTGGGTCCGGAACGGGGAGATGTGGTCAATATGGTTTTTGTTGTCCTACTCATTGGCGGTATCCTGGGATTTTTCCAGGTTTTTCAGTGGCTCTATCCCTCAATTTTGAGGTGGGCGCTTCATCATCGTGCTCTTTTTCTCTCGATTCCACTGGCCATTGTCCTGTTCGGCGGTCTGGTGTGGTTCGGATTCAACGGATATTTCGGCTGGCTGCCGAATACGGTGAAAAGCTGGAAACCGGTTTCCCGAATTGCCCACGCCTTTCCGGGGCTCGGTAAGGAATTCATGCCCCCGCTGGACGAAGGCTCTTACCTCTACATGCCCACAACTTCCACCCACGCCTCCATCGGAGAGGCCCTGGATATGCTGCAGAAACAGGATATGTTGTTTCAGCAGATACCGGAAGTGGAAACTGCGGTTGGCAAATTGGGCCGCGCTGATACCCCGCTGGACCCGGCACCGATCTCGATGGTTGAGACTGTCATCAATTATCGTCCAAAATTTATTGTGGACAAGAGCGGCAGGCTGCTTACCTTCAAATACGACAAAAACAGTGAGGACCTGTTTCGGGATGCGGACGGCAATCTGCTGTCGGCGCCTGACGGCAAGCCATACCGGGTCAAGGGCGAATTTGTCCGTGACGCCAAAGGGCGGTTGATTCCGGAAGAGAGCGGGATGCCCTTTCGCCAGTGGCGTCCGCCACTGATTCCAGATCTGAACCCGGGCAGGGAGGCCTGGGAGGGGATTAATTCCCCGGACGACATCTGGAAAGAAATTACCGCTGCGGGGAAACTGCCGGGCAGTACCTCAGCACCAAAGCTCCAGCCGATCTCGGCGCGGATTGTCATGCTCCAGAGCGGTATGCGGGCACCAATGGGAATCAAAGTGAAGGGGCCGACCCTGGACGCCATCGAAAAAGTGGGGCTCACCATAGAAAAACTGCTGAAGCAGGTTCCATCCATTAAGTCGGACACAGTGATTGCCGACCGCATTGTGGGGAAACCCTACCTCGAAATCCGGATCAACCGGGAAGCCATCGCGAGATACGGTGTCAGCATTCAGGATGTACAGAATGTCATTGAAGTCGCGGTGGGGGGAAAATCCATCACCCGGACGGTGGAAGGACGCGAACGCTATCCCATCCGGGTCCGATATTACCGGGATTTGCGAAACTCAATTGAAGCGCTTTCCAGTGTGCTGATTCCAGCCCGGAGCGGGGCGCAGGTGCCTTTAACCCAGGTGGCGGACATTGTGTACGTCCGCGGGCCGCAGGTGATTAAAAGTGAGGACACCTTCCTTGTGGGCTACGTAATTTTCGATAAAAAAGCAAACGTTGCGGAAGTAAATGTCGTGGAACAGGCAGACCGTTTCCTGAAGGACAAAATCAAATCCGGTGAACTGATGCTGCCGGCCGGTGTCAGCTATACCTTTACCGGCTCATATGAAAATCAGGTGCGTGCCTCAAAAAGGCTCAGTATCGTGCTGCCCCTTGCACTGTTTATTATCTTTCTTATCCTCTATTTCCAGTTCAAGTCCACCTCCACAACGTTGCTGGTATTCTCCGGCATCCTGGTGGCGTGGGCAGGGGGCTTCTTGATGTTGTGGCTCTATGGCCAGGGCTGGTTCATGGATTTCAGCGTCTTCGGTGTGAACATGCGGGGACTGTTCCAGATGCACACCATCAACCTCAGCGTGGCGGTCTGGGTCGGCTTTCTGGCGCTGTTCGGGATTGCGTCGGATGATGGCGTGATCATCGCCACCTACCTGGATCAGACATTTGAAAGACAGCAGCCGAAAACCATTGAAGAAATCCGGGAAGCCACCATTGTGGCAGGGAAACGACGTGTACGGCCGGCACTGATGACAGTGGCAACAACAGTCATTGCCCTGACACCGGTACTGTCTTCTACCGGGCGCGGTGCCGACATCATGGTGCCCATGGCCATCCCGACATTTGGTGGAATGACCGTTGTGGTCATCACCATCTTCGTGGTACCGGTGCTCTACAGCCTGTTGAAAGAGAGAAAATTGAAGAAAAGGATGGTTTGAATAAGTATGACACGGGCGAATGGGGGCCTGGACATTATAAATGGGTAACCAAAGGGTTCATTCCCCTCTTCTGGCAACGATTCTCAATGAGCTATCTGGGTTTTCTGGGGGGATTTTCCGGTCGGTGATGCT
>QMQE01000078.1 GCA_003650445.1 Acidobacteriota bacterium | reverse complement strand
TATGAGCAAGCTCAACGGTACACTTCAGGGAAAGTTCCTATTTCAAAAACAAGTTTTTGAAATGCGGGTTCCTCTTGGCAAATTGACAGTTGTTGATACCCCCTCCCTTGGAAATGAGAGAGCAAAACGGGGGCTGGCAACGTCGCGGTGCCTGTCCCCCGCTTTGCGGGGCTCAACCTCAGCCTCAACCTTGTCTTTTATTATTTGCCTGTCCCCAAATTTTTATGTCCCCAAATTTTTACAAATTTTTATCTAAATTTTTAGGGGTAGGAGTAGGGGTAAGAAAAATCAAAGAGTTGGCCTATTCCCTGTCTTTTGATTTAGCCTGACTTTTCTCATCTTTCATTTAGCACTCAACACCTATCATTCAACATTCGGCGCAACGAGCCGCGGGGGTAGGGGTAAGAAAAATCAGGGAGTTGGCAAATGTCGGTTCCCTTCTCTTTTCGGTCAGAACACAGAACACTGAACACCGAACACATTTTTCCCCATCACTCTTTCCCTCTGGCGCTGTTCCCATCCATGGGCTACACTGGGGGTGGGAAATTAACGAACCGGTGGCTGTTTTACGGCCATTTATAAGGATGGAGAGGAAAATATGATGGAACAGCAGTATTTATATCAGGAGAATCAGCGATATTTTGCCCAGTGCGGCCGGGGAATCGAAGATGTTACAGCAGAAGAACTGGCAGAGTTGGGGGCAACCGGGCTGGAGCCCACCTATCGCGGTGTTCACTTTACGGCATCTCAGCCGGTTCTCTACACCATCAATTACTGTGTCCGGACCGCCAGCCGGATTCTGGCGCCGCTGATTCATTTTGGCTGCCATACAGAGAAGGTTCTCTACAAAAAAGTCATGGAAATTGACTGGTCCCGCTTTCTCTCACCGGACCAGACCTTTGCGGTGTTTGCAAATGTTTCAAACAGCCAGATCAACCACTCCAAGTTTGCGGCTCTTCGGGTTAAGGACGGTATAGCGGATTATTTCCGGGAAAAAACAGGCGTACGCCCCAGTGTTGACACGAGAAACCCCGATTTATGGGTTAATCTGAATCTCCGTGACAATTTTGCCATAATCAGTGTGGACACCTCCGGTGGGGCTCTTCATCGAAGGGGCTATCGCAAGGCATCGGTGTTGGCACCCTTGCAGGAAACGCTGGCGGCTGCCATTATCCGAATTTCCGGATGGACGGGGGACACCCCGCTGGTGGACCCCATGTGCGGGTCCGGCACCATCCTGTCAGAGGCATTGATGGCATATTGCCGGGTACCGGCGGGGTTTCGCAGGGAAAAGTGGGGATTTGCCCGGTTGCCGGACTTTGATGAAAAGGCGTGGCGTAAGGTGAAACAGGACGCCGACGGCCGTGTGCGCCCTGGCCCTGAAAACCTGATATCCGGTTCCGACATTGACGGCCGGGCTGTGGATGCCGCTGCCGAAAATCTCAATGAGATTCCCGGTGGGGACAGGGTACAATTGCGGCGTAAGGACTTTCACGACTTGAAAGGATTCAATGGAATCACCCTCATTACCAACCCGCCCTATGGTGTTCGCATAGGGGAACAAAACCAGGCGGAAACCACTATCCGGGAGTTCGGTGATTTTCTCAAGCAGAGCTGTACGGGTTCCACGGCCTGGATCCTGTGTGGCAGTATTGGCTTGATGAAACACATCGGACTTCGAACGTCAAAACGTGTACCCCTGTTCAACGGCCCATTGGAGACCCGCCTCGTCAAACTGGATTTATATTAAAGGAAGTGTTCTGTTTTCAGTGTCCTGTGTTCTGATCGGATAGGGAGAGGCGAGGGCTGAAAAAATATGTGATTTCCACTCTATTCTAATGGGCACATTCTTCGCTTTATTCTGGTTCTTGTCCGATCAAAATGCAGAACACAGGCGCCGGAGGCGCACAGAACACCTCCGTTGCCTTTTTCCCCTTGCAGACGACGTAATTTTGGGGTATTGTAACTATCAGGCCGTGAAAATGCGGCACATTAGTAAAGAACCGAAAGGAACCGATGAACCCCATCTCAACACCCCGCCTGGATAAAGAATTTATCAACACATTGCCGCCGCTGACCTTCAAGGGCCGGATCATCGAAGTGATGGACCGTTCAAGTGCCGATCGGATTGCCCTGGAACTGATGAATTACGAACTCCTCGGCTTTGACACCGAATCCCGCCCTTCATTTCGAAAGGGTGTGACCTATCCGGTGGCGTTGATTCAGCTGGCCAGCGAAGACACAGCATGGCTGTTTCGGCTTCGCTTTTGCGGTTTTTCGGAAAATCTATTGAAACTACTGTCATCCACCCATGTGAAAAAGCTGGGGATCGGGCTTCGGGACGATATTTCCCGGTTGAAGGATATCCGTGATTTTCAGCCGGGTGGATTCATTGAGCTTTGCGACCTGGCTGCTGACAAGGGCATTATACAGGTGGGGGCCCGTCCGCTGACTGCGCGTTATCTCCATCACCGACTCATCAAATCCAGCCAGCGGTCCAACTGGGCAGCCCCGACATTGACGGGAAAACAGAAGGCCTACGCCGCAACCGATGCCTGGGTGTGCCTGAAACTCTATCCCAAACTCCTGGCAGACTCCAGAAGCTATGCCCAGGAGCCGGAAGAAACCGCTCAGTCGGAACAATAACTCCCGAAAGCCCCGACTTTTGAGCTGGAAATCCCCTTTCCTTTCCGCTATCCTGAACCTATGAAAAATAAGGGCTATGTGTATCAAAACCGGATTACAGCTGTTGATGCCAAGCGCGGCGTACTGGAGTTTTATACACAGAATTACCCGAGATTCAGCCGGGAAACATGGGCAAACCGCATCCAGTCGGGGCAGATTTTCAGAAACAGAGAGGCCGTGAACATCAATGACCTGCTCCAACCCGGTGATATTCTGGAATATCGCCGCCCCTCATGGGAGGAACCGGAGGTTCCGACAAAATTCGGAATCCTTTTTGAGGACGCTCACCTGCTCATTGTCAACAAACCTGCCGGCCTACCGGTATTACCGGGGGATGTGTACCTTGAGAACACACTTCTCACTCTCGTTCGAAAGAGAATTTCCCCCAAACTGTCTCCTATCCACCGGCTGGACCGGTCCACTTCTGGCGCGGTTGTCTTCGCCAAAACAGTCGCATCCCGCCGCCATCTAAGCGAGGCTATTCAAAAAGGCGAAATCTTAAAAACCTATCTCGCGGTGGCAACGGGAAATGCCATGCCGAACAGTTTCACCGTCAGTGCCCCCATCGGGACGCTGCCCCATCCGATATCGGGAATGGTGGCGGCGGTGACGGCAGATGGGCGCCCATCGGAAACCCGTATCCGGGTGGTAAGGCGCTACGAAGGCCAATCCCTCCTCATGACATTTCTCAAGACCGGGCGGCCCCACCAGATTCGCATTCACCTGGCAGAAGCGGGTTTTCCCCTTGTCGGTGAACAATTCTATGGAAGCGGCGGCAGGCCTCGTCCGGGCGCTGTTCAGCCGGGGAAAGGGAAATTTCTGCTCCACGCCTGGCGCCTGCGCCTCTCCCATCCGATAACCGGCCAGCGGTTGCGGGTAACGGCACCGCTACCGGTGAGTTGGAGTGGGGGGTGGGAGTAGGAGTAAAACAAGAAAAGTGGACTGCGGATTCCCTGATTTTTACTCAACCTCAGCCTTGTCCCTACTTATCTCCACTTTTCCTCCTTGAACCTCCCCTGTTGCTGGACTACAATGAATTCAAATGCAAAAGGGATGGGAGTCCCAGCCGAATAACTGCCCCATGGAGGAAAAAATGGCGTTAATGGATTATGAAAAGATTCTTGGAAGTGAAGGAAGGGAATTGCTGGAACATACCTGTACAACCATTCCAAAGGAAATGCTGCACATCCCCGGCCCCGATTTTGTAGACCGGATTCTGATGATCAGTGACCGGAAACCCGGTGTACTGGTCAATGCCCAGCGAATGTACAATACAGGACGGCTGGCAGGTACCGGCTATCTCTCCATTTTACCGGTGGATCAGGGAATTGAACACACAGCCGGGGCTTCTTTCGCGCCCAACCCCATCTACTTTGACCCGGAAAACATTGTCCGCCTTGCCATGGAAGCCGGGTGCAGCGCAGTGGCCTCAACATTGGGAGTTCTGGGCAGCGTGGCGAGAAAGTATGCCCACAAAATCCCTTTTCTGGTGAAAATTAACCACAACGAATTGCTGACCTATCCCAACAAATACGACCAGGTACTGTTCGGAAACGTGGACCAGGCCTTTGATATGGGTGCGGCGGCGGTGGGGGCGACCATCTACTTCGGCTCACAAGAATCCATGCGCCAGCTTCAGGAAATTTCCGAGGCATTTGCTTACGCCCATTCTCTTGGCATGGTGACGGTGCTCTGGTGCTACCTTCGGAATTCCGGCTTCAAAAAAGATGGAGTGGACTATCACGCGGCGGCAGATCTGACCAGCCAGGCCAACCATCTTGGCGTAACCATTGAGGCTGACATTATCAAGCAGAAACAGGCTGTGAATAACGGCGGATTCACCGCCATCAACTTCGGGAAAACAAGTCCGCTGGTTTACGAAAAACTAACATCAGATAATCCCATCGACTTGACCCGTTACCAGGTGGCCGGTTGCTACATGGGCCGCGCGGGACTGATTAATTCCGGTGGTGCCTCCGGGAAAAATGACTTTGCCCAGGCGGTTCGCACAGCTCTTGTCAACAAGCGTGCCGGTGGCATGGGTCTCATCCTTGGCCGTAAGGCCTTCCAGAAGCCCATGGATGAAGGGGTGCGCATCATCGATGCCGTCCAGGATGTCTTCAAGGACAAGGATGTGACGATAGCGTAACAGCCGCGTTGTGCCAAGTGCGAGTGCGTGACAGAAAAGATGAGGGAAGGGGTTAGAAAAGTCTCTTCCCTTTTTTTATGTCTTTGTTCTGGCCGCCCACTCGCACTCTCACTTTCACAGCGCCGAAAGTGTAAGTGTGAGGCAGAAAAGGATTGATGCTAACTCTTTGAGTTTATGCAACATTCGGCGCTCGCTGTGCAAGGAGCGCGGCGCCGATGGCACCGGTGAGCTGGGCGTTTTCCGGGACGGTGACGGGGAGGTTCAGGAGTTTTTCCAGGGCTTGAATGACGCCGATGTTCCGGGAGACACCGCCGGTCATGACGATGTCGGGGATGAGGCCCACGCGGTTGGCCATGGCGACGGTACGGGCGGCGATGGAGCGGTGGATGCCGGCAATGATGTTTTCCCGGCTTTCACCTTTTGCCACCAGTGAGATGACTTCTGATTCGGCAAAAACCGTACACGTGGAGCTGATGGCAGCGGGGGTACTTCCCTTCAGTGAAAGCTGTCCAAAGCCGTCTAAATCGGTTTCCAGTGCCCGTGCCATGACTTCGAGGAAGCGGCCGGTCCCCGCGGCGCATTTGTCATTCATCACAAAGTTCAGCACCTGGCCGGCATCGCTGAGAAGGATAACTTTGCTATCCTGGCCGCCGATGTCAATGACGGTGCGGGCGGTGGGAATGGCGAAGTGGGCGCCTGCACCGTGGCAGATGATTTCAGACAGGGTTTTGTCCGCGAAGTCCACACTGTTTCGCCCGTAGCCGGTTGCGATGAGGGCAACGATTTGTTCCCGTTTCAATCCGGCTTGTCCCAGCAGTTTTTGTAGGACGGTTTCACCGGCGGTTCCGGCGTTGTAGCCGGTGAACTGGATGGTGGTTGCCAACAGGTTGTTTTCATCCATGATGACGCCTTTGGCGGTGACGGAGCCGATGTCAATGCCGCAGGTAATCATTTCTGCCCTACCATTTCCATGAAGGCATCGATTCGGGTTTCAACCTGGCCTTCGCTGAATTTACGGGCATCTACCATGTCAGATTCCAGTATCAGCACGGGTAGGCCCCGTTCCCGCTGAACAATCCGCTGGATGTCGTATTGGCCGAAAGAGTAGGGTTTGCAGCTTCGGTTGGAGTGCATGACAAGGCCGTCCACGTCGTATTTGTCAATCATGTTCAGCACCTTTTCCGCCATCTGGTCCACACCGATGTTGAGGTAGATGCGGGTGTAGGCCTCGCCCATGGAGCCGAGAAAGTCATTTTCGTCAATGTTGTCCACCGTGCCGCACCATGCGGAGGTGTAGGTGTCGGCCACCAGCGCGGCGTTCCGCGCCGCAAAGGCCCTGGAGAGCCAGCGCATCCGGTGCCAGATGGGGAGGTTGTCCCAGAGGAAGCGGTATTGCTCGTTTTCCACCATGCCGATGCCTTTTTCTACCCGCTGATTCAGTTCGTCCAGTAAAAAGCGGTAGTAGCGAAGGACGGTTTTTGTCCCCCTGAGGGTGACGATAAGGGCAAGGTGAAAGAAGGCGTCAAACGCGGTGAAGGGCGCGGGTTTTGCCGTGGCGGTGTTCAGTACCTGCTGCCAGAGGCGCATGGCTTCCACCGAGCGTTTCCCCACCACGTTCATTTTGTCGTAGGGGAATTTCTTTTTCATGGCAGTTTCAAGGAAGCGGATGTAGTCTTTCACCTGCCGGTCCACGTAGGTTTTCGCTTCTTTTGTGAATTCAGTGTGGACAAAAGGGGTATCAAGGATAAACAGTGGCACCTGGAATTTGCGGGCCTGTATTTCGTACCATTTCAGCACGGTACCGCAGATGTTGTTGCAGCAGATCAGCATGTCCGGTTTCGGCAGGCCGCCGATGGGGCCGCCCCCGGTTTCTGAGGCGCCAATGTCTGCCCTTGCGTAGGAGCATAGGTCGCCGGAATAGCCCATGCCTTCCGCCACTTCACAGAGTTCCACCCCGGTGTGGGAAACCCCGATCATTGCGCCATGGTTTTCCGGGTACACCGGGATAATTCCCATGGCGATGAGGGGTTCCACCGGCCCGCCGCTGGTGATCCAGGCAACTTTTTTGCCGAGATAACGGGCATATTTGGCTTTCAGGTAGTAATTTCGCATAATTTTCTTCATTTTTGGCACGGATTCCATGTAATAAGCGGGTTTCCCCGAGGTTTTGTGTTTTTTCAAAGGGCTGCCTCCCGCTGATTCAGGATCTGGAGAAAAGTTTCCACCCGGGTTCGGGTGGGGCCGTCCACCGGTTTTCCCGTTTCCACTTCGAGGAAGAGGGTGGGGATTCCAGCCGTCTCCAGCGCGGTTTTCAGGTCGGGATAGTCAAAGCCGTGGGGGTCGCAGAATTTCAAAAAGAGGAAGATTACCCCGTCAATTCGATGTGTTGAAATGAGTTTCAGCAGGTCTCCCCCGCGCCTTGTTGTGCCGCCGTGCTTGGCGGGGCAGATGGCCCGGTTTAAAAACCGCTTTGCAATGGCGGGGATGGGGGGCAGATCTTCCGGAACCTGCACATCAAAATAGCGGCTTCCAGTGCAGAGGTCATCCCAGGCCACCGCGCCTCCCTGTTCCTCGATGATGGTGTGAATGTCTGGATGAAGGCAGACACTGCCGCTTAACAACACTCGTTTCGCCGGGGCTGTCCGTGTGGGCGTGTGTGTTCCCTTAAGCGCGGAAACCAGTGCCTCCAGTTTGTCCGCAACCTCAAGCCTGTCCAGTATCATGGCGCCCTGCACCACATGCGAGAGGTCACTGCCGGAAATGCTGGCCGAATGTGCGGCACGAAGCTTGTAGAGGGCGGTGAGGCTGGCGCGAATGCGGTTCATCAGGGAAATAGCGTTTTGCATGGCATCCTTGGATATGTCCACCTGAAATACCTGCTCCATGCCTTTTCTGAACCGCTCCAGCACCGCTTCCATGTAATCCTGTGCCGCTTCACTCTTCAGATGAACGGGAAACAACAGGTCCAGGTGAACCGTATTCTTGATGTTGAGGCGCCAGATGTCGGACAGGCGCTGCATGGTATCGCAGCTGTGGGGAAAGGCCATTACGTCGAGGAAATCCAGTTCTCCAGACAGGGCGTCCTCAAATACCGCACGGGCCAGTGAACAACCGTAGGCCTGGATGTGGGCATCGGTTTTCAGCATGACGGTGGATTTTCCGAAGAGGCGGAAGGGGTGTGCCCCGGCTGCCAGTACGATTTCTTCCGGGAAATAGGTGCAGGTGTATCCCACAACAGGGCGGTTCTGCCCTTCTCTTATTGTTCGTGCGGTACCGAACGGGTCCCGGACAGCAATGCGGAATTGTTCAATAATCTCGGTCGGATTCATTGTCTGTTCTCTGGTCCGGTGTATTTTCCGGCCGCCTTGAGCCGTTCAATTTCCCCGTCCATGAGCACCCGGAATGCCACTTTCCCCACGGCGGTTTTGGGAAGCTCATCCCGGAACGCAATCTCCCGGGGACAGCTCCATTTGATGAGATTCTCCCGGCAGTATTGAATCAGCTCCGTTGCCATTTCCGGCCCGGCGGTTTCCGGGTTTTCCAGCACCACAAAGGCCTTTACCTGCTCCATCTGTTCCGGGTCCGGGATACCGATAACGCAGGCCTCGGCAACTGCCGGGTGCCGGTGCAGCACCGCCTCCACCTGGGAGGGGTACACGTTCATGCCGGAGGATTTGATCATCCGTTTCAGCCGCTGTTTGAAGTAAAAAAAGCCATCATCGTCCATGGTGCCGAGGTCGCCGGTATGAAGCCAGGTTTTCCCATCCGGGTGCTGTTTCAACACCGCTGCGGTTTCCTCCGGGTTATCTAAGTAGCCCAGCATGACAGCCGGTCCAGCGAGGCAGATTTCCCCTTCCTCGCCTATAGGCAGGGATTCTGTGGTACCAACTTTGACAATTTTTGCATCCATGTCCGGGAAGGGCACCCCGATACTACCTTCCCGGTACTCCGAAAGCGGCATGGCCATGATTGCGGTGACCGCTTCGGTGAGGCCGTAGCCCTCCTGAAGCTCCGCGGTTCCTCCGCCGGCCTTTACCACGGCGTCAAAGCGTTCTTTCACCGGCCGGGGCAGGGTGTCAGCACCGGAGAACACCGCCTTCAAACAGGACAAGTCCGTTTTCTGAAACACCGGATTCCGACTCAGCGCTTCAAACAGGGTCGGAACCCCCACAAGAAAGTTTGGCTGTTTTTTCCGAATCAGCTTTGCCACGTCCTCCGGTGTAAACTTCGGAACCAGAATAGACTTTGCGCCGCCCATAAAAGCCGCATTGATACAAACCCCAAGTCCGAAACCGTGGAAAATCGGTAAAATCGCGAGAATGACCCCGTTGGCATCCATTTTACCCCATTTTGCTACCATCATCCCTTCGCTGACCAGATTGTAATTGGACAGCATAATCCCTTTCGGTGAGCCGGTGGTGCCGCCGGAATAGAGAATGGCGGCGAGGTCATCTGCTTTTACATCGGCTTTTTCGGACTTCGGATTTTCAATGGCGATGGCTTCATGCCACCAGACAATATCGGCATCCGAAGGCACTTTTTTGATTTTTCTACCCACTGTCATTTTGAATCCCAGCCGGGTCAGGGGCGGCATTTCATCTGAAATCCGGGTCAGAATCAAGGTTTCAAGCGCCGTATCCACCCGAGCTTCTGCGAAAACCGGGTAAAAAGCATCCAGGGTCAGTGCGAAACGGCTGTTGCTCATAGTGAGGTAGCCATGGACCTCTTTTGCCGGAGAAAGGGGGTGAATCATGGAAGCCACCCCTCCCAGCTTGTTGGCGGCATACACTGCGGCCACTCCCTGGGGGGAAGTGGGCATAGAAATTGTAATCCGGTCACCGGCGTGGAAGCCGAGCGCTGCCAGCATATCCGCCGTCTTGTCAATATAAGCCCCAAGCTGCCGGTAACTCATTTGGGCACCGAAAAAGTCCGTTGCCACCGCGTCCGGCGAGCGTTCCACCGTATCCATTACCACTTCATAGAGAGATTTCCGGGGATAGTTCAGCGTTTCAGGTATATCTCCATAAAACTTTGTCCACCGACGGTCCGTCATATGAGCCTCCTGATTACCTTTCTTTCAGTTTACAATACCAGAGCAAGTTGGGGAAGTCTCTTCCCTGTTTCCCTATGTTATTTTTCCCTTTTATTTATCAATATAAAAACACCTTATCACTGTTCTGGCCGTATAAATTCCCCTATTTTGTTTTCTAACAATCGTGCTGTTGATTATGCGGGATGTTTCCCGGACAATTTTTTTCTTGGAATTGATCATCATTCCTTAAAGAATTGCGGATTCAGTAATGTTTTTATAAAGTTTTCCATAATATCTTTTTTCAATTTTATATGAAAATGGCAATTTGAGAGGGAAAATAAAAGGCGGGAAATTTTTCCCGCCTTCACAGTACAAAAAAACAAAAAATTGTGTATTCAGCGATGAATATGAGTATTTTCCCGGAGCACAGTGATGGTAACAATAAATTGACCGCTGTTTTTTTATTTTAATTTCTTATTTTTTCTGGACAAATGTGCTTACGAATCGGTAGTGTATGTAATAGCAGTTTGGGTTGAACAGTTAAAAAGTTATTTATTGTTTCTGTAATAACTACAATATCAGGGGAGGTTTCAATATGAAAAGAATCGTGATGTTTTTTACGATGGTGTTTTTTTCCGTGTCTTTTCTTCATGCGGGAAACAGCATCAGGAAAGCACCTGAAAAAGGCCTTTTGAAGATGACGATTGTCTCATCCACCGGAAACAAGCCCCTTTCCGGGGTGAAGGTCACGGCGAAACTGGGCAAAAGGGTTTTCAGTACC
>QMQE01000077.1 GCA_003650445.1 Acidobacteriota bacterium | reverse complement strand
TTGTGGTTTTTTTCTTTGGTTTTTCCAACACTTTGTCCGGGGTTTGCTTAACCCGATCCACTTTCCAGGTGGAAAGGAGGAAGGGAAAGTCGCATTTGCTGGAGACTGCCGGGTATTTCCCGTCTTTGTTCTGGGCATAGATTTTCAGGGTGGCCGGTTCCGTGCCCTTCAGTGTGAGGGTAAAAATCGGCTTTTTCAGGGTTTTCAACTGCTCTTTAGGTAGAAAACTGTCACAGTTCAGGGTGCAGGCGGTGAGAATCTGTTCCACCTGTCCGTTCAGCGCCAGCCGCCCGTCCGGGGTTTTCCATTTCGGGCCTTTGGGTTTGGCCACAGGGGCAGCTTTTTTGCCATTTTTGGCCGGTGCCACCGTGACCGGGACGGTTTCTTTGGCAAGGACCAGTGTTTTACCTGTTTTATCCTTGAGTTCAATGCCGGTTACACCGCTTTTGTCTACTTTCAGGACGATTTTGTCCCGGAGCTTGTCCACATTGAGGTCAAAGTCCCGGTGCAGATCTCCCTTAGCAAGGTAAACCTCTTTTTCACCCGGCAAGCTGACGTAGGTGTGGTGATAGGTGCTGGCGATTTTCCCAATGTTGACATCCCTGAGTTTTTTGTCCCCGGCGTAGACGGTGACTCGAATGGCCATGTCCCGGGAAAGGTTGTAACGGGAGGTTTCACCGGATTCTGCCACCAGTGCGGTGAAGTTCAGTTCGGACATGGCCGCTGTCATCTTCTTCAGCCGGGCCGCGTCGGCTTTAAAACCCTGGGGTTCGATGAGCCAGCGGTCGTCGTGATGTTTGATGGTGAGGGTTTCCCCCTTTCGCTTGATGACAATCCGGTCGATTTTCTCCACTTTCAGTTTATCGAAGTGGGGCAGGGTGTAATGGGTCCGGTTTTTGTTCCGAAGCCCGAGGTAAAGCCCAAGTGCCACAATGGCCACGATAAGGATGATGGTTTCTTTTTTCATGGCGTTCACTCCTTCTTTCCACTGCTGAACATCCACTGGATGCGCCGTTTCCGGGCAGACCTGCGCCACAGTACCAGGAAACCGAACAGGATAACGAGGATGGGCAGGCCGGCGATGTTCAGGACTTTTACGGTTGTCTTTACCGCCGCACTGGTTTCTTTCAGCGGATTGAACTGCTGGACTTTGGACCGGAGTTTCGCAGTTTCCACCCGGTTGTTCAGAGCGTCAATAACGTTCATGGCGAAGGTGGCGTTGGGGGAGTTCCCCTCCTTGTCAATGACGTTGTCCTTGAGGATTTCAGAGCTGCCGATGAGGAGAAGTTTTCCCGGTGCCCCGGTGGCAATTACGCTGCCGCTTTCACTGATATTTCCGACAGGGTTGGTGGTTTTCTTTTTCGCCTTTTTCTTTGTACCTTTTTCCTTGTCGGCTTTCTTCGCTTTTGCCGGCTTCACAGGTGCGGGTTTCCCGGCAAAGTAGCTCGGGAATCTGCCCGATACCAATACTGCCAACGGGTAGGGTTTCATCTGTGTGGCCTCTGTGGGCGGGTGGATGAACATGGGGTTCAGGTTGATCCGGCCCTTCATAAGCCAGGAATGCGCAGAACTGGAGAAAATGGTCTCTGCCCTCAGTCCGTTGTCTTTCAGTGTATCTTTTTTCAGCTCAAGGGGTGCGGCCTTGATGGTAACCAGTTCTTTGATGTTTTCCATGAAAGGCAGGTTTTCATTGATGCCGGCAGTCTGGATAATGGGGGCAAAGTAGATGGCCTTTTCTCCACCGCCGTATACCTGCGGCAACTTTTGTTTATAACACTTTTCGTCCAGTACCAGGGCCTCCTGCACCGAGAGTCCGTAGTGGGCCAGGAGCTTTTCCAGGCCGGTATGGTTGGGGAGGTAAACAGGGCCCTGCTGGTTAAACTGATATTGATTGCGCTGAACCTGGAGCTCGTGAAAGGGGTCCAGAAACAATGCCAGTGACTTTCCTTTCATCAGAAACTGGTCAATTTCAAAGAGTTCGTATTCACTGAAGGACTCTGTGGGCCCGGCAATGATGAGACAGTTGATATCGTCTGGAATTCCTTTTTCTTTCAACCTGACCCGGCTGATGGAATAGGTGTCGGACAGCATTTTCTGCAGGTTTTCCAGTGCCGGTTTCGACTGCTGGCCCATGCTGGCGAAGCTGCTGAGGGGCGCGGTTCCGTGGTCAACAAGGTAACCGATTTTCTCGTTGATATCCACTACAGAGTCCACAACACCGGAGATGGTATCGCCGAGTTTGGCAACATCTTCCAGGCGGTACTGGGTGCCGATAAGGGGGATCTGTTCGGCTACGATCAGCGGAATCTTCTGGGCCTTGTCTTTGTACTGGACCAGGATTCCGGCGGTGCCGCTGCCAGCTTCTTCCTTCACACCACTCTGGCGGTTTAGAAAGGCGGGCCATTTCAGTGTCAGCAGGTTGTGTGCTTTTGCTTCTTTCGCCGCATTGGTATCAGTGGCCGGGTCAAGGGAGACAAACTCCAGCTTGCCGTAGTATTTGCTATTGAGCCCCTCCACTACTTTTTTCAACTTTTCCGGGACTGAAGACAGGTTGTTCATCCTCATGGCACCGGCCACCCGGTTCAGGGATGAAGAAAGGTAGAGCTTTACCTGAACTTTCCCCTTTAGTGCGAGGAATGTACTGATTTTGTTGTTCATTTTGTGGATGGTGCTGGTGATTTTATACTCCAGCCCGTTGGTACTGGTGATGGCGGGAAGTTTGTCCACTATATCCCCATGGATAAACACCATGCCCATGAAGGCTTTCTGGAATTTCACCTGGTCCTGTTCAATGTTCCGCACCTGTACCGGGGTAATCCCGTAATCTTTTGCCAGTTTCTGGTTGGCTATGGATTCCGGAGTGGCTTCCCCCCCCTTGGCACTGACATCATAGAACTTGTAGTTGAAATAGCGGTTGCCGGCTTCTGCGTACTCATCCAGCATGTCGTGGAGGTAGCGCTCAATCCCGTTGTAGGGTGCCGGCAGGTTCTTTGTGAAAAAGACCTTGATGGTCAAGGGTTCTTTCAGTGTTTTTACCACATTCTGGCTCTCTGTTGACAGGGAATAGACGTGGTGCTTCGTCAGGTCAATCCTGAAAAACAGCGTGATGCCTGCCAGGTTGATGAGTACCACCAGCACGAGGTAGACAAGAAATTTTCCGTATTTTCCAAATCTGTTCATCTCGCCCTCCTCAGAATTTTTCCCGCATGCTCAACGCGGCGAGGTACAGTGACAGGAACATGACACTGATAAAGTAAAGGAAATCCCGGGAGTCCAGCACTCCCTTGGCAATGTTCTGAAAATGCCGGTCCGAGCTGATATACTGAAAAAAACCCAGCATGGAATCCGGGAGAAAGAACAACATTTTACCAATGAGGGTCAGAACAAAGCAGATGGCGGTTCCGATGATAAAGGCGATAATCTGGTTTTTGGTCAGGGATGAGGCAAAAATACCGATGGCCGCAAAGGCCCCTGCCAGGAACAGCGCCCCGATAAACCCCCCGATGACCGGCCCCCAGTCCAGGTCGCCGAGAAAGGCAATGGACACGGCGTAGATCAGGGTCGGCGCCAGCATAATGGCGGAAAAGGCCAGTGCTGCGAGGAACTTACCCACAACCACATCGCTTACCGAAACCGGCAGGGTCAGCAGGGTTTCATAGGTGCCGATGTTCAGTTCATCCGCCACCAGCCCCATGGTGATGGCGGGGATGATAAATGCGAACAACAGGGGCAGCAGGGCAAAGAAATTCCGGAGTTCTGCCTGATTATATAGAAAAAAGGTGGAAAAAAAGAACCAGCCCGCCAGAATCAGGAAAATAGAAATCACGATATAAGCAACGGGAGAAACAAAGTACGCGCCGAACTCCCGCTTGAAAATCGGGTAAATACGTTTCGTTGTCATGTCAGTTCTCCTTTGTCAATTCACGGAAAACCGTTTCCAGGCTCCGGGATTCCCGGTGGAATTCCAGCAGGCCCCAATCCTTGTCCCGGATAATCCGGTACACCGATGGACGGACATCGGTAGCGGCGTCACAGGAGAGCTGCAAAGACACCTGGCCTTCCTCCGGAGCACCTGTTTTCACCTCGAAAACACCGGTAACTGCGCGGAAAACATCTTTACACACGGCTTCGGTGGTACCGGTGAGTTTGATGGAGAGGGTGTAACGCCCGGAAGCCTGCTGTTTCAGCTCCTCGGTGGCACCGTCTGCCACGATTTTCCCCTTGTGGATAATGACAATGCGGTCGCAGGTGGCTTCCGCTTCACTGAGGATATGGGTGGAAAAAATGACGGTCTTTTCTTTTCCTACTTCCTTAATAATTTCTCGGATTTCAATAATCTGGTTCGGATCCAGCCCGGAGGTGGGCTCATCCAGCACAAGGATTTCCGGGTCACTCATCATGGCGTGGGCCAGGCCCACCCGCTGGCGGTAGCCTTTGGACAATTCATGAATCGCCTTATGCATAACATTTTCCAAGGCACAGATACTCGCCAGTTCCCGGACCCGGGCCATCCGCCTGTCCGGCGTAATACCCCGGATTGCCGCCACATCCATGAGGTAGTCATAGACCAGCATGTTCTGGTAAAGTGGTGCTGATTCAGGTAGATAGCCGATTTTTCCTTTGATTGACAAGGTGTCGGATCGGATGTCGTTCTCTCCCACACGGATGGTTCCGTCTGTGGGGGGCAAATAGCCGGTGAGAACGCGAAGCGTGGTGGTTTTACCTGCTCCGTTGGGGCCGAGAAGCCCCAGAACTTCCCCTTTCTCGATGTCAAGGCTGACATCATTTACTGCCACGGTGTCCCCGTAGCGCTTGGTGAGGTGTTCAATGTGGATCATATCGAGCTCCTTTTTCCACAAATTCCGGTTCGGTTGCGTCTTTAGCGCAGCACTGAACACTTGGTTTCCGAAAACCGCTTTGCCCCGGCCGGTTTTCATCTCCCCTGTCTCCTCCTTTTTCAACTGGAGGTGGCAACACCGCAATAAATTATAATCCTTCGATTCAATTGGTAAAGACTTTTTTTATAATCTTTTCAAGAGGCCGGAAAAACCTGAAATTGTAAACTTATACCCCTTTCTTTACTCACTTGCACACGCACTTTCATTTTCCCGTTTCCGGGTGCGGGGAACTTATTTTTCAAATTCGATTTCAACAGTGACGGAACCGTCGATTTCTTTGCGGACGATGGCAGATTTCTTTCCTGCCATGTTGTATTTAAACTGAAGCAGGTTCTCACCGGAACCAATAAGGGACTGAGAGTAGATTCCGGTGAGGCGGGAAGAGATGTCTTTTTCAAACGTCACAATGGGAGATGGGGTAGAGCGGGCATCAAACATCTGAGGCGTGATACTGAAACGCTGGACACCGAGGCGTCGCTTAACGCGATTCTGCAACGGTGCAAAGAGGTTGTTCAAGGCCAATGCCACCCCGGCGCCCTGAATATCCTGGCTGCGGGTTTCGGTCTGCATGAAGGTGGAACCCCCTGTTGCCAGGCCCCCCGAACCGAAAATCAATGCGTACAGGTCTTTCTGGGGAAGAGGTGGTCGCGAAGAAAAATTCAATTTCACCTGATTACCACTGCCCAATAGACGGCAACTGATATCATATCCGTCAATCTTGGTTCCGGCAATGATTTCCACTTGAGGGTCAATTTCAAATGCGTTCTCAAAGCGAATTCCCCCGGATCGGACACGGAGCGGAATATCATTGATGTAAATAACGCTGTCGCAGGAAAGCGGCTGAAATCCAAGCAGAATCGGGGAGTCCGCAGGGCCTTTCAGCTTCAGTTGGGAAGGTGCCAGGCCAAGAGACATACTGGGGTCCAGCACTTCCAGTCCCTTTGTTGCCACGTCAAGGTTCAAGTTCAGTTTTTCAAGGACCGTTCCTCCGCCAGCAGGGTTCCCTAACGCCAGTTGCCGGGGGCTGATGACACCATTTGCAAGCTCCACATTCCCACCGAGATTTAAGCGGTCATTATTTGGATTCCCGTTGAGTTTAACCCGGCCGTTTACGTCGGAAAATATTCCCGCCAGGTCCACCGGGATCTTGCTCAATTCTGCATCAATAGAGATAAGCCCGGGGGAAAGGATGCCACTGGCGGTAATGTTCCCCCGCCCGTAAGCGGCAGATGCCTTTCGGATATTGAGAAGAGCCGGACCAAATTCGCAGATTCCTGAGACTTCTCTGAGCTTGTGAGGTAAATCCGGAATCGTCACCTTTCCGTTGCTGACAATGAGTGTTCCGTGATATAGAGGGTCTGCCAGCATTCCATCCAGTTCGGCCTGAACCTGGACTGAAGCTTCAGCTGCAACCCCCAGTTCCCGCTTGATCAGCGATTTGAATGCGCTCAGAGTGCTTGTTCCGGTAATTTCTCCCCCGACTTCCCCACTTTCAAAGTTGGTGAAAGGAATATTAACAAGATAATTCATCTCCGGGCCCTTGAGGCGAACTTCATCTCCGGTAAGCCACATGCCATCGAGGTAGAAGGGAAAGGGCACCGCATCCAGCCGGATTCCTTCCGGTGTCTGGATCGTTAGGCGGGTACAGGACCCGTTCCCCGAAAAGGTGCTCAGGTCATTGAAATCTCCAATACAATGAAAATGAAGAGCGGAAATTACATCTGCTTTCTCAATCCGAATCGGCGTATTATCTGCCACAAGACTAACTTTGGTTTCACCGTTCAGGTTGACAGCCGTATTGATTTTCAACCGGTTTCGGGTGGCTGCGTTTACCTCTGCCTTATCACCGGACAAATGAAATCTGAATTCACCACCCCCCAGATCCAGGCCAGCAACAGAAAACTTCTCAAACTGAAATTCAGCATCTACCTGTGGTGCGTCAAGGAGTCCCGAAACTGTAACCTCCCCGGTGCCCTTGTCCAGTTCGATGAAGTCCAGTGGCTGGTAGAGAACCTTCATATCCTCCCCCCGGAGTTTGAAAGTCAGCGAATTTTTCCTGAAATCCACTGTCCCCTTCCCTTTCATGCTGCCTGTACCATTTTCAAGATTGAGATTCTTTAAAAGCAAGATGCCTCCATGGTACTGAAATGATGTCGAGGCCTTATCGAATAGAAGTTGAAAAATGTCCGTCTTTTGCAATGTGGCGGTTCCAGACACATCCGGGTCATTCAAGTCGCCGGAAACCTGAACCGACCCATCTGCTCTTCCATGAATGGCAAGGTCATCGGTTCCCGGCAAAGCAAAAAGGCTCGCATGGAGGGGAAAGTCAAGGAGATGCGCCGTCAAATCCAGCCGGTTGTTTCTGAAACTGCCAACCCCGTCAGCCCGACCTCCCTTCGCCTGAAGGGTGAATCGGGAAGCCTCAATGTTATCAATGGAATGAATTGCCACATCTGCTGTCACGAAGGGGACGGTCATTCCGCTGTATTGGAGGTGCTGAATGGCCAGCTTCCCGGAAAATATGTCTTTGTCCAGGAAAATGCCATCTGCTTTTGCGTCAACCCAATCCAGTTTCAGATGAAGACTGCCCCGGTTGTTCTTGATGTGACTGGTCAGGAAAGGCAGGTTGAGGGCAATATCTCTCAGTATCGGTTTTTTGCCGGAGCGAATCTCAAGATGACAGGCGCCATCGCCACAATCCTGGCCATGTATAACAGCGCTGTAAGACCATCTTTTTTTTTTATCCACTCGTATATCCGCCGAAAAATCCTTCATCAATGGGCCATGGATCACTGCTTTTGCCACAATGGCGAGATGATTCGCGAGGGAAGCTGAACCGGCCAGTGAAACCGTGTGTTTCAGCAGTTTGCCATGCAAATCCAGAAGAGAAAGCATTTTTTTATCCAGGTTCAGATCCAGAATTCCATTGAATTCTCCACGGGGGTCATGAATCTGAATCGGCCCTTTCAAAGAAGAAAAATCACCTTTCAACTGAAAGTTCACAATGGCCTTCTGGAGTTCCGGAAATTTCGTCACCTCTTTCAGAGGCACAACACCGGAAACAAAAAAGAGATTCCCATTTTTCCCCATTTCTCCTTTAATTGCCAGGCGGACTTTTCCCTTTGCGATGGTCAGTTCTGTGATACGGATGCGGTCTTTTTGGATATCAAAGCCACAGCCCACATGAAGAACGTATGGGATACCATTGACTGTGACATGGCCATTGCTGAAAGCCACAATCCCCCGATATCCAAAACTGGCCGCATCAAATCCGCCCTGGAGCAGGAAATCCCGTCCCTCGAAAACAACGTGAAGGTTATCCCGCCCCTGAATGTCCAGTGTCAGGCCACGGACATCCAGTTTTTTCAATACCAGGGTGTCAAACCCGGCAGCAATGAGTTTCATGGGATCTGATCGAAAGCTGCTTCGGTTTTGCTGCAGGCGGATATGAACCGTCACATTATCCACTGTTGCGCTCTCCACAATGAGTTTGAACAGGAACAGTTTCGCAACACTGACCTTCAGCGATAGTTTCCCAATGGATGCTATATCGGCAAGAGCAATGTTGGAAATATGAATCTGCCCGCTCAGGGGCGTGATGGATAGTTTTTCAATGTGCAGCTTTTCTCCCGTGGCATTGCTGAGCTGGCGTTCAATATCGTGTTTGACCATAGCCCGGAACATCGGGGTATGAACATACACCAACACGCCAAAAATTACGACTAGGATCAGCACCACCAGCAGGCGAATGATTTTTTTAATCATCAATTCCTCTTCCGGGATTACTCAATTTCAAACAACAATGTGCCGGCTTCCACCGATTGCCCTTCTGAAACATACATTTTTTTGACAATACCGGACAAGGGCGCTTCCAGTTCATTTTCCATTTTCATCGCTTCCAATACAACAACACCCTGCCCCTCTTGAACATCCATTCCCTCTCCGGCCAGTATCTTTTTTACATTCCCCGGCATGACAGCCGTAACGGTTCCGACACTTGCCTGAAAAGACGAAGATTGGAGGAGTTCCTTCTTCAATGGGTCTTCCGCCCGGACCCGATACTGGGTCCCGCCGATATAGAGAGTGTCCCCGGTTCGATAAACAGTCAGGGATTCATTGTCAATCATCAAACTGACACCCCCCTCCGGAAGTTCCCGCGCTTCAACCTGAAAGTCTTTTCCATCCAGGTTTACCTGAAGCCGTCCGTCCGGCCGTTCCCGTACCTCTACTTCCACGGATTTTCCATTCATTTCAACGGATACAAGCATTTCCACTCTCCTTTACAGCCAGCTGGAGCGCTGGAAGTGTTTCCACGGGGAACATTTCCGGGCCTCCCCTGAGCCGATGGCGGGTTGCCTGTCCAGGTAATAGCAAACCGCTGCCGCAACAATGGCAAGGGGTTCATCCCCGGTGGCACTTTGCAACAATTCGTCGAGATGACGGTCCACAAAGGTGGTATCATGGCCTCCACTTACAAATTCCGGATGATTCAGCACCTTGCGGTGGAATCCGATATTGGTTTTAATCCCTGCCACAATGTATTCACTCAAGGCCCGGCACATCCGCCGGATTGCCGATTCCCGGTCCGGTCCGTAGGTTGTCAGCTTTGAAATCAGGGGGTCGTAGTACAGAGAGATTTCTCCCCCCTGGTAGATGCCGGAATCATCACGAATCCCAGGGCCTGCCGGTGTGCTGAGCCGCTGAACTGTCCCCGGCGATGGCATGAAATTATTGTCCGGGTCTTCGGCATAAATCCGGCATTCCACTGCATGGCCCTGAAGCCGGACTTCTTCCTGTTTCAAGGAAATCGGTTTTCCCGCAGCGATGCGGACCTGTTCCGCAACCAGGTCCAGACCGGTAATCCACTCCGTTACCGGGTGTTCCACCTGAAGCCGTGTATTCATTTCCAGAAAATAAAAATTACGATTTTTATCCACCAGGAATTCCACAGTCCCGGCATTCCGGTAACCGGCGGCCCTTGTAGCCTGAACGGCAGTCTCCCCCATCTTTTCCCGCATTTGGGGGGTAACAAAGGGGGAGGGGGCTTCTTCAATCACCTTCTGGTGACGCCGTTGAATGGAACAATCCCGTTCTCCGAGATAAATCACATTTCCGTGGTCATCCGCAAGGACCTGAATCTCAATGTGTCGGGGGTGTTCCACAAACTTTTCCACATACACATGGTCATCCCCGAAAGAGGACAATGCCTCTGAGCGGGCTGCCCGGAGTGCCTTGCCCAGCTCTTCCGGCTCATTCACCTTGCGCATTCCCTTGCCGCCGCCACCTGCCGATGCCTTGACCATCACCGGAAACCCGGCTTTTTCGGCGAAACCCAGTGCATCCGCCTCCGTCATGTCCGGCTTGTCAAAACCAGGCACAACCGGGACCCCCGCCGCTGTCATAATCTCCCTTGAAGTGACCTTGTCCCCCATCTGGCGAATGGCCGCCGCCGGGGGCCCGATAAAAGCAATCCCGTTTTCCAGGCAGAGTTCCGCAAATAGGGCATTCTCAGAAAGAAAACCGTATCCGGGATGAATGGCTTCTGCGCCAGCTTTACGTGCAATATCAATAATCTTTTTGCCTTTCAGGTAGCTTTCAGCCGAGGTTGTGCCTCCCAGCGGATAGGCCTCATCGGCAAACAATGTGTGAAGGGCAATTCGATCCGGGTCTGAAAAAATGGTAACCGTTCGGATTCCCATGTCCTTCAGTGTCCGCATGACCCGTACCGCGATTTCACCCCGGTTTGCCACCAATACTTTTTTGAACATCCTTCCTCCACGCATCATTCTGTTTCTTCTATTTGGTAACACCTCTTTCATTATCCACTTTTTAGAGAACAAAGACAAGGGAGAAGCCGGGCCCTAAATCTGCACCAACTCTCCGAGACCCCTCAGGGTCCGCCGGAGCGGGGGAATTGCACTGAAAATAGTGCATTGAATGGATTGGCAATGTTCTTTTCTCTGATTCTTCCCTCTGAAAAC
>QMQE01000076.1 GCA_003650445.1 Acidobacteriota bacterium | reverse complement strand
ATCATCGCCAAGTCCGGCGATACGGCATCGCTGGAACACGATGTTCTCCATTTTGAGCTGTGGCATAACCGTACGCCGTTGAACCCGTTGAAATGGGCTCGAAACGGTAAATAAAACCGTAACTGGGAATTTACCCGGCAATTTGCCGGAAGGCCTCTACGGTTCCTGGAGTTCTGAATATGCTAAAGAGATTGGTTCAATTGACTGTAATATTGACCGTGGTTGCAATTGCTACTGCGGTGGGGATCAGTAATCACGAAAAAAAACATGCCGATGCCTATGATGCCTTCGGTGTATTTGCACGGGTGTACAATATTGTAAAAGCCCGCTATGTGGAACCGGTGGATGAGGCCAAGGCTATGGAAGGCGCCTATCGTGGGGCAGTTGAGAGTGTATTTGACCAGAACAGTTACATTCCGGCCAATATCATGGAAAAGATTCGGCCGCGTCTCAAAGAAAAGGGACAGGTGGGAATCCGGGTCATCAAGCGAGGCGGCTATGCGCAGGTTGTCCATGTGATACCGGGGAGTGAGGCAGAGAAAGCCGGAATCGTTGCCGGGACAGTGATTCAGAAAATCAATGGCAAATATACCTGGGACCTGTCCCTCTTTTCCATTAAAGCCATGCTGAAAGGGCCGGTGGGGAAACCGATAAATCTCACTTATTACTCCATGGACAAGGGAAAGGATGAGGATCACACCTTTCAGTATAAGGAGCTGGATCCCATTCCGGTTTCGGTATATTCGATGGAAAAGCTCTCGACATTCAGAATTGAATCTTTTTCCGATGAAATCGTGGGCAGATTCAGTGAGTACGCGGCTAAGGAGAAACCGGTCATTCTGGATCTACGCTATACACAGGACAGTCATTACCTGAACATGTTGAAAATTGCCGCTTTTATTCTCGGGGAAAAAGTAACTGCCACCGCAAGGCTTAAAGGCGCCGTAAAAACCCTGACTGCGAGGACAAGCGAAAAAACGCCGTCATTCGCACACTCTCGTCTTTTTGTACTGACATCCGGGTTCACAATGAATGCAGGAGCGGTACTGGCAAATCTGCTGAAAGGAAAGCCCGGCATTACACTGGTCGGCACGCGAACGTCCGGAAAGGCATTTGGTACTGAGATTCTGCAGCTCGATGATGGGGCCTATGCAGAACTGGCCACCGTGTTTTACAGCCCTATCACAAAGGAAGGATTGAAGCCCGATGTCCGCTCTTATATTGATGATTCTGAAGTCGCAGACAAGATTAACAACTTACTGAAAAAAGAGGCAACAAAAACGAATGGCAACAAAACGGCGGCCTAAGCGTTCCTCCAAAAAAACCACCCCCTCGCCATTGCCGATGGTTGTCAGGATTGTATTTACCACCATCGTCCTGCTGGTGCTCGGTGGGCTTGCATACCTCGCTTTCTTTTCCAAAGGCCCCACCCTGTCCGGCAACCGGGCAAGAGAAATTGTACTGCTTTCTTTCTCAGAAGCCGGTGTTCCCGCTACTGAAGTCAACAGCCGCATCGGAGACAATGGATATCCGATATTTCAAACCACAATGAAACCTGCAGCTGCCAACCGGTTCCGGAAAATATTGAAACAGAAAATCCAGGGCATGAATGCCTCCCTTTCAACCGAACGATTCGGAAACAGCCGCCTTGTTTTGCTGAAATCGGGAAATGAAACCTGGCGGATCATCCTTAAGGGCGCAATAAAGAAAAAATATGTCAAAAAACCCCGCCATAGTACCACTAAAAAGAAGGTTCCCACCCATCCTGCAAAGGGCTTTCTCGAAACCCACAAGGGAGAGCCTCGGATCGCCATTATCCTTGATGATGTGGGGCTGGGACATATGAAGGCATTCAAAAAAGCACTGAACATCCCGTATCCACTGACCTTTGCCATTCTTCCTTTCCGGCGCTATTCCCGTGAATGTGCCGCAATGGCCCGGGGCCGCGGTTTTGATATGATTGTTCATATGCCAATGGAACCGGATGGCTATCCGAGAGAAGACCCGGGGCCAGGCGCCATTTTTGAAAAGGACAGCCGGGAGTTGATTGAAAAGAAAATTCAAGCTGCCATTGACAATATCCAATATGCTGTCGGAATGAACAATCACATGGGTTCGAAAGCTACATCTGTGCCGTTTACCATGCGGGTGGTCATGCGAAAACTGAAAGCGGAGGGACTCTTTTTCATTGATTCCCGCACCACCGCTGAAACTGTTGCCCTCAACGAAGCCAGAGCTGCCGGTGTTCCTTCCCTGCCAAGAAACGTCTTTCTCGACAACAGCCGCAAACCTCAGGACATCAAAAAGCAGTTGGAAATCGCAGTGAAAGAAGCACAAAAAACAGGCTACGCCGTGGCCATCGGCCACAACTACCCGGAAACTGCCGGGGTGTTGGCAAAAGAGTTGCCCCTTCTGGATCGAAAGGTGAATTTTGTCTATGTCAGGGAATTGGTAAATGAAGCAGGCAAACCGAATTAAGCAGCTTTTCAAAAACGCAGGTCTGGCTATTCTGGAAGTGGAAAAGAATGGTAAAGTTAATTATCTCAACCATTCTGCCATTCGCTTGCTCGGGGTACCGGAAAAAGAAGCACTGGGCCTCCATGTCTGGGAATTCCTGAAAGAAGGGAAAAGTGCATTTGACCACGTTGTAGCTCTTCTCCGGGAAAAACCGGAAGGCATTTCTGATCTCCAGGTCCGTGTTATCGGCGGACGCATCCGATCTCTCTGGGCTGAAATCTGCGTTACACCATTTGCCCTTGCCAAAGGGGATGAAGGCTATCTTATTTTTCTGAAAGACATAACGAGACGGAAAATCAGTGAAGACAGAACCAGGGAAACCACCAACATTCTGGTCAATATCCTCAACGATTCAGCCGATGCCATTATGGGAATTACATTGGAAAACCGTATTTTTCTGTGGAACCGGGGCGCCGAAGATATTTTTGGTTACACAAGGGAGGAAATGACCGGCAAGGCCCTGGATGTTCTGATACCGGACGATGTCCGGGAACAGGGAGAATTGGAATTTTTTACCCGTGAAGCAATGGAAAAGGGATTTCTCCGGGACTATGTAACAGACCGTATCCGAAAAGACGGCAAACGGATTACCGTCAATATCACGCGGACTGTTGTGCGGGATGCCCACGGAGAAATTGTGGGATTTTCCGCAATTGTCAGGGATATTACGCGGGAAAAGGAACTCCAGAAACAGGTTATTCAAAATGAACGGCTTTCCGTTGTCGGACAGATGGCGGCGCAGGTGGCTCACGAAATCCGTAACCCCCTGAGCTCCATTATGCTGAACCTGGAACTGGTGGAAGATGAGTTGGATGAGATGGATACGAGGCAGGGATCTGCCATCCGCCGTCTCCTGAAAACAGTGGATACAGAGGTTTCCCACCTCAGCAATATCACCGATGACTATCTCTCTTTTGTCCGGATGCCGATACTTGAAATGGAGGCACTCTCCACCATAACCGTCGTAAACGAAGTAGTCAACCTGGTGCGCCAGTCCCTGAACAGCCGAAAAATCAATCTGGACCTCATAAAAGGAACGGTGCCCCTTGTCAAAGGAGACTACAATCAGCTCCGCCGTGCGGTTCTCAATGTACTGAAAAACGCGATTGAAGCCAGCGAAGAAGGCGGAACAGTCCGTATCTGGTGCTCCGAGTCCCGGGACCATAATTGTCTGTACATCAATATCCGTGATTTCGGCCCCGGCATTCCGAAAAAGGAACTGGAAAAAATCTTTGAATTGTTTTACACAACCAAGGTTACCGGAAGCGGGTTGGGCATGCACATCACCCGGATGATTCTCAAAGAACACAAGGGGGACGTAGATGTGTTCTCAAAACCCGGAAAAGGAACACTGGTCCGGCTCAAACTGCCGTTGGAGGTGGATGAATGCTGAGCTATCTGCATATCCGGGGACTGGCAATCGCCGATGACCTAGAAATTGAACTGAAGCCCGGCTTCAACGTCATGACGGGGGAAACCGGCGCTGGGAAATCCATTGTCGTCGACGCCGTCGGGCTTCTCTCGGGCGGACGGGCTTACAGGGAAATGATCCGGACGGGGGATGAACGGGCCGTTGTGGAAGGGGTATTCACCGACGTTTCAAAAAAGGCATTGGGCTACCTGGAAAACTGGGACATCCCCGCCACTGACCCGATTCAGATTAAGCGTGTCATTCACCGAAGTACACCCAGTCGTGCCTTCATCAACGGCGAACTGGTTCCATTGAACCGGCTCGCTGAAATTGGGCCAAAACTGGTACAAATTCATTCACAAAATGACCAGCAGCTCCTGCTGCAGCCGGAAAATCATCTGGAATTCCTGGATGATTTCGCAGGTAATGGGGAAAAACTGGAAAAGCTGTCAGCCCTCACCCTGCGCGTTATGGAATCCAAAAAAACATATCGTTCACTGCTTCTCAATGAGAAGGAAAAAAATCAGGAAATGGACATGCTTCGCTTTCAAATCCGGGAAATTGAAACAGTGGATCTGAAACCCGAAGAACTGGAAAACCTGATGGAACGAAAATCTATCCTTAAGAATGCCGGACGAATCAAAGAAGCACTGGGAGAGATGGAAGCTATCTTTCACAATGAGGAGCAGGAAGGCCTGGTCAATGTATTGGGACATCTCAATGATCACCTGGCAAAAGTTGCCCCCCTCCAATCCCGGTTTCAACCCTATCTGGAACCATTAAATCAGGCAATAACCATGATATCGGAGCTGGAACAGGATATTTCGGAAACCGGAATGGAAATTCAGGAAACAGGCATGTCCCTGGATGAAATTGAATCCCGACTGGTTGAAATTGAACGGCTTCAACGGAAATATGGAGAAAGCTACCCGGAAATTATTAAACACCTTCAGGAATGTCGAACCCGATTAAGCGACCTGGAAGAACTTGAATTCCGGGTGAAAGAACAGGGAGATCAGTTGATGGCCGCGCACCGCGACTGGTGGACTGCAGCTATTCAACTGTCTGAAACGAGAAAAAAAGCCGCCACTCGTTTTACAAAAACATTGAAAGAAGAACTGGGCGGGTTGGCTATGCCGGATGTAAAACTAAAATTCCAATTTACCATGGATCCGAAACCTCCCCTTATATCGGACGCCATTCTGGCATTCCCCCACAGGGAAACCGGGCTGGATCATGGGGAACTCCTCATATCTCCAAACATCGGGGAGGAATTGAAACCGCTGACAAAGGTTGCTTCAGGGGGAGAAATCTCGCGGATTATGCTGGCAATCAAAGCCATATCCGCTGGAGAAGAGGATTCTGTCACCGCTGTGTTTGACGAAGTGGATGCCGGAATCGGAGGACAGGCTGCGGTATCCCTTGCGACCAAGCTCAGGGAACTCTCGCTGAGCCGGCAGGTTTTGTGCGTCACGCACCTGGGGCAGGTGGCGGCTGCTGCCAGCGGCCATTTCTCCGTATCAAAAACGGTGGTTGAAGGGCGTACCTGTACAATGGTACAATTTCTATCAAAAGAACAGCGCCTTCAGGAAATCGCGCGGATGACCGGCGGCCGCGAGATTACCGAGACATCTTTAAAACACGCCGCTGAATTAATTGGGGGAAACAATGAGTAAGAAAGTGCTTGGCTTCTTTCTGATTCTGCTTTTGATAATCGTACCGCTCCTCGTTCTGGGCCTGAAACGGGTAGACAGAGGGCAGATTGGCGTAAAAACACGGCTGTTCCCCATTACCGGAAAGAAGGGGATTGTGAAGAAGGCATTAAAACCGGGCCTTTACCTGATTCTACCGGTTGCGGAAAAACTCGATATCTTCTCCGGCCGGATTCAGAAACTGGAATTGACATCCCTTCCGGGGCAGGGCGACCGCAGTGGTGACGACAATGTGGACATTCAAACCAGCGACGGCACCACGATTTATGTGGATGCCACCCTTCTCTTTCGGGTTATGCCCACCGGGGCCGCCCGGCTGTTGTCCACCCTCGGACACGATTTTCTCCATCGGAAAGTACGGCCTGAGTTTATAGCCGTTCTAAAATACAAACTCGGTGAACTCAACGCGGAAGGATTTTACAACGCCGAACAACGGGAAACAAAGGCGAAAGAGGCTATGGTGGAATTCAACCGCCGGGTAAAAGCCAACGGAATTGAAGCGATCCAGCTCCTGATTCGGGATTTTCACTACCAGCCGGAATATGAAAAAGCAATTGAAAACCGGAAACTCGCAGACCAGACAACATTGCTGAATCAGTCCCGGTCTGCTTCCAGCAAGGAAGCAGCTGAAGTGGCCCGTGTCCAGGCGAAGGGTATGGCCATGGCAAAGGTAGAAGTTGCGAGAGGGAATGCAGAGGCAAAAAAAATCCGCGCCGACGCGGAATTATATCTGGAATTGAAAAAGGCAGAAGCCGACCAGCTGGTTCAAACGGCAAAGGCAAAAGGTGACGCCCTGATCGCAAACGCCATGGCCGGCCCCGGCGGGCAAAGAATTGTGGCACTCCAGATGGCTGATGTACTGAAGGGACTGGATAAAATTGTGGTCCAGTCCGGAGGGAAACAGGGGGTTAACCCCTTAGACCTGAAATCCCTTCTTAAAATGACGGGGGTGGAAAAATGAAACGCATAATCATACTTCCCCTCAGCATGCTGATACTCCTTTTTGCAGTGGGTTGCGCTCAGGTTGACACAAATGAAGTGGGGGTCAAAACCACGTACTTTTCATTCACTGGAAATACCGGTGTAAATGAAAAGACCTACGGAACCGGATACCATATTTATATCCCACCCTTCAGCGGGTTCAGTGTCCTCAACAAAACAGAACAGAAACTTGAAATGACACAGCAGAAAGGGCAGGGCTCGCGCCCCCATGCAGACGATTTGAAACTGAAAACCTCCGACGGAAACAACCTCTGGGTGGACATCACCGTAAGCTGGCGGGTGAACCCGGACAAGGCATGGTTAACAGTCCGGAACGTGGGAGAGCGTTTGCCGGAAATTGAAGAAAAGGCCGTTCGGCCCATTTCAAGAGGAATCCTTCGTTACGCCCTGGGTAAGCTCTCCTCCGAGGAGTTTTACGATGCAGCTAAGAGAGAAGCCAAGGTAGAGGAAGGGAAAGAATTATTGAACCAGGCTTTTGCGCCACTGGGTATCCAGATTACAGGCGTACTGGTCAATGATTATCGTTTTGCGGCTGACTACCAGAAAGCCATTGAGGACAGAAAGCTCTACGACCAGAAAGCACGGGAATACGCATCCCTTATCACAGCCGCCACTGAAGACGTAAAACGAAAAGTCTTTGACGCAAGGGCGGATGCCAACCGGGTAATCGAAGAAGCCCGGGGTGAAATGGATCAGGCAAAACTGAAGGGCGATGCCCTCCTCTACACCGCACAGAAACAGGCAGAAGCAACACTTGCCCGTAAGAAAGCAACAGCCGCCGCTTTGGCCAGGCTCAATCAGGCCCTCGCTGGAAACGGCGGGTCAAACGTAGTGGCAAAACGCCTCGCTGAAGCGTTACAGGGAAAGAAAATATCCATCGTACCCATGTCGGACAACGGAACACTCTCCATGATTGATATCAATCGCTTTCTTGAAAATATTGCGGCTGCAAAAGTAATTAAAAAGGCAGAAAATGCAAAGCCAGGCCCCTTACCTCAACCAGAAAAAACTCCGGCACTGACGAAAAAGGAAGAAAAAAAATGAATCCATACGGATTTCCCCGGAGGAAATTATGAGGACCGCAGTTTACCCCGGCTCCTTTGACCCGGTTACAAACGGACATCTGGATATTATATCCCGGGGATTAAAACTCTTCGACAGGGTCATTGTAGCGGTGCTGGTTAACCGGGAAAAGAACACCATGTTCACAGTTGGAGAACGAATGGAAATGATATCCGAAGCCACCCGGAACATGCTTTCGGAACGAATTGAAATTACCAGTTTCGATGGATTGCTGGTAAACTATGTCCGGGAAAGAGGCGCCGACGCGATTTTACGCGGTATTCGGGCCATTTCCGATTTTGAGTATGAATTCCAGATGGCCTTGATGAATCGAAAACTATTGAAACAGGTGGATACCGTATTCATGATGCCGGACGAACGATACTCTTACCTGTCTTCCAAACTGGTCCGGGAAGTGGCCAGTTTCGGCGGAGACGTCTCAGTGTTTGTCCCGGGTTTTGTGGAAAAACGGCTGAAAACCAAATGCGGAGGGAGGCCCGATGTTTGATATCTTTGCAATGCTGAAAAGCGCGGGGCCGGTGTCACAGGTCGTCATGCTACTCCTTTTAATTCTTTCCTTTGGATCCTGGAAAGTCATTATTCAAAAGAGTTTTCAGATTCGCCGGGCAAAACGTCATTCCGACTCATTCCTGAACCTCTTCCGCAATTCCAATAAATTTCTGGAAGTGAAGGAAGCGTGCCGGGATCATCTGTACAGCCCGGAAGCCGGGCTCTTCCTGGCAGGATTCAGCGAATTGAACTATCAGCTCAAATACCAGAACCCGGGGGATCCCGGGAAACCCAGAATCCGTAACCTGGAAGCCATTGCCCGGGTGTTGGACCGGGCCAAAATTGTGGAAGTGGGCCGGTTTGAAAAAACCCTGAACTTCCTGGCCACCACGGCAGGGGCAGCCCCCTTTGTGGGCCTGTTCGGTACTGTCTGGGGCGTTATTGACGCATTCCAGCGGATCGGCATTCAGAAAACCGCATCGCTGGTGGCGGTTGCACCGGGGATCTCAGAGGCACTCATTGCCACGGCCGCAGGACTGGCGGTGGCTATTCCCGCACTCTGGGGGTACAACCACTACGTCAATAAAATTCGATCCCTCTCTGCAGAAATTGAAGATTTTACTCTGGAATTTCTGGGCATTGTAGAACGGAACTTCAGTTAGATGGCGGGAAACATTCGGCAATCCGGTGAACATCGCGGACTGGCTGAAATTAACGTCACTCCCCTTGTGGACGTTATTCTCGTACTCCTTATCATCTTCATGGTCTCCGCTCCCATGATGCAAAGCGGAATTGATGTAAATCTACCGGAAACGACCACCGGTGCGGCATTGGAAGAACAACGGGTAATTGTCACACTTACCGCTGACAGAAAAATTTATATCAACAAAGATATCATCCACCCGAAACTCTTCGCAGAAAAAATGGCAAAACTTGCCACCATGAAAAAAGAGGTCTTTCTCAAGGCCGACAAAACGCTACCCTATGGAGAAGTGATTCGTCTCATCGGACGTCTGAAGAAAGCAGGAATTGAAAATGTGGCGCTGGTCACTCTCCCGGTGGAGGAAGAAGAAAATGGCCAGGATTGGCGTTAATATCATCATAGAAAAGCGGAAAACGCTTGAAAACGGGGGACGAACGTTTTCAGCCATCTCTGTTTTGCTCCACATTGTGATGGGTTTGATTATTGTCCTCGGTGTTCTCTCGGCCCGAAGCCGCGCATTGCGGGAACCAAAAATTTACCGTGTCTCCATCGCTACCCTGGCCACCGCAGCGAATCCCAACACAAGCCCCACAAGAACCAGTGCCGTTCCTGACAAACCCATACCAAAGCCCGCTGTGGTTCCCACTCCGGAGCCAAAGAACAAAACGACTGCCAGGAAAAGAACTCCAGCAAAAGCAAAAAAGAAAACCGCAGTCGGAGTAAATACAACAAAACCAAGTAAGAAAACAACGCCACATCAAGTACCCCGAGCAGAAGACACAATCCCGCAATCGGCCGCAAGTGGCACAGCGAAGCGGGTGGGATTCGGCGGACATGGGTCTGTAGTCGATCTGGACGGTGCCAATTTCGAGTACGCCTACTACCTTTCCATTGTTCAGGACCGTATCGGCTCTAACTGGGTTCGCACATACATTGGAAAGGGGAAAGTAAAAGTCTACTTCCGAATCCAGAGAAACGGAAACATTACAGGTGCCATGATTGAGGAATCCAGCAACGATGTCAGCCTGGATAGAATAGCCCTCCGCGCCATAACCGCATCCAGCCCCCTCCCCCCGCTGCCGGAAGGCTACACAGGGAATAACCTCGGCATTCACATCTGGTTCAATTACGAGGAGTAATCATGAAACACATTGTCATTGCATTGGTGCTGTTCTTCAGCCTCTCAGTATTTTCTCAACAGGAATTTGAATTGACTCTGTCCACAAAGGGCCTGGATCTTATTGAAATCGGGATTGCCGGCTTCACCGGCAATGGAGCGGATACCGCAACAATGGAAGATTGCCGGAAACTCCTCTCCCGGGACCTCCAACTCACCGGTGTTTTTCACGTGATACCGGAAAGAAACATGGCACTGGTCCCCTCTCCAAAAACACCGGAGGATGTAAAGAATTGCGAAGCCTTTCTCTCCGTCGGAGCCAAAATCCTGGTTACAGGAGAAATTCGTGATGAAGAGAAGGGGCAGATTCTGTTCACCGGCGTGGTAACAGATGCCAAGACCTGTAAGAAAATTATCACCCGCCGGTACAGGGGCGAGGCCGGTCTCCTGAAAAAATTGATCCACTCTTTTGCCGACGACGTCATCTTCGTATTCACCGGAAAACGGGGCATTACCAACTCCCGTATTGCGTTTGTTTCGGACCGGACGGGCCATCGGGAAGTTTTCATCATGGATTACAACGGGGACAGCCTGCGGCAGCTCACGAAAATCGGAAGCGATACCATTTTCCCTGCTGTGTCACCGGACCGGAAACGCATTGCCTTCACGTCCTACCGAAATCACAATCCCGATCTCTTCCTGATGACTGTGGGACAGGGAATTAAGACAATTTATCATGCGGAAGGAATCGGGTCCACGCCGGATTTTTCCTCCGATGGGAAATGGCTGCTGTTCAGCGCATCCAAAGATGGGAACACCGACATTTACATCTACAGCATTGAAAAACAAACCATCAACCGCCTCACCCATCATATTGCCATAGACACCT
>QMQE01000075.1 GCA_003650445.1 Acidobacteriota bacterium | reverse complement strand
GTTGGAACCATGAAGGTCAATACCTACGAAAAGTTTCATTTCCCACCTCCTGATCAGACTTGTTTTCCAGTTTACCGCGTCGGTACACTGGCATCATCTCAGGCCTTGGGGATGATTATCACAATACTAAATAATGACAAGCGAGAAGAAAGCCTGGGACAGTTATCTGGTTACTCTCCGGTTTCTAATAATTGCTGATATAAATTATAGCAGACCTTGCGCTGAAAACTGCACTGGTGACGCGGAGGGGTGCCAGAATTCCTGAATTTGGGGATCGCCGCAGCCTCGTTTACATGTTTTTCCAGAGTTTTGCCGCGGCTTTTCGGGCCGATGCGTAGATTTTGGCGGTGTCAAAGGGGAATTCACGGTTCTTGTAGATGAATTTTCCGTTGACCATTACGGAGTCCACATCCCGGGCGCTCATGCCAAATGCCAGGTGCCCCGCGACATTGTCTGCAGTCAGCGGGGTGGGGGAGTTGTAGTCCAGGATGGTGAAATCCGCCCGATATCCGGCTTTTACGGTGCCGAACTTTCCACCGAAATAGTGTTCCAGAATGTGATTTCCGTTTTGAAGGAATCTGGCGAAGGTGTCTGGCCATAAGGCACCGCCGGCGTCCCGATGCTTGAAGAAGGCGAATTTGAATTCTTCGAACATGTCACTGCCGATACCGTCTGTACCAATGGCGATGTTTTTGACCTGCTGAATCTTTTCCATGTAGCCCACGTTGTTGTTCATGTTGGAACGGGGGTTGTGAACAAGGTAGCTGTCATGTTCATTGAGCAGGCCAATTTCGGTTTCAGTGAGATGCACCCCGTGGATGATGAGGGCATTTTTGTTGAGTAGCCCGAATCGGTTCAGCCGTGCCAGCGGGTCTTCCCGCTTCTGATGGTGGGAGAACGCGGCGTCGTAGGCATCCTCCGACACGTGGACGTGGATGCCCCGGCCGGTTTCGTCAATTGCTTCTTTCATCATTTCAAGGGCCTTGTCGTTGAGGGTGAAGGGCGCGTGGCCTCCGATGGCGGCTTCCACCAGCCGACGGTCGTTTTTCACGTCAATCCCCTTTGCGAAGTTGATGTTTTCAGCAATTCCTTCTTTCATTCCAGTTTCGCCGTTCCGGTCCGTGGTCTCATAGCACAGGATTCCTCTGAGCCCGATTTTTTCGAATGCATTTTTCAGGACATCAAGGGAGCCTGTGATGAAGTTCGGGGAAGCATGGTGGTCAATGACTGCAGTTGTACCGGCTTTTACCGCTTCCAGCGCAGCTGCGAGGGCGCTGGCTTCCAGGATTTCCTCGTCAATGGCTCTGTCTAACCGCCACCAGAGGTTGTTGAGGATGGAGACAAAGTCAGTGGAGGGGGCGATGTCGGCCGTGATGCCCCGCGCCAGGGCGGAATAAAAGTGATTGTGGGCGCATACCATCCCCGGGAGCACCAGTTTCCCGTCCATGGGAAGGATGGCGGCACCGGGGCTGCTGATGGTGAGATTTTTACCGATTTTGACGATGCGGCCATGCTCCAGGGCGATGTCCACCCCGCTTTGAACCCGTGCCGGGTCGAATTGAACAATGGTTGCGTTGGACAGGATTTTTATCATGGCAGTCTCCTTATTCTCAGGCAAACATGAAGCGGTATTTCTTGATAACAGTTTCAATAAACTCCCGGACGTCCCGGGAAAGCGGGCTTTCGCCAAATCCCACGGTTCCATCCGGCCCAAGGCTTGCGATTCCTGTGACGGTGTTTATCCGGTAGCGGATCTGGCCTTTGCCATTGACTGTTTCCACAAGGAAGCCATCGTTAGCACTCTCATTGAAATCGGCCGCATTGCTGAAGAGGGTCAGTTTGTCCCGGTAGGGCGCGCCGTCGTAAGGGCAGAATGTGGCACAGTTTCCGCATTCGTTGCAGAGGTCTTCGATGTGCAGAATCTGGTTCAGATTATGGCCGTTGTTGTGGATAAGCTCAATGATGACGTTGGCTCGGTTGGGGCAGACTTCCACGCATTTGTTGCAGATTTCATGGCATTGGAGACAGCGGGCGTATTCGCTTTGTGCCAGATCCTCATTTCCCAGTCCTTCCCCCGAGTCCTTGTGTTTTCCCTTTGTTCCAAGTAGACGTTCAGCTGATTCCTTCGCATTGTGGGCGGGGGTTTCGGCAAAGAGTCGGCCATTCCAGTCTGGCTTGATTTTCCGGATAATGGCTTCCGCCGCTTTCTTTCCGTCTGCGATGGCTTCCACCACCGTTGCCGGCCCCCGTCTGTTGTCCCCTCCGGCAAAAACACCGGGAATGGTGGTTTCCAGCGTGTCGGGATTCACCTGAATGGTGCCATTGGGGTTCAGTTTCAGGCCGTTTTTTTGGGGGAAGTGCTCATCCACCTGTTCCCCGATGGCGGCAATCAGGGTATTCACGTGAAAAGAGAAGGTTTCATCTGTGGGTTCAGGCCGGGGCCGCCCGCTTGCGTCCGCTTCACCCAGTTTCATCACCCGGCAGGTCAGAATACCGTCTTTGAAGGATTCGGGGTTCATGAGCTCCTCGAATTCCACCCCGTCTTCAATGGCATTGTCGAATTCTTCCACGTCCGCCGGCATCTCGGCTTCGCTTCTGCGGTAGATGATGGTTACATTCTCCACGCCGGGGAGACGGATTGCTGCCCGAGCGCTGTCCATCGCGGTGTTTCCCCCGCCGATAACCGCCACATTTTCCCCGGGTTTCAGTGTTTCCGGTGCATTTTTGTATGCTTTCAGGAAATCCAGGGCACCGATAACCAGGTCTGTTTCACCGTCAAGGGGAAGGGGGCGTTCCCTTTCAGCACCGATGCCGATGAAAATAAATTCGTACCCGTTTTGTTTCAAAGTAGCAATGTCAGGAGTGGCAGCGAACTCAATTCTCACTCCCTGTGCCCTGATAAAATCAATGTCCTTCTCCATGGCTTCCACCGGAATGCGGAAGTCCGGCAGCACATTCCGTACCACGCCGCCGGCGTCTTTTTCCTTTTCAAAAACAGTCACTTCCATGCCGGAAACAGCGAGAAAGAATGCGGCAGACAGGCCGGCCGGCCCGGCACCGATAACGGCGGCTTTTCCCCTCGCAACCGGGTCCGGGCGCTGCCAGGAGTTGACAAAGTCCCGGTAACCGGTTTCTGCGGCAATTCGTTTCATCTCACGAATCTGAACCGCCCCTTCATAGTCCAGCCTTGTGCAATGGAACATGCACTGGTGGTCACAGATGTAGCCGGTGATGTGGGGAAGGGCATTTTTCGTGTAAATGAGCCGGAGGGCGTCCTTGTAGCGCTTTTCCCCTACGAGGCGGATGTAGTCCGGCACATCCTGGTGTATGGGGCAGGCGACTTTGCAGGGGGCAATGAAGCAGTCCATCAGCGGCAGTTTGTCCGGGACGCTGACATTCCCCGGCTGTCGCCAGTCTTTGTCGTACACAAAGTTGTCCAGGGCATCATCCGCAAGTTCACTGACCGGGTCCGGATCAATCCCGGAGCGCCAGTGGATACCACTATTTGAGATTTCCTCAGCCATGGCGGCGAGGCGCAGGTACCCCCCCGGTTTCAACAATTCCGTTGCCACGGTGACGGGGCGGATGCCGGTGGCGAGGATGTCCACGACATTGGACTGGTTTGCCCCGCCGGAGTAGGAAATCGGCAGCTTTCCATCAAAATCCGCTGACAGCTTTTCTGAAAGCGACATGGTCAGGGGGTAGAGTGCGCGTCCCGACATGTACATTTCGTCGCCCGGAAGCCGGTTTTTGGTGTTCCGGACCCCCAGGGTGTTGGAGAGTTTTACACCGAAAGAAAGGTTTTTGTCTTTCGCCAATCCTTGTAGCCGCTTCAGCATAGGCACCGCATCCTCGTACTGGAGGTCTTTTTCAAAGGATTCCGGATTCAGTTCAATGTCTTGAAACCCCAGGGATAGGAATGTATCAGAAACCAGCTCGTATCCGAGGAGGGTGGGGTTCAGCTTGACGTAAGTGTGAAGTCCCTTTTCACTCAACAGGTAGCGGCAGATGGACTCGATTTCCTCCGGCGGGCAGCCGTGCATGGTGGACAACGTTACAGAACGGGAAATGTCCGGCCGGATGGCGTCGGCAGTTTTACTTAGTCTCCGGATGCGGGGTTTCAGCTCGTCCGGGGCACTTGGCCATGCGTTTTCGTCTGCGGCGAAGGCCTTCAGCTCTTCAATGGCATTCAGGAAGGCCGGGTGCCTGGATGCATCCATTAAACTGTCAATGAAATGCTGCATTCTTTCCGTTTGAATCCCCGCCAGGTCGTAGCCCACGCTCATATTGAAGATAAACCCCTGATTGTCCGGTGAATCCATATCAAACAAGGTTTTCAGTGCGTGGAGCAGCACCCATCCGTGGGCGTACTCAGTAAAGGCCTGGGATAGGCTCAGTTCCGTGGACCATTCGGTGTTGTAGCCCTCATCCAGTGCGTCGATGCAGGGCTTTTCAAACTCCAGCTCATCTAATTTCTGGACGGTTTTCAGCTCAAAGAACCGTCCCCCGGTGAGATAGGCGGCGGCGATGTTCTCCGAAAGCTGCGTGTGGGGGCCGGCGGCCGGGCCAAGTGGCAGGGCGCATTCTTCCCCGAAAAATGACACTGGTTCAACGCCGGTGTTTCGGATGAACCTTTCCTCAGGAATACCGAAAACGGTGCGGTGTTCGGCGTATTCAGAAACAATCCATGTCAGCAATTTATGAAACGAAAACGGGCGCATCCGATCAGTCATCTCTTCTCCTTCTCCTGTTTCAGCCTGTAAAACAAGTGTTTGGTATTCTCTTCAGTTTTCCAGCCGGTTTTCTTCCTTCAGGCGTTTCCAGACCCTTTCAGGGGTGTAGGGCGTTTCATAGAGGCGGACACCGGTGGCGTCAAAAAAAGCGTTAGCAATGGCGGGGATGGGGCCGTTGATGGCGATTTCCCCCACCGATTTGGCGCCGTAAGGCCCGGTTTCTTCATAGGAATTGACCAGTATGGTTTCCATTTCCGGTAGGTCTTTTGTGGTGAAAATCTTGAAATCCCAGAAGCGCGGATTGGTCATTCGTCCTTTGGAATCAAAAAGATAATCTTCTGTCAACGCGTAGGAAAGCCCGTTGACCACCGCACCCTCCACCTGGCCCTCCGCAAGGGCGGGGTTGATGGGCTGGCCGCAATCCACCGCTGAGACGAACTTCAGAACCCTGATTTTTCCGGTGCGGAGATCTACCTCTACCTCGGCAAACTGGGCGATGAAGGGGGGTGGCGATTCCGGCGCAATGTTGGAAGCACTGGCTTGAATCTGGAACTGATCATTTGAGTACATGGCATAGGTACAGATGTCGGCGTAAGTGAGGGATTTTCCGCTTTCAGCATGAGTTACCACACTTTCATTTACTTTCAGCTCATCTGGTTTTGCATTCAGCATCTTTGCCGCTACCCCGAGAATCTGTTCCCGGACTTTTGCGGCACATTTTTTCACCGCTGCACCGGAGATGTAGGTGGTAGAAGATGCGTAGGCGCCTACATCGAAGGGCGTCAGGTCAGTGTCTGAAGACAGTACAATGATGTTTTCCACTGGAATATCCAGTGTTTCTGCCGCAATCTGTGCCAAAATGGTGTCGGAGCCGGTACCGAGGTCGGTGGCACCGATGTAGAGGTTGAAGGAACCGTCCTCATTCATTTTCATGGAGGCACTGCCCATGTCAATTTTGGGAATCCCGGAGCCCTGCATGGAAACGGAAAGTCCGACTCCCCGGACCTTGCCCGGGGCACTTTTAATCCGTTTGCCCCGTTTTTCATACCAGCCGATGGCGGCCGCACCCTTATCGAGGCATTCATCCAGTCCGCAGGACTTGATGATCTGGGCAACCCCTTCCTTTCCTTCTCCCAGGGCCTGGAATACCGGTGATGTTTCTCCCACCTTGATATGCCATTTCTTGACAAATGAGATGAGGTCCTGGCCGGTTTTTCTTGCAACCATGTCTATGTGCTGGTTCAGGGCGAAATAGGTTTGGGATGCCCCATAACCCCGGTACGCGCCGCCCACAGGGAGGTTCGTGTAAACCGTGTGGCCGATGAAGCGGATATTCTTAATTTTGTTGAAAAGTGGCAGTACCTTGGACCCGCCGTTGGACAGTACGGTGAGTGCGTGGGAGCCGTAGGCGCCGTTGTTCATCAGCGCGTCCATCTCAAGGGCGGTGATTTCCCCGTCGTTTTTCACCCCGGTTTTTAATGTGACCCGCATGGGGTGACGGGTCCGGGAGGAAACGAATACCTCCGGCCGGGTGAGGTAAATCCGGGAAGGCCGGCCAGTGGACCAGGTGCTGAGTCCGACAAGCTGCTCCAGAAAAACCTCCTGCTTTCCGCCGAATCCCCCGCCGATACGGGGTTTAATAACCCGAATATCCCGGATGGGGATATCCAGAACCCGGCTGACAATTCGCCGGACATGGAAGGGAACCTGAGTGGCGGTGATAATCACGAGCCGTCCCCTTTCGTCTAAGTAAGCGGCTGAAGTATGGGGTTCAATCGCACAGTGGGCGGCATATTGGGTGTGAAAAGTGTCTTCAAGAATAAAGTCAGCTTCCTGAAATCCCTTGTCCAGATCGCCGAACTTGATTTCCACCTCGGCCGCAAGGTTGCGGGAGGCATCGTACTTGACCGGGATCGGCATCTTCGCGTCCTCGCCGTGTAGTTGCGGTGCGTCCTTGTCCATGGCGGTTTCCGGGTCAAAAAGCGGGGGCAGTTCTCTGTATTCCACTTTAATCGCCTTCACCGCTGCGTTGGCTGCTTCCTTTGTTTCTGCTGCTACAGCTGCTACGCGGTCTCCCACAAAGCGCATGGTCTTATCAAACATGGCGGTGTCATAGGCTGATGGTTCAGGAAAACCCTGCCCTGCAGTGGTGTGGAGGACCCTTGGCACGTTTTCGTGGTGGAAGATACGGATTACACCTGGAATGGCCAGCGCGTCTGTAGTATCAATGGACAAGATTTCCGCATGGGCATGGGGGGAGTACAAAATGGAGATGTGAAGGGCGTCTTTCAATTGAAAATCATCGGTGAACAGGGCATTTCCCTTTGCGAGGGACAGGGAATCAATCTTCCTGACCGATTTTCCGACGGTGTTGAATTTCTTATTCATGGCTGTTCGTCCTTTCGGCAGCGAGCTGTACCGCTTCAATGATTTTCACGTACCCGGTACACCGGCAGAGATTCCCGTCCAGTGCCTGTTGGATCTGCCTGGTATCCGGGGCCGGATTCTCCTGAAGCAGGGCATAGGTGGCCAGCACCATGCCGGGGGTGCAGAATCCGCATTGAACCGCCCCTGCGTCCACAAAGGCCTCTTGAATGGGAGCGGCCTTGTCCTTTTCCAGACCCTTCACCGTGGTGACGGTGGCATCCATCGCCGACGCGGCAAGTACCTGGCAGGAATTGACCAGCTTTCCATTGAGTAAAACGACACATGCGCCGCATTCACCGTCCCGACATCCCTCTTTAACTTCACTAAACCCGTTGTTTCGAAGCACATCCAGTAACCTGTCTGTGGGTGAAAATTGTACGGAAACCGGCTTGTTGTTTACAGTCAGTTTTGTTTTCATGCCTGCCCCCCTGCAATCATCTTCAGCATATCCATCAGTGCAATCCGGGCAACGTGCCCGAGGTACTCCCCACTTCCGTGCTTTCGATCCGGGAAATCCACCGGGAAGAAATCATCAATATTCAGTGAATCAAGAATCGAACCCGTTTTCCCGTTGAGTGCGGCCTCCAGTTCTGTCAGGCGGCGGAAGCGTTCTTTATTTCCCACCACCACAACCCGCAGGCCCTTGAACACACCGTCAGCCGGTGCGGCGGTAAGGGTAATGGTGAAAGCGGGGTAGTCCACGTGTGTCCGGGTCTCCCGGTAGTGCAGGCCCTTGTGGGGAAAATTCTCTGTCAAAATTCGCGTGATGATGGAACCGGCACGCAATTCGCGGCGATTCAGGTAGTTTGAAAGGGGAAATGTGCCGGTTTCCCGGCCGATTAAATCCACTTTGGCATCCAAAAGAAGCAGTGGCCCGACAAAATCCGACCATGCCGGAAAGGCGGCCACACTGCCGCCGGCGGTAATGCGGTTTCTGAGTGGGGTGGACGCAGAATTCTTCAGGGACTGAACCAGGACATGGCCGGGATCAACCGACCGGAATGCCCGGATAATATCGTCATAACTGCACATGGCGCCGATTTCAATCCTGTCCCTCTGAACCTCAATGTCATGCATCGGCAGGCGGGAGAGGTCTACAATACTTTTAATCTTCCGAAAGCCTTTTCGAATCAGGGCGGTACCGCCGCTGTGGGGGGCCTTATCGCCATCGCTCACCAGCCGGGCGGCTTCATTTAAATCCTCCGGGTAATACCAGTTTAACTGTTCCATGATGCTCCCTTTCTTTTATGAACATTTTTCTGACTTCTCATTTTCCCAAATCCCCCCTTCCCGGTCAAGTCTGCGGCGCTTGATTATCAGGATTGTTTCTTGCCAAATGAAAGGGGTACTCCTACAATAGAGAACTGGAAAGGTACGAGGAGGGGAATTATGCCGAAAGCAGATGGAATGGCTTTGCCATTTGAATCCACAACCAGTATACGGCCGGAACTTCTGGAGGCCATTGAGTACGAGGGACGCCCCCAGCTGATTTCATATACAACGGATGAGTTTTCCGCCGTTTGCCCGTATTCCGGCCTGCCGGACATTGCCCATGTGGAGATACGCTATATCCCGGAAGGACAGCTGGTAGAGTTGAAATCACTGAAGTATTATTTTATGTCTTTCCGGAATGTCGGAATTTACCAGGAGGATGCCACCTCTCTGATTTTTGACCACCTTGCTGCTTTGTTATCACCTCATTTTCTCAGGGTGTACACCCGGTACAATGTGCGGGGCGGAATTGACGCCGAATGCATCATCGAAAGCGGGTACGAGGAAGATGCTGTTCGGGAGTTTGTCCACCAGGAGCGTCGCTGATGCGGTTTATGGGCTCCAGGCCGAAGATTGAAGGGTCTGGTATTGTACTTCGGGGCTATCCCTATGATGGTACCGCTTCGTACAAGCCGGGATCTCGCTTCGGGCCTATGGAGATTCGAGCGCATTCAGAGGGGATTGAGAGTTATTCCCCGCGTTTTGATGTGAATATTGAGGAGATTCCCTTTACTGATGCCGGTGACCTTTCGTTGCCTTTCGGGGCAAAGGAACGCGTGATGCAGGAGATTGAGTCGGATGCAGACGCGCTGTTCGATGCCGGTGTGATTCTCTTCGGAATCGGGGGGGAACATCTGGTTTCCTACCCGTTGATACATAGCGCATTTAAACGATTTCCGGGTCTCCACGTGTTCCAGTTTGATGCGCACATGGACCTTCGGGAAGATTATCTCGGGGAACGTTTTTCCCATGCTACGGTGATGCGCCGGGTGCTGGATTTTCTGCCGGAAACGCAGTTTCACCAGTTCCATATCCGTTCAGGGACGAGAGATGAATGGCAGTTTTCCCGTGAAAAGGGCTTTCTTTCTGTTTCATTGAAGGATGCCCTGGTTGGATTGAATCCGGAGACTCCGATCTATGTAACCATTGATATGGACGTGCTGGACCCGTCTGTTTTCCCCGGCACCGGAACGCCGGAACCGGGGGGATTAAGTTTTGATGCCCTGATGGATGAACTGGCGCTGTTTCGGGGGAGACGCGTGGTTGCCGCTGATTTCATGGAGCTGGCACCTCACATTGATACCAGTGGGATTTCAACCATCACTGCCGCGAAGCTGATCCGGGAAATGATAGGGCTTGTCAATGGATAGAAAGATTGCCATCATCGGCGGCAGCAATCTCTTTGAATCCAAAGTGTTACATGATGCCAAGCAGGAAACAATCCGTACCCCGCATGGCGCCGTAACTGCCTACTACACCGGCCGGGCGATGCTGATTCAGCGACACGGCCTTCAAAATGACCCGCCACACAAAATCAACCACAAAGCAAATCTATCCGCGGTGAAGATGCGAAATATCGACCGGGTATTTGCCATTAATTCGGTTGGTTCCCTGAAACGGGAGATTGAACCGGGAACCTGTTGTCTGGTCCGGGATTTCATTTCTTTTTACAATATTCCCACCATTGATACGGAACACCGGATTCATATCACTCCGTCCATGTCGATTGAAATCGGGGCAGAGGTTAAGGCGTGTGTAAAGTGTCAGTTGTCTGATGTGGTGTATTGGCAGACTACAGGCCCGCGCTTTGAGACACCTGCGGAAATCCGTCTGATGGCGAATTTTGCTGATGTCGTAGGAATGACACTGGGATCAGAGGCGACCATCGCCTGTGAATTGGGACTGGAGTATGCCTCTGTCTGCATGGTGGATAATTATGCCAATGGTATTGCGCCGGATCTCCTCGATTTCGATTCATTTACAAAGCTTGTTGAGGGGAACCAGGCGGAAATGGATGCCTTTCTGGAGGAGTTGCTCCAATGTCTCTGTTGATTAAAAATGCGATTCACTGTTTCAGCAGGAAAAATTGCGATCTTCTCATTGAAGGAGAGAAAATCAGCCGGATTGCGCCCTCAATTCGGGAAGAATCGGACAAAACGATCGACGCATCGGGGAAAATTCTCTATCCGGCTTTTTCAAATATGCATACCCACGCCGGCATGACGCTGTTTCGGGGCTACGCAGATGACATGCCGCTGATGGAGTGGCTGGAAAAGAAAATCTGGCCCATTGAGTATACTTTCACTGAGGAAGATGTCTATGCCGGGACGAGGTTGGCCATTCTGGAGATGATTAAGACTGGGACAACGCTCTTTAACGATATGTACTGGCATTTTGATGCGGCCTGGCAGGCGGTGGAGGAAATGGGTGTCCGTGGGGTGCTGTCCGCGGTCATGATTGACATGTTCGATTCAAAGCGTCAGAAAGCCAATGAAAAGCGGACAAAAGACATTTTTGACCGGTATTTCCATAAAAATGAACGAATCCAGCTTGCGCTGGGGCCCCATGCCATCTAT
>QMQE01000074.1 GCA_003650445.1 Acidobacteriota bacterium | reverse complement strand
GATTCATAAATTCACCCTTTTCATTGGCCTGCTCCAGTTCATCCAGCATTACGGATGCCACCTCTTCCGTCACATCCGACCAGATGGCCACAACCTTGTTGTACCGCTCAGAGGCTTCAATTTCTCCGGCCTGGTACTGGCGCTCCACCGCCATCACATCCTTCGGGGCCTGCTCCAGGATGGCCTGCTTTGCTTCCGGGACGATAATATCATCCATACCAAAGGAAATACCGCCCTTGCATGCATAGAGAAAGCCCATTTTCTTAATACCGTCCAGTAATTCAATGGTCTGCTCTTTCCCAACATGCTTGTAGGCATAATACACCAGATTGGCCAGGCCTTTTTTCTTGAACAGGCCGTTTACAAAAGGCAGATCGCCTTTTAGAATGGAATTGAAAATAATTCGGCCAACCGTTGTTTTCAGGCGATAATTCTTGACTTCAACCACTTCTGCTGTTTCGAAACTCTGTAAATCCTTTGTTCCGGCCAAGTCAATCAATTTACCGGTATAACGAACAGTAATCAGCGCGTGAATATCCAGATAATTTGCCTCATAAGCCGCCATTACTTCGTCAAAATCAGTAAAAACCTTCCCTTCACCTTTCCGGTCGGGACGAAGTTTGGTCAGATAATAGCACCCCAATACCATATCCTGGGAAGGAACCGCCACCGGACGCCCGGAAGCCGGGCTCAACAGGTTGTTGGTGGAGAGCATCAGGACAATTGCTTCCAGTTGAGCAGTAGGAGCCAATGGCACATGGACCGCCATCTGGTCACCATCAAAGTCAGCATTGAAAGCTGAGCATACCAAAGGATGCAGCTTGATCGCTTTCCCTTCAACAAGGATGGGATAAAAGGCCTGAATTCCGAGCCTATGCAAAGTGGGCGCACGGTTCAGCATCACCGGATGCCCGGTAATAACGTCTTCCAGAACGTCCCAGACTTCAGCCCGCTCCAGCTCTACCATTTCTTTCGCAACTTTGATTGAGCTGGCAAACCCTCTTTTTTCCAGTTCGTTGAAAATGAATGGCTTAAAGAGTTCAAGAGCCATTTTCTTGGGTAATCCGCACTGGTTCAGCTTCAAATCGGGGCCCACCACGATCACGGTACGACCTGAATAATCCACACGTTTACCCAGAAGGTTCAGGCGAAATCTGCCCTTCTTTCCCTTCAGCGTGTCCGCCAGTGATTTCAGTGGCCGGTCATTGGTACCTTTTACCACTTTTCCGCGGCGGCCGTTATCAAACAGGGCATCCACTGCCTCTTGAAGCATGCGTTTTTCATTCCGCATAATGACTTCCGGCGCACGGAGTTCCTGAAGCTTTTTCAATCTCAGATTTCGATTGATGACCCGACGATACAGATCATTCAAATCAGAGGTGGCAAACCGCCCCCCGTCCAGGGGAACCAGCGGCCGGTACTCCGGAGGAATCACCGGCAGCATGGTCAGAATCATATGTTCCGGCTTATTCCCGGATTTACGGAAAGCGTCGGCGATTTTCAACCGCTTGGCTGTTTTCACCCGTTTCTGTTTGGACGTCACTGTCTTCATGTCATAGCGAAGCTGAACGGAAAGCTCTTCCACATCAATCTGTTTCAACAGCTCTGCTACGGCTTCAGCTCCCATCCCTGCCTCAAATGCACCCCGCCCATACTCCTCATAGGCCTGGCGAAGCTCCGTTTCTGTCAGAAGCTGCCGCTCCTCCAAAGGTGTGTCTCCGGGATTCGTTACAATATATTGCTCAAAATACAGGACTTTTTCCACCGAACGGAGTGTCATGTCCAGCAGGCTGGCAATCCGGGAAGGCAATGCTTTCAGAAACCAGATATGGGAAACCGGCGCAGCCAGCTCAATATGTCCCATCCGCTCCCGGCGGACCTTGGACAGGGTCACTTCCACACCGCACTTATCGCAGCGAATCCCCTTATACTTCGGACGTTTGTATTTTCCGCAGAGGCATTCATAGTCATTGATCGGACCGAAAATCCGGGCACAGAACAACCCATCCTTTTCCGGCTTGAAGGTCCTATAATTGATGGTTTCCGGTTTCGTTACCTCACCGAAAGACCAGTCCCGGATTTTTTCCGGTGACGCAATGCTAATGCGGATGTTCCGCACCTCATTGATCGAATTTCTTGTATCTACAGGCTTTTGCACTTTTTCCACTGTTGCCTCCCGCCCTTATTTCGCTAACTTTTCAGCCATGGAGAAGATATCCGGTTCGTCGTCTTCTTCCGGGCTTTCCGTATTCTCGTCCACATTGAACTCAATATTGAGACCCAGGCTCATCATTTCTTTCATCAGAACGTTGAATGATTCCGGCAGCCCCGGTTCCGGGATTTCCTTCCCCTTCACAATGGCCTCATAAATCTTGTTTCTTCCCTGGACATCATCCGACTTGTAGGTCAGAATTTCCTGCAGGGTATAAGCAGCACCATAAGCCTCCAGTGCCCATACCTCCATTTCTCCGAATCGCTGGCCGCCAAATTGTGCCTTTCCGCCAAGGGGCTGCTGGGTAATCAGAGAGTACGGACCAATGGACCGGGCATGAATCTTATTGTCAACCAGATGATGCAACTTCAACATATAAATCTGCCCCACGGTAACCGGCTGCTCAAAACGTTCCCCTGTCATTCCGTCGTAGAGGAAACTCTGGCCCGATTCCGGCAAACCGGCTTCTCTCAGGTAGGATTTAATATCCTCTGCATTGGCACCGTCGAATACCGGTGTCGCAAAATGCAGCCCCAATTCCTTGGCCGCCCAGCCCAGATGGGTTTCCAGAATCTGGCCCACATTCATACGAGAAGGGACACCCAGAGGATTCAGCACGATGTCTACAGGAGATCCGTCCGGTAGATAAGGCATATCCTCCTCCGGTAGAATCCGGGATACACACCCTTTGTTTCCATGACGGCCCGCCATTTTGTCTCCCTCGGACAGTTTCCGCTTCACAGCGAGGTAGACTTTCACCATTTTAATGACACCGGCGGGGAGCTCATCTCCCTTCTTCAGCTTATCCACCTGCTCATCAAAGGCCTGGCGTGCAATGGCGATTTTTCGATTGGTCTTTTCCACAATGAGCTGGATTTCTTCATCCACCTTCTTAACCCCGGTCTTCATCAATGCAATATGTTTGATTCCAAGTTTATCCAGCAAAGCCGGTGTGATTTTTGCGCCGGTCTTAGCCAGAACATCACCGGCTTCATTCACAAGGTCAACCTTCAGCTTCCGGTTTTTCAAAAGGGTCTGAAGCTTCGCCTTTGTCTGCATCCTGATAATCCGCTCTTCATCCATCAGGCTCTGTTCCAGTTTTTCCACGTGCTCCCGTTCGATTTCCCGGGATCTGGCATCCTTTTCCACACCTTTTCGAGAAAAAACCTTGACGTCCACAACAGTACCTTCCATTCCGGGAGGTGTTCTCAGGGACGCATCTTTCACTTCCTCCGCTTTCGCGCCAAAGATTGCCTTCAACAACTTTTCTTCCGGTGTCAGAGTTGTTTCCCCTTTCGGAGTAACCTTGCCCACCAGCACATCCCCAGGCTTTACTGTTGCACCAATGCGGATAATACCGCTATCGTCCAGATCCTTCAGAAATTCGTCGCTTACATTTGGAATGTCACGGGTAATTTCTTCCGGTCCAAGTTTCGTATCCCGGGATTCCACGTTAAGCTCTTCAATGTGGATAGAGGTAAAGGTGTCTTCCTTAACAATCTTCTGGCTGATTAGAATCGCATCCTCATAATTGTATCCCCGCCAGGGCACGAAAGCCACCATCACGTTCCGGCCCAACGCCAATTCACCCTTCTCCGTGGAGGGACCATCCGCGATAATCTGGCCTTTCTGAACGTAATCGCCTTTCTTTACCAGCGGTTTCTGGTTAAAACAGGTATCCTGGTTGGATCGCTTGAACTTAGTCAACTGGTAAATGTCCACACCGATTTCATCTTCATGGCCGGGATCTCTATCCACCTGGATAACAATACGGCTTCCATCCACAGCGTCCACCCAGCCGGAACGTTTGGCCACAACCGTCAATCCGGAATCCTTTGCCACAATGTGTTCCATTCCGGTACCGACCACAGGGGCATCGGTACGCATCAGCGGAACCGCCTGGCGTTGCATGTTTGAACCCATCAATGCCCGGTTCGCATCATCATGCTCCAGAAAGGGAATCAGGGATGCTGCCACCGAAACAATTTCTTTCGGAGATACATCAATAAATTGAACATCATTTCTTGGAACAAGTTTGAATTCTCCCGCAACCCGGGCATTCACCTGTTCACTGATAATGTTATTATTCTCATCCCGCGCCGCATTGGCCTGGGCAATGGTGTACTTATCCTCTTCCCATGCAGACAGATAGAAAGCAAAGGCTTCCCCTGCCATCAAGTTCTTTTTTGCCTTTTTCAGTTTCTTATTTTCTGCCTCAAAATCGCCCTTCAGTGTAATATCCCCCACTTTGAAAGACTTTGAATCACCGGCATACAAGATCTTGACATGATCCAGAATCCGGCCATTTTCCACTTTCTTGTAAGGCGTTTCTATGAAACCATACTCATTAACCTTGGCATAAACCGACAAAGACGCGATCAGGCCAATGTTCGGTCCTTCCGGGGTCTCAATGGGACAGATTCTTCCGTAATGAGAGGGATGAACGTCTCGGACTTCAAATCCCGCCCGTTCCCGGCTCAAGCCACCTGGCCCCAGGGAGGACAGTCTGCGCTTATGTGTTATCTCAGAAAGAATATTGGTCTGGTCCATGAACTGGGACAACTGGCTGGAACCGAAAAATTCACGGATAATAGCCATCACCGGCTTCGCATTAATGAGTTCTTGAGGCATCAACTGATCAATGTTGTCATAAACAGACATTTTTTCCCGAATCGCCTTTTGAATCCGGACCAGGCCGACACGAAACTGGTTTTCCAGTAACTCGCCCACAGAACGGACACGGCGATTGGAAAGATGATCAATGTCATCTGTAGAACCGATATTTGCCTGCAATTTGAAAAAATAGCGAATTGCCACAATGAAATCATTCACCGACAGTGTTCGTTCGTTCAATTCTGTCTTTGTTCCCAACTTTGTGTTGAACTTCAACCGGCCAACGCGGGAAAAATCATATCGATCCCCATCAAAGCAAAGGCTTACAAATAATTTCTGGGCGCTCTCAAGTGTAGGGGGGTCACCGGGGCGAAGTTTCCGGTACAACTCAATAAGGGCATCTTCCGAACTATCCACACCATCCTTCTGGAGTGAATTGCTGAGCATACTGCCCATTTCATCATCCTCAGGAAGGATTGTCTTCACTTCAGTAATCCCGGATTCCCGGAGACGTTCAATAATTTCAGGTGTCAGATCCTGATTGGCCGCCAGCAGTAGTTCACCATTTTCATCGAACACAGGCTCCAGATTCCGAATCATGTCAAATTCTTCCAGTTCAAAACAAACCCGGCTATTTTCACCTGCACGCCTTAGAGTGGATTTTTTGAATTTATTGCCAGCTGATAAAAGACGCTTGCCGTCCTCGTCCTCCAGATCCATTGCAACTTTCTTCCCCACCAGACAAGGTGAAGGTGACAGGTAAATCTTATTGTCATCTCCAAAGCTTGTCTCATGAATATTGTAATATTCCCGGAGGAAGGAAGCGCTATCCGAAAACTTGTCATCCAGAAAACCAAAACATTTCAGGAAAATACCGGCGTTGAATTTACGTTTGCGGTCAATTCGGATATACAAGATTCGTTTCTTCAGGTCATATTCAAACTCAACCCATGCACCCCGGTAGGGAATCAACTGAAGAGAGTAAACCTTCTTATCACTGTCATACTTGTAAAAAACACCGGGGGAACGATTCAGCTGGTTTACCACCACCCGCTCCGTACCATTAAAAATGAAAGTTCCCCGCTCCGTCATAACCGGAATATCTCCGAAATAGAGTTCCTGTTCTTTGATGTCACGGATTGCCCTGTTTCCGGCAGTGTCAGGTTCTTCAAATATAGTTAAACGGAATCTGACCTTCATAGGGACAGCGTAGGTCATTCCGCGTTCTTCGCATTCTTCCATTGAGTATGCTGCCTTAAGGCCAGCCGGTGTTTCACAGATTGGACAAATGTCCACGGTGTTTTCATTCCGATACCCGCATTTTTCACAAGTGGCATAAGAATCAGTTGTATCCTCAACATACACGGATGCCCCGCACTGAGTGCATTGAATCCGATTATGCTCAATCCCTTTCAGGTGGCCACATTTACACTCCCAGTCTCCCACTGAATACTCAACAAACTCCAGCTTAGCCAATCCCCGATAATCTTCAATATTGAATACGCTCTTGAATGCTGCCTGAAGACCGGTATCTTTCCGGTCCTTCGGGAGTTCACGCATTTGAAGAAAATCGTCATACGACTTCCGCTGGATATCAATGAGATTCGGCATCGGAAGATACGTTTTGATTTTAGAGAAATCAACCCGTTTACGATAAATATTTGAAGTCATCACATCCATATTTTGCTCCTGACACTTGATATTGCCCCATTCACTGTGATACCCTGTATCTGCAATTCAGAAATGCACAATAAGGGGGAATATGCACAATTCCCCCTGAACCATATAAAAAATAAAGAGGGCTCAAAGGCCCTCTTCTTTGTATTGAAAGCACTATTACTTAACTTCGACCTCTGCACCAGCTTCTTCCAGGGCTTTCTTTGCTTCTTCAGCTTCGTCCTTGGAAACAGCTTCTTTCACAGGGTTCGGGGCACCGTCCACCAGTTCTTTGGCTTCTTTCAGGCCAAGGCTGGTGAGCTTGCGAACCGCTTTAATCACTTCAATTTTCTTGGAACCAATCGCTTTCAGGATAACAGTAAATTCAGTCTGTTCCTCTTCAGCCGCTTCTCCGCCGCCACCGGCAGCAGGAGCCGCCACAGCCGCAGCTGCCGCAGAAACACCGAATTCTTCTTCCAGCGCCTTCACCAGGGTATTCAGGTCAAGGACGGTCATCTCCTTGATGTGAGTGATAATGTCTTCATTTGTCAATTTAGCCATCTTTATCCTCCGTTTATAGAAAAATCAATTTTCTTTATCAGCAATTTGTTTCAATACAACAGGCAGCTGCCTGTAAACCCCTTCCAAAGCAGTAACCAGCCCCTGGATCGGGTACTGGAGCAGATACAGCATTTTTGCAATAAGCTCTTCCTTGGACGGCAACTTGGCCACTTCCACGAACTCATTTTCAGTGAGTACCTGATTCTCCAGAATACCACCTTTGAAAAAATACTCTTCCCGTCCCTTCCCGAATTCTGTCAACAGTTTGGCCAATCCCACAGGATCTTCATTTGAATATGCCACAACAGTTGTTTGTTTCAGGCCGCTGGTAAGTGGCTCCAATGCTGTTCCCTCAGTGGCTTTCGCCAGCAAGCGATTCTTAACAACACGATAGGTGGAGCCGGTCTCACGAATTTTCATCCGGAGCTCATTGTCTTCGATAACCGAAACTTTGCTGAACTGGAACATGTAGAAACATTTCACGTCCTTCAGCTCATCTCTCAAACCGTCGACAAGTGCGATTTTATCTTTTTTCAGCATCCGTCCACCCCTTAGTCAACAGAACCGGGATCAACCTTGATCCCCGGGCCCATGGTCGTGGAAATATACACCGATTTGACGTAACGTCCCTTTGCTGTGGCTGGTTTTGCTTTGACAATCGTCTGGATGTACACTGTCGCGTTGTCCAGCAGCTGTTGCTCATCAAAGGACTTTCTCCCCACTGCATTGTGTACGATACCGGTCTTATCCACTTTGTACTCAATACGACCCGCTTTCACTTCCTGTACCGCGCCTGCGACATCAAAGGTTACCGTACCGATTTTGGGGTTGGGCATCAACCCCCGGGGTCCCAGCACCCTTCCGAGTTTCCCGACATGACGCATCATGTCCGGCGTCGCAATCAACGCGTCAAAGTCCAGCCAACCGCCCTGAATTTTTTCAATCATCTCTTCACCGCCGACTGTATCTGCGCCGGCAGTTTCAGCTTCCTTCTGCTTTTCACCGGAAGCAATGACAGCCACCTTCACCGTTTTACCGGTTCCGTGGGGCAATACCAGGGTTCCTCTGACCATCTGATCTGCGTACTTCGGATCCACACCGAGACGCATGGCGATTTCAAACGTTTCATCAAACCCGGCATAGGAAACTTCCTTTGCCAGCTTGATAGCCTCGCCCAGAGGATATTCTTTGTTGGCTACGACTTTTTCATGCGCCGCGCGATACTTTTTACTACGCTTAGCCATAGCACCTCCCGAATTTCTTCTACCACATTCTTTTCAAAGACCCGTGGTCAGGTCAAAATCAATATCAGTATTACTTGACCGTCACACCCATGGAACGGGCAGTACCCTCGACGATCCGCATTGCCGCTTCAACGTCTGTTGTGTTCAAATCCGGCATTTTTGTCTCGGCAATAGAACGAACCTGAGCTTTTGTCAGCTTCCCGACCTTTATCTTGTTGGGCTCCGCCGAACCGCTTACAATTCCAATCTCTTTCATGATCAGGTTGGCAACAGGGGGGGTCTTTGTAATAAACGTAAAAGACCGGTCACCATAAACCGTAATCACAACTGGAATCACCATTCCCATCTGTTTCTGCGTACGGGCATTGAATGCCTTGCAGAATTCCATAATGTTGGCACCATGCTGGCCAAGTGCCGGCCCCACAGGGGGTGCCGGAGTCGCCTTGCCGGCGTCCAACTGCAATTTAATCAGAGCTAAAACTTTCTTTGCCATAGGGTAAACCTCACCTTGCTAAATTTTTTCGACCTGAAGGAAACCGAGCTCCACCGGTGTCGAACGTCCAAAGATTGTCACCATCACACGGACAGTGGCTTTATCTTCATTGACTTCTTCTACAGACCCGATAAAGGTTTTAAACGGACCCTCAATAATCTTTACCTTATCACCGGTGGCAAAAGTGATCTCGGGTTTCGGTTTCTCTTTTGCCGTTTTCACCTGGCTCAGAATATTTTCCACATCCTCATCGGTCAGAGGTGTCGGGTTCTTTCCACCGACGAAACCCGTGACCTTGGGGGTATTTCGGACAAAATGCCAGAGATGGTCATCCATCTCCATCTGAACCAATATATAACCGGGAAAGAATTTTTTCGTCGTTTCCACCCGTTTTCCATTTTTTACTTCCAGCACCTGCTCAGTGGGAATCATTACATCAATGATCCGGTCACTGTAGCCATAGGTTTCCACGCGCTTCAGCAGGCTTTCCTGGACCTTGTTCTCAAAGCCCGAATAGGTGTGAACGATGTACCAGCGCAATGCCATCAGATAACTCCTGCCATTGGCTTTAACTACCCGCTATCCGATACACCCATTCAACGGCGGTGGAGAGCAGTTTGTCGGAAAGGTAAATGAAGAACGAAAAAATGACCGTCAACACAAGGACAGCGATGGTCGTTGTAATCACATCATCCTTTGTCGGCCACGTTACGCGCCTCAGTTCTCCCCAGGAATCTTTAACAAATGTTGCAAACTTTCCCATTTCTTCTCCAAAAAAAGTGGCAGGCCAGGAGGGACTCGAACCCCCAACCATCGGATTTGGAGTCCGGCGCTCTACCAATTAGAGCTACTGGCCTACCAATCTCTATTTCAAAATACTATACCTTGCTTTCCTTGTGCGGCGTATGCTTGCTGCACGCACTACAGAACTTCTTCAATTCCAGTTTCCCGGTCATGGTTCTTTTATTCTTTGTTGTGGTGTAATTCTTGCGCTTACACTCGGTGCATTGAAGGCTTATTATTTCCCGCATATCTCCCTCTTACTCAATAATCTCTGTCACGGTGCCGGCACCAACAGTCCGTCCACCCTCGCGGATGGCGAAACGAAGGCCCTTTTCCATGGCAATCGGGGTGATCAGCTTGACTTCAATGGTCAGGTTGTCCCCCGGCATAACCATTTCCACGCCGTCAGGGAGTTTGATGTCACCTGTTACGTCAGTTGTCCGAAAGAAGAACTGCGGACGGTAACCGGTGAAGAAGGGTTTGTGACGTCCGCCTTCTTCTTTGGTCAGTACGTAGATTTCACCTTTGAAGTTGACGTGGGGGGTGATGCTGCCGATTTTGGCGCATACCTGACCACGCATGACTTCTTTTTTGTCTGTTCCACGGAGCAGGAGGCCGACGTTGTCGCCTGCTTCACCGCGGTCAAGAATCTTTTTGAACATTTCAACACCGGTGCACACCCGCTTGATGGTGGGCCTAATACCGACGATTTCAATTTCGGTGCCGGTGGTGATGACGCCTCTTTCAATGCGGCCGGTTACAACTGTACCGCGGCCACTGATGCTGAAGATGTCTTCGATGGGCATCAGAAAGTCTTTGTCTATGGGACGTTCCGGCATGGGTACGTAAGCATCTACGGCTTCCATGAGTTCGAAGATGGATTTGGTCCATTTTTCGTCATCAGGGTTTTCAAGGGCTTTCAATGCACTGCCCCGGATTACAGGGATATCGTCACCGGGAAATTCGTATTCGTCGAGGAGTTCACGAACTTCCATTTCCACCAGGTCGATGAGCTCTTCGTCATCCACCATGTCTACTTTGTTCAGGTAGACGACGATGTACGGCACGTTGACCTGACGGGCAAGCAGGATGTGCTCGCGGGTCTGCGGCATGGGGCCGTCGTAGGCACTGACCACAAGAATGGCTCCGTCCATCTGGGCTGCTCCCGTAATCATGTTTTTTACGTAATCGGCATGACCCGGGCAGTCTACGTGGGCATAGTGACGGTTTTCCGTCTGGTATTCCACGTGGGCAGTGTTGATCGTTATGCCACGGGCTTTTTCTTCCGGCGCGTTGTCGATGGAGTCGAAGCTCCGCACTTCTACATCGCCTTTGCTTTTCGCCAGTACCAGGGTGATTGCCGCTGTTAATGTGGTTTTGCCATGGTCTACGTGACCGATGGTTCCAATGTTAACATGCGGTTTCGTTCTTTCGAATTTTGCCTTCGCCATTG
>QMQE01000073.1 GCA_003650445.1 Acidobacteriota bacterium | reverse complement strand
TGTTTCACTTCCAATCGGTGTCAACATAATCTCTTTCACCTTTTCCGGATCGTCTGTCTGACCCAGCGCCCATCCCAACTTGATGTAGGCCACTTCAGGCAACATGTTATCTGCAGGAATAATCCCCAGGCGCATCAGATCCCGGCCGGTATCGTAAACAAACATATGGGCATATCCCCACAGGGTCTGCACTGTCATGTAGACGGCAACACCCTTCTTACAGGCCCGCTCAATCGCAGGATAAACCGCCTTGTTTACATGGCCCAGCCCTGTTCCCGCAATCACAATCCCCCGGTACCCGTTTTCAACCAGAGAATCAATAATGTCCGGCATCATATTCGGATAATAATAAAGCAATGACACTTTTTCTTCAAAGTAAGGCAGAATCTTTACATCCCGATCTGTTCGCCGCTTTCGGTAATCATCTCTCAAGGGCGTAACTACGTTCTTCTGAACCATTGCCACCGGATAATCACCGATTGTTCTGAATGTGGACCTGTAAGACGAATGCATTTTCCTTACACGGGTCCCCCGATGCAGCAGGGCATATTCATCAGAAGTCGGGCCGAACATACATACCAGAACTTCCGCAATATCGGAATGGGCCGCTGTTGTTGTAGCATGAATCAGGTTCAGGGCCGCGTCTGATGACGGCCGGTCTGAAGACCGCTGGGAACCTACCATTACAATTGGCACCGGCGAATTCTGAACCATAAACGAGAGTGCCGCAGCTGTATGGTGCATGGTATCTGTCCCATGGCCAACAACAATTCCATCCACTCCACTTCGAATGGCTTCGCCGATTGCCTTTGCAAGTATTTTATACTCCACAGGGCCCATATTTTCACTGAACACGCCAAATAGTTTTTCAGTTGTCAGATTACAGATATCGGCCAATTCAGGAACAGCCCCATATAATTCACCTGGAGAAAACGCAGGAATGACTGCTCCCGTGCGGTAGTCCAGGCGCGACGCAATGGTCCCCCCCGTTCCAAATAATCTGACATCGGGTTTGTCCGGCGACATGGGGAATTCTTTCTCGGGAATCTTATAATTCGCCTTCCGATACCCAATCTCTTTCATTCCGGTAATCGTGTCCACTGTAATTCCGATGTTATAACCGGTTTCCAGCTTCAGAACGATATGCTGGTCATCATCGCTCTCCGACCGGGGCAAAATAATCCCGGTAAAGGTACCCCGTGTGGTATTGATTAATGTTTCTCCCCATACACGGGCCTTGTAGGTCCGCAATGCTTCCAATGCATCGCCTCGGTATCCCTTAAACATTTCAAGCATACACGGCCTCCGAAACCCTGTGTCTCAAGTCTGCCAGATCAATATTTCCCAGTGACAGTTGATGAAGCTGTCCCATTACCCATGCGATACACGCCGCCGGCTGGTCAGAAACCCGAATTTCCTGAAATTTCTTGACCAGTATGGGAATCTGGCTGTAAATATTCTCCGGCTTCGTTTTTTGATAGCCCACTGCCGAAAGAATCGAATCAAAATCCATATTGGGATGCTGATACAACTCTCTCAACATTGGTGGTAAAATATTTGCATTCATTCCCTTATCCTTAACATATTGAAAAAGATCGAGAATTCGTTCATGATGAAATGGAGCTGACGGGGTAAAATGCCCTTCCAGATACTTTAACCTGTGGCCAAGAAACACCCCGGCCAAAACGGGATCCACATGGAATTTTTCAACCAGCGTTTCAAGGAGGGGAAACAGATTCCGCCTGAAAATGTACCCATAGGTGTCCTGTGGAACATGCCAGCCGTCAAGTTTCTGCACCCTTACAGAAACATCCTCGGGAAGGCTCGAACGAAGCATATCTATCTCGCTATCGGAAACCGCAATGGGTGCAGAATCGGTATCCGGGTACATCCGATTCGGCCCGGGCAACACCCTTTCAAAAATTGTAGTGCCATCCGGCATTGCCTTTCGTGTTTCATCCGGAACACCTTCAAATGCAAGCTGACACCGTTCTTGGATTGTTTCCATTGCCGTCGGGATATCCTCCTTCGGGCCCCATATCAGAATCCAGGCATCAGCCTTTTCACACCGGGTTAATGAGCGGACAGCACTGTCCAATGATTCCGGCACTCCGGCATTTAATTTTTCAGAATGGGTCATGAACGGCGATTCCAGACAGGCGATCACTTTCAAGCGCTCCTCGATCTCATCCGCGAACATCCTCCCCGGCCCGGTGAAATGAGAGAGAATAGACCGGAATCCCTTTAATCGAACCGCCACAATGCGAAATCCTCTTTCCAATGCATTTTTCAGCGGAATCCAATCATCCCGAATCAGAGAAGCTGTCAAATCAACGCTTTGAATATTCACATTCCTGTTTTTCTTGAACCGTCCGGCCAGTTCATCCCGAATATGCAGCAAGGCCTGTTGGCGAAATGCCTCATTGTGGGTTAACTTCGGAATTTCACTTATTCTGGATACCCCCTTGATTTCAACACGCCTTCCACCATTTATTGAAACATTTACATCCTGCCGGGCAGCACCGATTCCGGTCCGGACTTTGCCGGTACTCCTCGTCAGAAACCGGATATACTGGCCAGCTTCATGGGCCTCACCCGGTGTCGCCAGATCAGGGCCGGTAACGGCCTCAATCAATGGCATACCCAGTCGGTCAGTTCGGTACACCCGGTCATGTCGGATATCTGAAACCTCCCGGCAAGAATCTTCCTCCAGGCTGATCTGAATAATCTCAACCTCTTTGTTCCGAATGGGGATATGGCCATTGATGCCAATAATCGCTGTTCGCTGAAACCCTGTGGGAATACTGCCGTCCAGATACTGTTTACGGGTAATATGTACCTCTCCCACCACCGACGTCTTCAACAACAGTGCAATTTCCATTGAAATTTTCAATGCCTCCCGGTTCAGGAGAAAAGGCGGTGTATCATCAAACTCATAGGTACAGGCTGTATCGTTGCGCAACCGGTAAAATATGTTTTTGCGGGTCTTGAATTCCATCAGTGCAGTACCGTCATATTCCCCCAATTCGCTTAACGTCGGCCGCATATGACGGACGATTTCTGCATCAAACTCATCTGCTCCCTGATAGCGACCCGATGGACAGTGGCAGAATAATTTCTTTTTTGTTTCCAGCTGCTGATGAACTTCAAGACCGCACTTAAAACCCATTGAGCGATAAAGTTCGTCGCTTGCCATTGCCTTTGGCACAAAGCCAACATCCTTCATACTTTGGGCAAAATTTTCATCAGGGGAACGAAATTCTTTCATTACAACCCTCTCCCCTCTTGTTGGGAACAATCATTAAAGAATACACTGAGTCCCTCCATAGGCTTTGTTTTGTTTTCAGTGAGGCTGATATCGGTAAATGAAAGAGCAGGGAATTGTTTGACAGCCAATCTTTCCACCTCAGTCGTTCTGATGGCATCAATTATAGCATGCAGAAAAAAAGCATCCATAACCAGGCTTATTCATTTCAGTTTAACTCTTGATGGAAAAAAGAGCCTTAGCCTCTTCAATGTTTTTCATCCTCTGCCTGCGCCTCTGCCTGCCCATCCTGCTGAAACTCACGAAACTTTCCATCGATCGTTTATGGAACAGTGATACCAGAACGAAGTAAATTGAATCCTTCGTGATATACTCTCTCTATGAAGAAGAAGCTGCTACTCCACATCTGTTGCGCGCCGGATGCCGCCTGGATTCCTGAAAAACTGGAACAGGACTACGAAGTCACCTGTTTTTTCTACAATCCCAATATCTATCCGGCAAAAGAACACGAAAAACGGGCCAGCGAAATGCGCCGCCTTGCCAAGGCAAAGGGATACCGGCTTGCTGAACCCCCTTTTGATCCCGAAATATTTGAGAAGCGAACCGCTCATCTTCGCTATCAACCGGAGAAAGCGGGCCGTTGTTCAATCTGCTACCGGATACGTTTGGAAGAAACAGCTCGATTTGCACACGAAAACGGATATGACCTTTTCGCCACCGTTCTCACCGTGAGCCCCCATAAGCTGGTAGATCGGATTAACCGGATCGGGGAAACTGTGGCAGAAAAATACGGGATAACCTATCTTCCTTCCGATTTCAAGAAAGAAGACGGATTCAAGAAATCGGTGGAGGAATCTCGAAACTATAATCTGTACCGTCAGGATTATTGCGGATGCGAATCTTCCTTCCTGTACCGTCAACTGTTCAAGGATGCCGGTAGCCAGGCATTCGTGCCACTTATCAGCTGTGAAAAACCCGGTATTTATGATGTTCAGTCTTTTCGCCGCTGGCTGGATCGAAAGAAACTGAAAACAGGGTTTCTCTTTTTTCAGCAAACTCCCACTGAAGCTGTTTTGAGAGAGGCGTATGAAGAACGTATTTTTCTGGAACCCGCCGACAACCTGGACTGGCGAAAACGAATCTTCGCAAAGAAAAAACAGGAAACCAGAGAAATCAATCTTTCGGACGTTTCCAATCGGGACATTTTCTGTGACCCACTCTAAGCAAAGGACACATAGAAATGGCTATAAAACCGGCATAAGAAATTTTCTAAATATGAGAAGAAAGCTGTTTCCGTTCTTTATCCACTTTTTTCCTCAAAATCAGCCTTGCCTTTTATTCAATCTTGTCAACATCAGTCTCTTCTTTCCGGTCCCGGCCGAACATATAGGCAACCAGTATGCCCAACAGATAAAGAATAATCATGGGAAGCGCAAAAATGGTCTGAGTAACCGGGTCACCGGAAGGGGTAATCACGGCAGCGATGATAAAAACAATAACCAGGGCATATTTAAACTTTTTCAGAAGAAAAGTATGGTCCACCAACCCCATCAGGGCCAGAAACAGAATAATGATTGGGGTTTCAAACACCAGACCCATCCCGAGAATAACGGTTGTCGTCAATGAAATATACTTGTCCATGGTCAACACCGGCACCAGCCCATGCGCTTCCTGAAGAAAGAAGGAAATCATATATTTAAGTCCGATACTATAGCCGAAATACCCTCCTGCTAAAAAAAGCAGAGTTGAGAATAGAATAAAAGGAACGGCATATTTTTTTTCTTCTTTATACAATGCCGGTGAAATAAAGAGCCACACCTGATGGAGTACTAAGGGAGACGCAACAAAAATGCCGACATAAAAAGACAAGCGAAGGTATGTAAAGAAAGGCTCGCTGAGAGTATGAAATGCAAACACATTGCTGTACTGTTTCGGTGCAATTTTCAGAAGTGGCAATGCCAGGATATGGAACAGCTCTTTGTGGAATCCGTAGCAGGCAACAAAACCGAGAAATAGAAACAGGAGCGAATAAATCAGCCGTTTTCTCAAATCTGCGAGATGGCCGAAGAAAGAATTCAGTTCTTCACCCATCTATTTTATCCTTCCTTTCTTCTTTTTCCGCCTCTACGCGTTCTTCATCAGTGCCAAACGACGCTTCTTCCAGTGCCCGCTTTGCCTGCACTAATTCAATTTCCTTCAGTTTTTCCTTTCGCCTGCGCGCCACTTCATCCGGTGGCATAACCAGGTTCCGGACATTTTTCCTGACTTCTGCTGGTAAATCAAGCGTAGATTGAATTTCATCAATCCCCACTTCACGTTGTATGGTTTCAGTGAGTTCATCCGTGGTACGCTTCAGATCCCTTGCCACTTTACCCACAGTACGGGCGACAGTCGGTAGCTTTTCGGGACCGAATACAATGAGGGCGATGACAAAAATCAACAGCAGTTCACCGATGCCCATACCAAACATTGAGGTGCCTCCTGTGAGCAGGTGATTTTATTTTGTTTCTTTATCCTCTGTTTTTTCGTCTTCGTCCGGTTCCTGTACCGCTTTCCGGAAATTCTTCAACGCTTTTCCCATTCCTTCTGCGAGCTGTGGAAGTTTCTTGCCACCAAAAAGAAGTAGAAGCACAAGAAAAATAAGGAGAATTTCGCCAATTCCAAGGTTGCCCATATGACACCTCCCTTACATTCAAATCCAGAATCATTGTATCATAAGTGCCTGAGCTCAACCATATTTGTACCATATCATGTTAGTTACAGGAGACTACGAAAAAATCCAGCCCCAGTGTACGGCCGAATGCTTGAGCAGAGGCAGAGTCCCGGAACTGCCCCAGAATCACTTTATAGAGATTTCCCCTTTCCACAACCCTTGCCGTATGTTCGGTTTCACTTGTTAATCTTGAGGCATAGGCTGTGGCATTCCCTTTGACGGCAAAGGCGCCCACCTGAATGGCAAAGCAGTGTTCTTCCACCCGGTTGAAAAGATAGAGTGTTACCGGCACCACCCCCTCTTCCACAGAGCCCAGCTTCTGTGCGGCTCCATAAGAAAGGTCAATAATACGCCCATGGACAAATGGGCCCCTGTCATTAATTACAACTTCAAGTGTTTTCCCGTTTATCTCGTTCTTCACCACCACGTGTGTTCCGAGGGGAAGTGTTTTGTGGGCAGCAGAAACCTTATACATGTCATAAATTTCACCGGAGGCTGTCGGTTTCCCGTCAAAGTCTTTTCCGTACCAGGAAGCCAGGCCTTTTTCATACTCGATAAGGTTTCCACTTCCCGGCTTATATACCGAACCGCCCATTGTAGGGGTTCTGGGCGGTGCATAACACGCTTCAAGCAGGATCAGAATCGAAAATATCGCAATACGGTTCCATTTCAAGAAGCACCTCCCGATATGCCTGATTTGTGGCGAGGGTTTTGAGAAAGTCACCGACAAGGTGAAGAGAACCTGTTACCACAACTGATGGATATTGATCCATTTTTTCTATGAGTTGCGCTATTGGTAGATATGGGGAATCAAAGATTGGATTTGCATTGAAATTTTCCTCGTCCATAAATCGGTGATAGCTTCCCGCTGTCAGGATGATATTTGAAAATCGCTTTCGGAGCATCCGGTACATCTCTTCTGCGCGCTTGTCCCGCATACACCCAAACACAACCAGGCCCCTGTCAAACTCCGGGGCCACATTCTCTATAAACTTTTCCATCGCGGAGGGATTATGGGCTCCATCCAGCAAAATTGGTGGAGAAGTCGGCAATGTCTCCATCCGGCCCGGCCACTTAACAGTAGAGAGGCGCCGGGTCACGTCGCCTGTTTCGCCTGTAACAGTGTGGAAAGCCGCCAATGCCAGGGCCAGATTCTCACCCTGATAGGTTCCCATCAATGGCGAAGTGGCAGAAATAGCCTTCCCGTTCAATACAATACGGACTTCGGGAGCTCCCCTTTTCCCGCTGGTGGAAATCTCAGGTGCGACACGGATAACAGGTGCACTCATCTTTTTTGCAACGTTTACAATCCATGGGAAAGCCTCTGTATTTTCCAAAACAACAACAGGCACCCCAGGCTTAATAATACCGGCCTTTTCCAATGCAATTGCAGATATAGATTCTCCCAGCATAGCGGTGTGGTCCATGGCGATTGAGGTCAACACCGTTAATTGAGGAATCACTGTGTTGGTTGCATCCAATCTGCCTCCCAATCCGGTTTCCACCACTGCCATATCCACTTCCATAAACCGGAAAATATAAAAAGCTAAAGCCGTAACTAATTCAAAATAAGATGGTTGAACATTTGTGTCTTCCAGCACATCCCGGAAATAAGAAAGAGAAGCTGAGAACCACTGACGGCTGATTGGGCGGCTGTCCACCATGATTCTTTCTCTGGGCGTAACGAGATGTGGAGAACAGAAGCGGCCTATCAGGCGGTTTTCTGAAGCCAGAAGACTGTCCAGCATAGCTGACACGGAGCCTTTGCCATTGGTTCCGGCTATATGGATTGACCGAAATTGGCGCTGAGGCTGCCCCAGTTCTTCCAGAAGGGTTTCAATGCGCTGCAAACCCAGTTTGATTGTCGATTGTTCAAAAGAAGAGAGGTAGGCCAGAGCTTCCGGATACAAAAAAGCGCTTCGTTCACGCATATAATAGATTTAAAATTGTAACAAGTTCATTTTTCAACTGGTTTCGGGGAACCACCCGATCCACCATTCCATGAGCCAACAGGTATTCCGATCTCTGAAACCCCTTGGGCAGGTCTGCTTTAATAGTCTGCTGAATCACCCGTGGCCCGGCAAAACCAATAAGAGCACCGGGTTCAGCAATATTTACATCCCCCAGCATGGCAAAACTCGCTGTCACCCCCCCTGTAGTCGGGTGGGTCAACACCGAAATGAATGGAATGCGCGCATGATCCAGCCTGGCCAGTGCGGCACTTACTTTAGCCATCTGCATCAGAGAAAGGGCTCCTTCCATCATTCTCGCCCCCCCGGAACAGGAAAAAATAACCAGTGGTTCTTTTTTCTCAACCGCAGCTTCCACTGCCAGGGTCAGCTTTTCCCCTACTACAGAACCCATACTGCCGCCTAGAAAAGAGAAATCCATAATAGCAACGATCGTTTTCTTTCCCCCCAGTTTTCCCTCCACAACTACCACAGCCTCATCAATCTTTTTCTTATCTGCCTGTCTTTTGAGCTGGTCTTTGTACGATTTTACAGCAGAAAATTCCAACGGATCATCCGGTTGAATATTCCGAAACAAAAATTCATAAGGACCTTCTCCAAAGAGTTGCTCCAACCGAACCTCAGGTGGAATTGGAAAATGATGTGCGCATTTGGGACACACCATGCCGGAAGCCGCAACTTCCTTTTGGTAAATTATTTCCCCGCACTGATCACATTTTACCCAGAGACCAGCTGGAATCTTACCCCTGTCCGACTGATTAGTTGTAATATTGTCATCTTTTCGCTTAAACCAGCTCATTTCCCCTTATCTCCGGCAGGGGCCTTTGTTTTTTTATCTGCCTGGCTACCACTCCCCATCCTCACTGTGCCATCAAAAACCGCCCCGTCCTGGATAGATAGAACCGGTGAATGCAGTTCCCCTGTCACACGAGCCCGGTTACTTATTTCAATTCGACTCTTGGCGGTGACCTTTCCATCAACCCGCCCATTTATAGTAACAGCGTCAACAATCACTTCACCTTTTACATCCGCACTGTCGCCGATAATCAATTCACTATCCGAACGAATCGTTCCTTCAAATTTCCCATCAATTCTCAACAGGTCTTCAAAAACCAGATCGCCTTTAAACACTGTACCTCTGTCCAGAAACCCGTTCATTTCCTTTTCTTTCATACATCACCTCTGCATCAGGGACTCAAAGAGCGAAATTAATTGCTCCTTGGAATGATATTGAATAATAATGGAACCCCGTGCAGCATTTCCCTTGATTTTAACACCGGTTCCCAGTTTCTTCGACAAACGCTCTTCCCCATCCTGAAGGAAGACATCTGATTTTTTTTGAGCCACTTTTGTTTTTTCCGGTGTTTTCAGACGTGATTCAAGAGCCCGGACAGTCAAACCCTTTTCCACGACCTCGCCCGCCAGTTTCAACAAACGGGAAGTATCCGTAATGCCAGACAGAATCTTTGCGTGGCCAAATGAAACCTGGCCATCCTCCACTGCAGCCAGCACCTCCTCCGGAAGCCTGAGGATTCTAAGCATATTGGTAATACTGCTGCGCTTCTTGCCCAACCGGCCTGATAGTTCCTCCTGAGTCAACTGGTATCGCTCTAACAAGCTCTTGTAGGCCAATGCCTCTTCCACAGGATTCAAATCCTGACGCTGAATGTTTTCAATTAAGGCATACTCCGCTTTCTTTTCTTCCGGAAGATCCCGGAACACGGCAGGGATACGGGTCATTTCAGCCAACTGAGCAGCTCGCCAGCGACGTTCCCCTGCAATCAGGGTATAGCTCCCATCTGTTTCCCTAGCCAGCACAACCGGCTGAATAATCCCGGAATTACGAATAGAGGCAGCCAGCTCAGCAAGCTTTTCAGGATCAAATCGCCGTCTCGGTTGATATGGAGAAGGTTTGATACGGGAAATATCTACTTCAGCCAACTTGTCCGAGGATGGCGACTGGGGAATCAGTGATTCTATCCCCTTACCCAACGCTTTTCGTTTCATGTTCAATCAGCTCCTTTGCAAGTTTCAGATAAGATTGGGCCCCCCGGGACTTTATTTCATACATCAGAACAGGAAGGCCAAAACTGGGGGCCTCACCGAGACGAACATTCCTTGGGATAACCGTCTCAAACACCCGTTCATTAAAGTAGCTCCGAATCTCATGGGTAACCTGCTGGGACAGGTTGGTTCGATCGTCATACATCGTCAGTACAACCCCCTCCAGCTCCAGGGAGGGGTTCACACTGTCTCGAATCATAGAAATCGTCTGCATTAAATCACTTACCCCCTCCAGCGCAAAATACTCACACTGTATAGGGACAATGATTGATTCAGCTGCGACCAGTGCGTTTACCGTCAGCAAGCCAAGGGACGGAGGGCAATCTATTAAGATATAATCGAATTCATCTTTCAATGGAACCAGGAGATTCCTCAGGAAAAATTCCCGCCCGATCTGGCTGACCAGCTCGATTTCCGCACCCGCGAGATTCCGATGTGACGGAATGACCTTCAACCATTCCAGTTCAGTATCCTTTACACATTCCCGAACCGGAACATCTCCAGAAAGACAGACATAAATATTTCGGTCACTATCCTCTTTATCAACACCGATGCCACTTGTGGAATTGGATTGGGGATCGAAATCCACCAATAGCACTTTTTTCTCCGCTACTGCGAGGGAAGCAGCGAGATTAATCGCTGTTGTTGTCTTCCCAACTCCACCTTTTTGATTTGCAATTGCAATAATTCTACTCATAGGGTTCAATTTACCATACCTCGCATTGAAAGAGAAGGCAAAGTTGCCAGCTCAATAACACGTCAGTTGAATATGGCCTCCAATTGTTCCACGTGGAACAATGCCTATTTTTCTCTTTTATTTGAAAGGGTTAAAAACAACACAGTAATCGCAGCTGGTGTCACCCCTGGTATTCGAGCCGCCTGGTCCAGGGTGGCCGGCTGTACCTTCTCCAATTTTTCAATCACTTCACGGCTTAAGCCTGGCCGATGATAATTAAATCCAGCCGGAATCGCCATTGCTCTCATTTCCTTGCTCTTCTCAACCCTGAATTTCTCACGATCAACATACCCACTGTATCGAATTCGCGCGGAAACCTCCCTGGGCCACATCGGCACCCAATCTGCCTTCATTTT
>QMQE01000072.1 GCA_003650445.1 Acidobacteriota bacterium | reverse complement strand
GACATTCCGTTCCTCCCCGGGCATCACTTCACCAGTCAGGTGATTAACTACATGCATCTGGGTCTTATCCGGTGCCACCATCACAATCTCACAGTTGCGTTTATCCAATTCCAGCAACGTCAGCACCGCCTCGTGGATTTCTGAACCATCATAAACACCGCACCCTGAAAGCAAAACACCGATTTTTGGCATTATACCCTCCTTTACACACGTGTTGTTCTGCAAAACAATAATAGCAAATTTTTGAAAAATCTGATTCGATTCCGGTTGTTTTACCGGTTTGCTTGTCGATTGCGAACCATCATCACAATGGCGAGGGTGGCGAGGCCTTCTTCCCGGCCGAGGAAGCCCATGGCTTCGGTTGTGGTGGCTTTAACGTTTACATTTCCCGGGGAAACACCAAGGATATCTGCTATGGAATGCTCCATTTCACCCCGGTGAACCGCAATTTTCGGCTGCTGGCCAATGACGGTGACATCTGCATTGCCTACTTTCCAGCCTTCTTCCGAGGCCAGTGCTACGACTTCCCGAAGTAATTCACGGGAATCCGCGTTTTTCCAGCGGGAATCCGTGTCGGGGAAGTGCATGCCAATGTCCCCTAACCCCACAGCACCCAGTACTGCATCAGCTACAGCGTGAAGCACCACATCGGCATCTGAATGGCCGGTCAGCCCATAGGGTTCGTTAAATTCCACGCCGCCCAACACCAGGCGCCGCCCTGGCTCGAAGCGGTGAAAATCAATGCCCTGCCCGATTCGGAAATCATTCATCTCATGCACCACAGTGCCCTTGCGGTTTCCATGTCCGCCTGAGTCGTAATCTTAATATTCAGATGCCAGTCCAGTACGGGAAGTACTGGAATATCTTCCGCATGCAGGAGGGTGGTTTCGTCGGGAAAGGAGAGTTTCTGACGGTTGAAAGAGTGAGCAAAGATACCCAGTGTCGCACCCTGGGGGGTGGTAACCTCTACAACTTCTTTTCGTTCTACAGTTTCCCTGAATTCTTCCTGACGAAGGCGGCGAATGGTGCCATTGATGGGGACAAAGGGTGCAGCCGCACCGGTTTCAACCACACCCCGGATAATTCGCTCTACCGTTGCCAGGCGCAGAAAGGGCCGTACACCATCATGGACCAGTACCACACTATCGGACGAATAAGTGTTATCCACCAGGTGATTTATTGCTTTTTTGACAGAGTCAAACCGCGTGGCACCACCGGGAATTACCTTCAGTGGATAGCTTACGCCTTTCAGGTCTTTCTGAAATTGTTTCTCAAATCCCGCCGGGCAGGTTACGATGGCCTGATCTGGCTGAATTGCTTCAAAAAAAAGAGAGGTTCTGCTCAGGATGGACTGGCCTTCAATTTTCTCCAGTTGTTTCGGGTAAGGCTTCCCGAAACGCTTCCCCAGCCCCCCTGCGGTGATAATGAGTAGAATTGGCGGTTGCATGGTTTGTGCCCTCCCTCTCCACTGAAACGGATTCTATCTTAGATTATTATAGCGAATCACGGGGAGCGCGACAATTTTCACCGCCGAAATCATGGAAATGTGATTCAAATCACATGGGAAAAGGGGGAAACCGGGGTTAACTTCCCAGTTTTTCCAGACTTTCCCGCAAAATATTCTGTTTTTCCTTCAATTCCTTGAATTTTGCCCGGTTGGTATCCACCACTTCCCGGGGGGCTTTGGAGAGAAAATTTTCATTGTTCAGCTTCCGGGAGAGTTTTTCCGCTTCCTTTTCCAGTTTGTCCAGATCCCGTTGTATCCGGGCCTTTTCCTCATCCTTATCCAGCAGATTTTCAAGGGAGACTCCGATTTCCATACCGGTGGCTGCCGCTTTGCTGTAAATCCCATTTTCATCAAAAGCCGAAACCAGTTCCAGCCGGGATGTTCCGGCGAGGAATGCGGCCAGTGGGGCCTGCTCTTTCACCATGGATTTTGCAACGTCGGTAAGAGCCAGGATTTCCACCTCTACCTTTTTTGAGGGCGGAATGCTTTTTTCAGCGCGGATATTGCGGATCCGGACAACCAGTTCCATCAGCAGGCTGAATTCTTCTTCCGCCGCCTCATCCAGCCAGTCCTGCCTGGCCACCGGAAAGGATTCAATGACAATGCTTTCCCCGTGCCCAGGGAGTTTTTGATATATCTCTTCGGTTATGTATGGCATAAAAGGATGCAGGAGTTTCAGAATTCGGGTCAGGATTTGAACCAGCAGTCCTTTGACCTGTTCATCTCCATCCATCAACCGGGGTTTTGAGGCCTCAATGTACCAGTCGCAGAATTCATCCCAGAGGAAATGATAGAGCTGGTTGGCAGCTTCATGGAAACGGAATTCTTCAATGTTTTTGTCCACGGATTCGGTGAGCCGGGAGAGCCGGGAGAGAATCCATCGATCCGCCAATGTCAGTTTGCTGTAATCAATGTTTCCGGTTTCCTGGTCCTCGTCAATGTTCATCAATACAAAACGGGTGGCATTCCAGATTTTGTTGCAGAATGCCCGGTAGCCGATCAGCCGTTTTTCAGACAGGGAGATGTCTGTACCAGGGACAGCCATGATGGACAGGGTAAAGCGCAGCGCGTCGGTACCGAACTGTTCCATTACTGTCAGCGGGTCAATTACATTGCCCTTGGATTTGGACATCTTACTGCCATGCTCGTCCCGGACCAGTGCATTGAAGTATACGGTTTTAAAGGGAACGTCCCCCATGAATTTCAACCCCATCATAATCATCCGCGCCACCCAGAAAAAGAGGATGTCAAAGCCGGTCAAAAGCACCGAGGTGGGATAAAAGGTCTTCAGATCATCTGTCTCATCCGGCCAGCCCAGGGTGGAAAAGGGCCAGAGACCGGAGGAAAACCAGGTGTCCAGCACGTCCGGGTCCTGTTGAATCCCGGTGGAACCGCATTTTTCGCAGGAAGAGGGGTCCGTTTCCGCCACAGTGGTATGACCGCAATCAGGGCAGTGCCAGGCCGGAATCCGGTGGCCCCACCAGAGCTGGCGGGAGATACACCAGTCATGGATGTTTTTCATCCATTCGTAATATGTCTTCACCCATTTGTCCGGGACAAAACGGATGTCACCGTCCTGCACCGCTTTCAACGCCGGTTCCGCGAGGGGTTTTATTTTAACAAACCACTGGGTAGAAATCGCGGGCTCAATGATGGTAGAGCAGCGATCACATTCTCCCACAGCGTGAACATGTTTTTCGATTTTTTCAATAAGGCTCAGGGATTCCAGCTTTGCCACCACCGCTTTTCTCGCCTTGAAGCGGTCCATTCCTGCAAATTCTCCGGCAGCCTTAGTCATATTGCCGTGTTTGTCAATGACGGAAATGGTGGCCAGCTTGTGGCGAATCCCGCATTCATAGTCGTTGGGGTCGTGGGCCGGGGTAACTTTCACCGCCCCGGTTCCAAATTCCCTGTCCACAAAATCATCGGCGATGATGGGAATTTCCCGATTCACGATGGGAAGATTCACGGTTTTCCCCACGAGGTCGGCATAGCGTTCGTCCTCGGGATGCACCGCCACTGCGGTATCACCCAGCATGGTTTCCGGCCTTGTTGTGGCAATCATCAGAAAACGGTCTGTTCCCTTGACCGGGTACTTGAAATACCAGAGTTTTCCATTTCGCTCTTGGTGCTTAACCTCCAGGTCGGAAATAGCGGTTTCGCACCTGGGGCACCAGTTGACAAGCATGGTATCCCGGTAAATCAGGCCTTCTTTGTACAGGGTAACAAAGACCTTGCGGACCGCTTTGGATAACCCCGGATCAAGCGTAAACCGGTGACGGGACCAATCCACAGAACAGCCCAGTTTTCTGAGCTGGTTCATGATGGCACTCTCATTTTCGTCTTTCCACTTCCAGACCCGTTCCTCAAAGGCTTTTCGGCCCAGGTCCTTTCGGGTTTTCCCCTCGTTTACCAGCTGTTTTTCCACCACGTTCTGGGTGGCGATACCCGCATGGTCAACACCGGGGAGCCAGAGTGTGTTCTTACCCTTCATCCGCTGATAGCGGACATAGACATCATGGAGGGTGTAAACCAGGGCATGCCCCATATGCAGGTTTCCGGTGATGTTGGGTGGCGGAATAACAACAGAAAACGGGGGCTTATCCGAGACAGATTCTCCCTTGAAGTACTCCCGATCTTCCCACATTTTGTACCATTCTGTCTCCGCTTTTCCGTGATCGTAACCTTTATCAATCAATATTTTCGCCATTCAATTCTCCATATTTCCCTTTTTTCGTCAGCACAAAAATCGCTTCGCCGATCATCCAGATTTCCAGCACCAGCACCACGAGGCCGACCAGAAGCAATAGTATATTCCCTTTTTTCATGAAATCAAGAATGTTGAGGACCATGGCATAGCCTGTCATGGAAACCATAAAAATCATGGGAATCCCTGCCACAAGGGCCCTTGCCCCCTTCCGTTTCAGGTAGACGGTGATAATCAATAATGCCAATCCGGCCAGTAACTGGTTCACTGCACCGAACAGGGGCCAGAGTGTCAGGGCCCCCTTTCCCCCTTTATTGGAAAAAGCCAGCAACGCGGCGGTGGCCACTGCAAAGAAAGTGGCCACATACTTATTGCTCAAAACGGGCATGCGATAGTCCAGTGAAACTTCGGAGATGACATAGCGTTGGATTCTTGCCGCCGTATCCAGTGTAGTGTTGGCAAAGGAAACCAGAAAAACCCCGAAAATGGTGGCGGCAATATTCTTGGGTACACCGATTACTTCAATCATATTTACAGCACCTGTGACAAAAGCCGCCAGTTTGGCGTTCAGCCCCTGAATAGCACTCCATGATGAATAGTGGTGGAGCCATGCGGCCTGGCCTGTCAATAAATTGGTGCCGCTGCCGGTTCCCATACCTATACCGGCCGTTACAGCCACAATTACCAGTGCGGCCAGAACCCCCTCCATCAACATTCCGCCGTAGCCGATAAACTTTGAATCCGATTCCATGTTGATCTGTTTGGAAGTCGTGCCGGAGCCCACAAGGGAGTGAAAGCCCGAATTTGCCCCACAGGCAATGATGATGAAAAGAAAGGGAATCATGGACGGGGCACCAATCGGATGGGCCTGAACCATTGGTGCCACCACTACCGGATGGGCCACCAGCACCCCAAGGGCCAATAGAATCAGAATGATAACAAGTTGAAGTGCGTTGATGAAATCACGGGCCTGGAGCAGGAGCCAGACCGGAAGGATGGACGCTACAAAAGCGTAAATAAATAGAATGACCATCCAGGCTTCTGTGGCAGATAAACCCATAATTGATGGAATTTCAAGGGGAACATACGTCCCCAACACAATGGTCAGATACATTAGAATAATGGCAATGAAAGAGGCTACATAGATATTGCCACCCTTACGGTAGACATACCAGCCCACCGTCATGGCGATGGGAATCTGGAGCCAGACCGGCAGCACCGAAGCAGGATACATAGTAAAGAGAATAGCAATAATCAACGCGAAAACCGCTATCACCATCCAGAGCTCGAAGAAAATAATAAGGAGGAAGAGCATCCGGCTTCGCCTGTTAATCAGAGAGGAGGCAATTTCACCAATGGACAACCCACGATTTCGCATGGAAACCACGATGGAACCCATATCATGGATACCGCCAATCAGAATGGAACCGAAGACTACCCACAACATGGCGGGCAACCATCCCCAGATCACGGCAATGATGGGCCCGACAATGGGGCCTAGTCCGGCAATAGACGTAAAGTGGTGTCCGAAAAGGACCTCTTTTTTTGTTGGCAGATAATCCACATCGTCCCGCATAGTGTGGGCCGGTGTGGGCCGGGAATCATCCAGTTTAAAGATCTTACTGCCGAGGTACCGCCCATAAAGCCGGTACGCCAGCAGATACGCGACCACTGTTCCAACAATTAAAAAAACAGAATTCATCGCCATCGCCCCCCGCTGAATTTCGTGCTGACTCCTATTTTATCATTCTTTTTACAGTCAGTGAAGAAGACAAGTCCGCCCGTAAGATGCCTTCCTCACCATAAACCATGTATAATAGGAAAAACAAGCTTTGCCGGAGGCAAGAATGGACAGGCGGGCGTTTCTGGAAGAAATAGCAAAATGGTCAGCCGGATTATTTTTGACCAGTCCGCAGTTTCGCATTACACAGGAGTTGCTGGCAGCGGAGCAGCCGTTACCGAAAGTGGCCATCGGAACCGGAACAGACCCAGCTGCCCTTGTAAAGCTGGTACTGGCTCCATTTGGCGGAATGAAGGCATTTGTAAAACCCGGAAACCGCGTGGTGGTCAAGCCCAATATCGGTTGGGATCGTCGCCCGGAACAGGCTGCAGATACCAATCCCGAAGTTGTAAAGGCGGTCGTATCCCTGGCATTGGCTGCCGGGGCGAAGGAAGTCTTCGTTTTCGACAATACCTGTAACGAGGAACGGCGCTGCTACCATCAAAGCGGTATCAAGCCAGTGCTGGAGGGAATGAAGAATGTCCGTTGTGACTATATTGACAAACGAAAATTTGTTCCGGTGAATATTGCAAGGGGAAAGTCCATTCACAAATGGCTGTTTTATCGGGACGCACTGGAAGCAGACTGCTACATCAATGTACCGGTGGCCAAGCACCACTCCCTTGCACGGCTTACCATTGGATTGAAAAATATCATGGGTGTCATCGGGGGGCATCGGGGAAAAATCCACCACAACATCGGCCAGAACCTGGCGGACCTCAACACGGTGATTCGACCGGCTGTGACCATTGTGGATGCCACCCGAATTCTCCTACGAAACGGCCCCCAGGGAGGAAGTCTCCGGGATGTCAAGGTGTTGAACACGATTCTGGCTTCCCCGGATGTGGTGGCGGCGGATGCGGTAGCAACAACGCTGTTTGGCCTGAAACCGGCAGAGATTCCGGCTACCCGGGCGGCAGCCGCCATGGGATTGGGCGAAATGGACCTTGCCCGAATTCAACAGATTCGAGTGTGAGATGAAATACCGGCCTACCACGAGAACATTTCGAAGGCTCTCGCAGTTATCGTTCCTCATTCTTTTTTTCGTTTTGTTCCGGAAAACAGACTATTCCGGCAGTGATACGCTCCCTTACGCGGTTAATCTTTTTTTTAGATGGGACCCCCTTGTGGCAGCTACGGTAATGCTGGCGACCAGGAAAGTGATTCTGATTTTGCTTCCGTCTCTCTTTGTGATCCTGTTGACGGTGATACTGGGCCGGGTTTTCTGCGGATGGATCTGTCCCATGGGTACGCTGCTGGACTGGTTGGACAAGGGAATTCACCCGCAGAAGCACCCCGCTGTCCATCTTCGTAAGATAAAATATCTCCTTCTTATTGTGTTACTTATTTCTTCGGCATTCAGTTTGCAGCTCATCGGGTTTCTGGACCCTTTTTCTCTTTTGGTGCGGGGTGCCGCGTTTTCCATCGACCCGATGCTCAACTGGTTCTTCACCGGATTTTTTGACACCATTTATGCCCATGCCCCGGCAGTGGCGGATCACGTAACGGAGCCAATTTACTCTGTGCTGAAGAACGGCCTCCTTCCGTTTCGACAATCCTATTATTTCCTCTCCTCCTTTTCTCTGATAATTCTGATTGTAATCGGAGCACTGGAGAAACTGGGAAAGCGATTCTGGTGCCGGAACCTGTGTCCGCTGGGAGCATTGCTGGCTGTTTTCTCCCGGTGGAGCTTCTTTCGCCGGATTCCTGCTACTTCCTGTAAAAACTGTCCCAAATGCGCGCCCAACTGCCGGATGAACGCCTTTGACCCGGATACCGGGAAATTACACCATGAAGAATGTAACCTGTGCATGGACTGCGTAGATGACTGCGTGAACCAGTCTCCCCGTTTTGCATTCACAAAGCGGAACAACCCTGTGCCGGTGGATCTGAGTCGCCGCGCCTTTGTGGGCAGCGCTTTGGCTGGAATCGCATTACCGGTTGTGGCAAAAGTGAATGCAGAGAGCAGGATCCCCCACCCGCTGCTTCTCCGCCCACCCGGTGTGGAAAATGAATTGGAGTTCCTGTCCCGCTGTGTCCGCTGCGGGGAATGTATGAAAGTGTGTATTGAAAATGCATTGCAGCCCTGTTTTTTTGAAAGCGGCTATCAGGGGATGTTTTCGCCCCGCCTGGTCCCCCGGTTGGGCTATTGCGAATTCAACTGTACCCTCTGCGGCCAGGTTTGTCCCACCGGTGCCATTCCGAGACTTACCCTGCCGGCAAAGCAGAAAGCAGTAATCGGCATTGCCGTGTTTGACATCAACCGTTGCCTGCCCTATGCCAATGGAATCCCCTGCATGGTCTGTGAAGAGCATTGCCCCACCAGCAAAAAGGCCATTTTGTTTCGGGATAAGCTTGTGGTGAACCGGATGGGAGAACAGGCCCTGGTGAAACAGCCCTATGTGAGGGAAGACCGCTGCATCGGATGCGGGATCTGCGAAAACAAGTGCCCGCTGCCGGGGGAATCCGCTATTCGTGTTTTTACAACAAACAGAGATAACACTGGCGCTGATGAAGGGTATAGCGGGTGAAAAACACATGGTGTGTATCTGAGTTTCTGCAATTGAAGAATACTTCCAGTTGAAGGTGCGCGGATCAGAACATCGATTATCTAAAGCCCAAAACAATGTTTCTTCAAGGGAAATATGGATTCGATCATCTTTCCTTTACTTTGATTTTGGGTTCTTGTAAACTGAAAACAGTTATTGTTGTTTAATACGAGATGGAGGGACGGCACGTGATTGTACTGGCAGCCTTGTCATTGCTCATTCAGTTGACTGCTGTTGTTCTGGCTTTTCATATGATACGAATTACAGGAAGAAAAACGCCATGGACGGCATTCTGTTTTGCTGTTCTCTTGATGACGGTTCACCAGGGCCTGATTGTTAGCCAGATGTGGACAGCCGGAATGCTGTTACATGCCACATGGGCAACTGAAATAATAAAGATGGCCCTGTCCATGTTGATTCTGACAGGTGTAATATGGGGCCGGCCTCATCTCAAACAATTGATTCAAAACCAGGAACGATTGTCCCGTTCTGAACAGTTGAGAAAAGATTTGTTTGACCAGTCCCATGATATGGCGTTTTTCCATGGTTTAGACAAGGATGGTTTCTTGTCAGAATTTCAGGATGTAAACGAGGAGGCTTGCCGGGTTCTGGGATATTCCAGGGAAGAATTATGCAGAATGACACCGCGGGAAATTTCCGGGCGGGAACTCTCCGAAGATCAAATAAGACTCTTACAGGCAACGGGAAAGTTGGTATCCGAACACACATTCCGAAGCCGGAACGGCCGGTTGATTCCAGTGGAAGTGAATATCCATTTCTTTGAGCAGGACGGACACCGGAAACTGATGACATTTGCCAGGGACATATCCGAGCTGGTGGAAAGCCGACAAGCCCTGAAGAAAGAGAATCGGCGTTGCGGAGAGATTCTGAACCTGACTCCAGTCTCCATCTGGCACGAAGATTTTACGGATGTGGGAAACTGGCTGGAAGAACTTCGGCAGAATGGAATTGAAGATCTTAAAGCATATCTGCAGGAAAACCCCGATCAAATCCGGGAAGCCGCAGCTAAAGTAAAAGTTATCTCCGTCAACAATGCAACGCTCCAGCTATTCGGAGCCACAGACAAGGAGCAGTTACTGGGTAGCCTGGACCGCCTGTTCACAGAGGACAGTGATTCCATTTTTATGGAAGAGCTGTTGACAATCTGGAACCAGAAAAACCACTTTATCTCAGAAATCCCCGTTCAAACGATGTCGGGGGAACGGATTCCAGCCATTCTGGAGTGGTATGCCCCAACAGTGGAAGGGCGCCTGTCACTGAAGCAGGTGATTGTCACACTGAGCAATATCTCGAAATTGAGAGCAGTGGAGGCAGAAAGGCAACGGCTCTATGCGCTCATTGAGCAGACTGCGGAATCCATCATAATTACGGATCTATCTGGAAATATAGTTTATGTGAACCGGGGATTTGAAAAAATGACCGGTTATTCAGCCGCAGAAAGCCTGGGGAAAAATCCACGTTTTTTAAAAAGTGGCAAAACCCCTGCGGAAACCTATCAGCAGATGTGGGCATGCCTGGTTCGGGGTGAAAGCTGGCGGGGAAGTTTGTATAATTTGAGAAAAAACGGAGAGCCCTATCTGGAAGAAGCCCTGATTTTCCCGCTCAAGAACCCTGCCGGGCAGGTAAGCCATTTCGCCGGTGTCAAGATGGATATTACAGAGAAACAGGAACTGGAAAAACAGCTGGCCCAGAGCCGCAAAATGGAAGCTATCGGCAAACTGGCCGGCGGCATTGCCCATGACTTCAACAATATCCTTACCACCATTGTGGGGAACGCGGAAATGGGAACCGTCAAAGCCCGGAAGGGAAGTGAATTTCACCGCCATTTCAGTGAAATCCTGAGCTCCGGGAAGCGTGCGGCAAAATTAACCGGGCAACTACTTGCATTCAGCCGGCGGCAGATGATCAAACCGGTCATTCTAAATCTCAATCGGGTGGTCACAGAACTGAATACTATGCTCAGGCGCCTGGTAGGTGCAGACATTCATTTCGAGTTGAGAACGACCCGGGACATCCTTCCGGTTCTCGCAGATGAAAGCCAGATTCAACAGATTTTAATCAATCTGGTGGTAAATGCGGCTGATGCCATGGCAAAGCAACCACAGCCACGGAATCTGAGCATCAGCACCGGTGAAGTATACGTGGATGAAAAAATGGCTCATCGATTTGAGGGGATTTCTTCCGGCAATTTTGCATTGCTGGAGGTTGCAGATACCGGCTGTGGCATATCGGAAGAACTAATCAATCAAATTTTTGAGCCTTTCTTTACAACTAAGCCTATGGGAAAGGGTACCGGCCTGGGCCTTGCTACGGTATATGGGATCCTGAAACAGAACAACGCCATCATAGACGTGAAATCCTCCCCGGGACTGGGAGCAGCCTTCCGAGTATACTGGCCCATTGCAAAGGGAAAAATCCAGGCGGAACAACAACCCCTTCCCCCGGAAGACGTGAGAGCTCGTGGAGATGAAGTTATTCTGTTGGCGGAGGATAATGACGGGGTACGCCGCTTCACTGCCGATGGACTCACCCGTCTGGGGTACCGGGTTGTGGCGGTGGAAAATGGCGAAGAAGCGAT
>QMQE01000071.1 GCA_003650445.1 Acidobacteriota bacterium | reverse complement strand
CCTTTGCTCAGGTAAAGGATTACCACTATATAAAATATCCAACAGCCAGGGCTCCGCAAATTGTCAAGCCCTTTCAGTTTAAGCTCAAAAACGGCCTCACCGTACTGCTACTGGAAGACCACGAGTTGCCGATTGTCAGCGGACAGATTCTCTTCCACACCGGTTCTGTCGCTGACCCGGCCGGGAAAGCCGGGCTGGCTGCACTGGTGGGAGACACTATGCGCACTGCCGGAAACAGCAGAATGGGTGGAGACCAGATGGACGACTATCTGGAATCCATCGCAGCTTCAGTAGAGAGTTTTGCCGGGGACACCAGTGCCGGCGTCAGCTTCCGTTGCCTGAAGGAAAACGCCGACAAGATTCTGGGCCTGTTCCAGGCTACCATTGAAACACCGGCATTTGCAGCAAAGCAGGTCGACGTGTCCAAAGAACAGTTGAAAACCGGCATCATGCGCCGCAATGACAATCCCCAGGGAATTGCTGCCCGCGAATTCAATCGGCGGGTGTATGGACTGAGCTCTCCGCTCTCTGAGATGGAAGAGCTGGCAACAGTTAACGCCATCACTATTCAGGACCTGAAAACGTTTCATGACACCTGGTACGTACCGGATAACGCCGTACTGGCGGTATGGGGTGACTTCAACGTTCAAAAGATGAAAAAGAAACTAACGGAATTGTTCCGGGACTGGAAACCGGCGGCAGTAAAATTACCGGCCCTGAACATTCACAGCGAAAAACCCGGTGTTTACTTTGTCCATCGGGACGGCATTACCCAGTCCAATATCATCATGGGGCACCTGGGGCAGATGCGAAATAACCCGGACCTTCCCGCAATGGCGATTTTCTCCCGCCTCCTTGGTGGTGGCTTTGAAAGCCGGCTGATGAAAACCATTCGCCGGGACATGGGATTGTCCTACTCGCCCCACGGCGGCATCGGCACCAACTGGGACTACCCCGGCGCCTTTGCCATCCGGATCAATACCAAATTGGAATCCACCGCAAAGGTAATTGAAGTAGCAAAAAGCATCGTAGCGGACATCCAGAAAAACGGTGTAACAGAAAAAGAACTGAACCAGTCCCGGGATGCCTACATCAACAGTTTTGTCTTCCAGTTTGATTCCTTAGACAAGATTATTGGACGGGCACTGACCTACAAGTTTTACGGCTATCCCGAAAACTTCACAGAAACTCTGTTCAAGGGCTTGAAAAATGTTACCCGGGACGACATCAAACGAGTGGCAAATAAGTATGTTCACATGGACAAATCAATCATTATGGTGGTAGGCGACGAAAGCAAATTTGACAAACCCCTGTCCGAATTCGGCACTGTAACCCCTGTTGACGTGACCATTCCCAAACCGAAAATCAAGGAAGCCGCTGTGGTTCAAACAGCAAAAACGCTGAAAGAAGGCAGTGCCATCTTTCGCAAAGCCATTGATAAACTGGATCCGAAACACAAACTGGATACAGTGAAAATCTGGCAGGTGAAATCCAAAACCACAGTCCAGCAAGGTGGCCAGAAAATGGTTCTGAGTACCACCACATCTATTCGCTACCCGGATTCAGTTGTGAAAGAAATCGCCACACCCATGGGAGCTATGAAAATGATTGTAACCCCTGAAAAGGCAGTAATGGCAATGGGCCCCAACTCCAGGCCGCTGCCCCCTGCTCAGGTGGCTTCACTTAAAAAAGGCATTGCAACCTCATTGCCCATGCTGGCAAAACTGGCACGGAATGAGAAAGACATGGTCAACCTGGTGAAAACCGGTGATTTCAACGGCCAGGCTGCCTACTTCCTTCTTATTCCACTGAGCGACAAACCAGAAACCTATGTGATTGCCCAAAAAGACCTTACCATCCTCGGCACCACGGGTAAAACAGTAGACCGATCTGGAAACGTAGTGGCAACCATCAGTAGCTGGAAAAATCACCGCAATTTCGATGGAATCCTGTTCCCAACTGTCATAGAAGAAACAGCAGGCAAAAACCAGGCGACCGTCAAAGTGGAAGCCATTACCATCAACCCTGAAGACGGTGATCAGTTTTTCAACTGACCTACCTTATTTCAGAAATTCAGAAGAGTCGGCCGGAGATTTCCGGTCGACTCCTTTAGCCCCCTGAATCAGGCTGAAAGGAGCGCTTAAACATGACCAAACACAAACTTCTGTCTGTTCTCGGTTTTCTCAGCATGGTACTGGCAATACTGGGGTTACTGGCAAGGAACAGTCTTTTCGGCCGGGGGCCTCTTTCTATCTCCTTCCAGGTTCTTGCCGTCGCACTGATGATCTGGGCACGGCTGACTTTCGGATTCAGGAGCTTTCACCTGTCCGCGAACCCGACTCCCGGCGGGCTCATTACCAACGGGCCGTATTATTTTCTGCGCCATCCCATCTATGCGGCCATCCTTCTTTTTCTGTTCGCCGCAGTTATTTCCAATTATTCAATTCAAAATCTTTGCCTGGGCTTACTGGGAACCGCTGGGGCCCTCATCCGTGTATTCCTGGAAGAATCATTTCTTCGACGGAACTACCCGGACTATGCGGACTATTCAAAACGGGTAAAACGCCTGATTCCTTTCATTTTCTGAATGGAATAAGCGTACAGGCGCACCCCGGTGCAAAACGTTGGTTGTCAGATAATAAAAATTTGAATCCGAATCTTTGCTTCACTCAACCTCTGCCTTGCCTTCTACTCAACCTGGCCCTTTGATGTGCCTGGAAGCTTCCTGGAAACCAGCTCACAAAACCGGGTCCAGTGCATTTCATCCTGAAAGAAGGTACGGGGAATACCGAAATAACTTTCCTCGTTCGGATAGAGAAAAGCATAGTCTTCTGTTAAAACAGCACTGGAAAACGTTTCCCATTCGGTGTGGGTTTCAGTGTCCGGCAACTTCAGGTGAATCCCTTTTTCATCAACGCTGCCCCTCATTTCAACTTTCAGTGGCTTCAATAATTTTTTCTGGCGAAACCGAACCCAGAACAGGAGTAATATGACACAAATCGGGCCAATAAGCGGTTTTAACAGCGCACCGAAATCCACCGGTCCGCTTCCCGAAGCCGAAAACAGATTATGGCAAAAGACCACTGCGGTAATTGCGAGAATTGTCCAGGGAAACCAGACAGAAAGCACCTTCTTTCCCAGCCCTGTCAGCCGTTTCATATTCTCCAGATCCTCGTCCGTGTATGTCCCCGAAAAGCGAATTTCCATTCCTGTCCTCCCCGGCATAGTCCTTGTCCGTTTCCACAAGCATTGTACCGCATCCGGTTGCCGGTAGGGCAAGATTGCCCGGCAAGCAGTGGATAGTGATAGGTTGGAAAGAATGCAGGTTGAGAGGGAGGCTGCTTTGCTACCTGTCGAAATGACAAATGACAGAGGACAGAGGATATCCAATTCCCGCCACTAACGCATTCGTATTTTTACTGTTTCCCGAACTTTAAAATGTTCGGCTTTTTTCGATGAACATTGGAAAAACGAAAGGGGTCATCTCTCTTGTTCCAATAACCGGTCAGAAATCCAATCCTGTTTTTCGCTCGATGGCCAGGGGCGTCCGTCTTTGATCACGTACAGGGAAGAAATAAAGTCTGGTACACCATTCAGCAGCCTTTTTCGTTCCGATCGGAACATCAGGTAGTGTGAAACTGGAAATGCGAATATGAACATGGCACCAATTATCAGCCAGCCCACGATGTCACCAGGGTAAAGACAATGATGGAAGGCTAACACCAGCGGCCCAGTAAATGCGACAGGAACAACAGCCAGGCCTGAAAGCATTACATATTTACACCAAACTGTTGGACTTATCGTGCAAACCGATGCGATTTTACCGTTTTATTCTGCGAATTTTATGACCGGGAAACAGGATTTGTACTTGTACCAAGAATCCCGTTCTATGGCAATTTGCTTGTTTTTTCTGGATAGTATCCACTTTCTTTTATTCAGGCTAATGCGGTACCTGCATTTCTCCGGCAATTCGCTAAGAATCAGGCTAAAACGTTCAATTGCCTCTGTATCAATCAGCTCATTCGTTTTGATCTTTCTGGCAAAGAATGATTCCAGCATCTCTCTATTGTCACCTTTCGGCCTTCTCCATGATTCTTTGTAAAAGCAACAAACGGGGCCTTTGTTTGCTGATTTAGTCAATTTTATCATAGAAGAGTATGTCTTCGATAATTTCACTTTGTGTTTCTTGCGTGCTTTTGGAGAGAGTCTTATTCCCCCTCCGATTCTACCCTCGATATGCGAAAAGAAGGTGCACACATCTGGGAAACTCTCAGTCCGCAGTTTCCGATAATGATCCCCACTCTGAAAAAGAAAATTTAAGCATGAATAAAAAGCAGGTTGAGTAAGACCCTGCTGGCACTGTGGTGAGTGATGGGTTGGAAAGAATGCAGGGTTGAGCCACTCTCTTTCGTCCCCCTTCTGAACTATTCACTATCCGCCATCCACTATTCACGCGGCGCAACGCATCGCTCTGCCGTACTTTCCCTCTGTCCGCGCCAGGTTTTGTGCTACAATTCATCTCGAATTGATCTAAGGGGAGCGTGGTTTGTCTATACGTGTTTTGAATCCCATAGCCGGTGAGTTGAGGCAGATTGACCGATTGCTGGCAGAATATCTGAAAACGCCTTACGGGGAAATTCAGCCTTTCAATTCCCACACACTGGAAAAGACCGGGAAGAAGCTGCGGCCCGCCATTGCCGTTCTCTTCGGCCGAATCTGCGGCCTGGATGAGGAACGGATGCTGAAGTTGGGTGCCTGCTTTGAACTCCTTCACACCTCCACGCTGATTCACGACGATGTAATTGATAACGCGGCGACAAGGCGGGGCCACGAAACTCACAACGCGAAATGGGACAATACCCTGACTGTGCTTTACGGTGATTTTGTTTTTTCCTCCGCCATGCGCCTTGCAGTTGAATTAAAGGATATTGCGGCGCTGGAAGAAATCTCCCGGATCACCCGGGATCTGGTCAGCGGGGAATTGTTGCAGAATGAGTTGGCTTTCCGGTTTCCTCCGTCCCGGGAAAAGTATTTTGAAATCATTCGCCTGAAAACAGCGGTGTTGTTCGGGGGATGCTGTGGGATTCCCCTCCTCCTTTGCCATGGCCGGGAGAAATCCGAGACCGGGTTTAGAATTGGAGAAAATATCGGCCTTGCGTTTCAGTTGATTGACGATTGCCTGGATTATATCGCCGATGACAAACTGGGGAAACCCCGTCTCATTGACCTGAAGGAAGGGAAGGCAACACTCCCGGTGCTGCTGGCATTGGACAAAGACAATGACACGGTATCCGATATTGTGAAACGGGTTTTTCAGAACCGGGGCATTTTGCCGGAAGACGGCCGTACCCTCACCCGGGAACTCCGGGAAGAGGGTTTCCTGGCGGAAACCATTCAACTGGCAAAAAGCCACATCCACAAGGCATTGCAACTGCTGGACCGTTTTCCCGAAGACCGTTATACCGGCGTGTTTCGGAAAATCTGCACTTTTATTACGGAAAGGGATTTCTGATGCAGGCGCCAAGCACCGCTACAGCTGCCCAGAAAGGCCTGTGGGAAAAGCTGGACGCTTCAAGGCTGCCGGCCCATGTGGCCATAATCATGGACGGAAACGGCAGATGGGCAAAGAAACGGGGCTTGAGCCGAGCCAAGGGGCACAAGGCCGGTGTCCAGGCGATTCGAAATGCCCTGGACACGGTACTGGAGCTGGGTATCGGAACCATTACACTTTTTGCTTTTTCCACAGAAAACTGGACCCGGCCCCCGCTGGAGGTCAGTGTCTTGATGACCCTGCTTCGCCAGTTCATGCGAATTGAGCTGGCAAGGCTCATGGACAAGGGCATCCGGATGCGGGCATTGGGAGATATTTCCCTTCTCCCGAAGCCAATTCAAGAAGGAATTCACCATGTGGAAAGCGAAACAAGCGAAAACTCACAGCTCCAATTCAATGTGGCATTGAATTATGGTGGGCGAAAGGAAATACTGCAGGCAACAAGGAGCCTTCTGGCACGGCATTTACACCCCGATGAATTGACCGAAAGGGTTTTTGAACAGCATCTTTACACCAGCGGTATTCCGGACCCGGATCTGCTAATTCGAACTTCCGGCGAACAGCGTATCAGCAACTTTTTATTGTGGCAAATGGCATATACCGAATTATACTTTACCGACGTTCTGTGGCCTGATTTTGACAGCACCGAAATGCTGACGGCACTGCTGGATTTTCAGGGACGGGTGCGGCGATATGGAGGCATTGATGGCAATTAATCCCAGAAAGTTTGCACTCAGGGCAACAACAACCCTGATTTTCGTTCCCCTGTTTTTCTACATCGTCAAGTACCTCCCCGTTGGGTATTTTTTTTCCCTGATTATACTGGTTCTCTTTCTCGGCACCTTTGAGTTCCACAGCCTTGCGGGAAAACTGGGAAAGGGGTTTTACTCTGTCCCCGCCTTTCTGATGATGGCAGCACTGGCTGCCTCATTCCTGATGCCAACCATTCCCGCCCACCTGGTGCTGTCCGCAGGGTTTGTAATCGTAATGCTCTATTCTCTGCTCGTTGACAGAGAGATTCAGTCCACCCTGGAAGCCACTGCCCTGACCTTTCTCGGGGTTTTGTATCTGGGCATTCCAGCCGCCTACATGGTGGCGTTGAAGAGTTCGGATGCCCATGCTTACCACGGCTATCCCGGAATGGGGGCGGACCTGGTGTTCACCTTGTTCATTGTGGTCTGGCTTGGGGATACCGGGGCCTATCTCTTCGGTTCCCTTTTCGGAAAGCATAAACTGGCACCGAAAATCAGTCCGGGCAAGTCCATTGAGGGGGCCATTGCGAATCTGGTATTCAATTTTGCCGGTGCCACCATTGCCAAGTTCTGGTTTTTTACCCGGCTTTCCTGGCAGGATGTGATTGTCATCGGACTGGTGGTCGGCATCACGGGCATCATGGGAGACCTCATCGAGTCCATGTGGAAACGACGCGCCGGTATCAAGGACAGTGCCGGCTTGATTCCCGGTCACGGGGGCCTTTTAGACCGCCTGGATTCCTTCGCTCTCAGCGCACCATTGATGTACTATTATTTCATTTATTTCATGTAAAATGCAAAAGAGTATCAACATCCTGGGCTCCACCGGTTCCATCGGGGCCAGTACATTAAAGATTGTCCGTGGCAGTGGCGGGGCCTTTTCAGTAAACCTGCTTCTCGCAGGCAGAAATCTGGAAAAGCTCAAAGAACAGATCCAGGAATGCCATCCACATTTTGTTTCGATTTATGATTCTGATAAGGTCCCGGATTTGAGGCGTTTCCTGAAAAAGAACAGCCCGGGAACCGAGTTTCTTCCCTTTGACACCGCACTGAAGCTGGATTGCGACATTGCAGTGTCCGCCATTGTAGGCACAGCCGGATTGCTGCCCACTATTCATGCCATCCGCCATGCCAAACGCGTCGCCCTGGCCAACAAGGAATCCCTCGTGGCGGGGGGCGATCTCATCCGGCAGGAATGTGCCGAAACAGGAACCGAAATCATTCCGGTGGACAGCGAGCACAATGCGATTCACCAGTGCCTCCGGGCAGGTAAGCCAAAAGAAATTGAGTCCCTGATTCTCACTGCGTCCGGTGGGCCTTTTTTTGGCCTGACACATGAACAACTTCAGTCCGTTACCGTCAACGAAGCGCTGAATCATCCGACCTGGTCCATGGGCAGCAAGGTGACAATTGACTCTGCCACGTTGATGAACAAAGGACTGGAAGTAATTGAAGCTCATTTTCTTTTTCAGCTTCCCTATTCAAAAATACGTGTCAAAGTTCATCCCCAGTCAGTGGTCCATTCCATGGTGGAATTCCGGGATGGCTCCATTCTGGCACAGATTGGCATAGCAGACATGCAACTTCCCATCCAATATGCGTTATACTATCCCGGGCGGCCGGAAAACCAGGCATTCCGTTTCCCCCTGGAAGGAAGCTTTTCCCTGGATTTTCACGACCCGGACCGGGTAACTTTTCGTTGCCTTGACTTAGCGTATCGTTGTGGAGAAGCAGGTGCCGCCGAAAGAATCGTACTCAACGGTGCCAACGAAGTCGCGGTACGGGCATTCCTGGCAGGAGAAATTTCTTTTACCGGAATTCCGTCCCTTATTGAACACATGCTGAATCGCATTGACGTCCCCCATCCGCACACGGTGGAGGAGGTCGTAGAACTGGATAATCGCGTAAGAAAACAAACAGAAACGGAGGTAAGAAGTGGGCTTTTTTAGCATCCCATATCTTGGAAACATAGTTGCCATGGCCATTATGCTGGGGATACTGATCCTCATTCATGAAACCGGGCATTTTCTCATGGCAAAACTCTTTAAAGTTAATGTGAAAGTATTTTCCATCGGTTTTGGCAAAAAACTCTTTTCAATTAAAAAGGGAGAAACCGAATATCAGTTTTCCCTGATCCCCCTTGGCGGTTATGTTGCTATGCTGGGGGAAAACCCCGAAGATGCCGAAGTGGAAGAACCGGGAAACTTCAACCTGAAACCCCGCTGGCAGCGGTTCATCATTCTGCTGATGGGAGCTGCTTTCAATATCATTCTGGCATTTTTTCTCCTTACCGCCATCAACATGGTGCAGCGCGCGGAACCCCTGTGGCATTCCTCCACACCGGTGGTGGGTGCTATTGACCCGTCTTCTCCCGCGTTTGTTGCCAATCTGAAAACCGGTGACAGGGTTATTTCCTTCGACGGAATCCGGGTCAAAAGCTGGAGCGCCCTTCAATTGCTCGTCGCCACCAACCCGAACCATGAAGCGAAACTGGTGGTGGACCGGGACGGAAGGCTTCTCACCCTCCCGGTAAAACTTATTTCAAAAGGCCGGGACGACGCAGGCTTCCTCGGGGTTTTTCCCTATCGGCCGGTTCACATTCAGGCTCTCCTGAAAAATTCCCCCTCAGAAAAAGCCGGACTGAAAAAAGGGGATGAAATCCTGTCAGTCAACGGGAAACCCATTATCAGCGGTATTGAACAATGCCAATCTACCATTGAAAAGACACCTGGAAAAACCATTGAACTCGTTGTCAACCGTTCCGGCAGAAAAATACCGATTACCGTAACGCCCATAGGGGAACCCGGAAAACACAAAATCGGTGTTTATCTGGAAGAACCCTACCGCCTGATCAAATTGGGATTCGGCAAAGCTTTGATTCAAAGTGGGAAAGATATCAGCCGCATTACCGCTTTAACCTTTTCCGTTCTGGGAAAACTGGTCACAGGGCATTTGTCTATCCGCAGCATATCCGGCCCGGTGGACATCGCCCGGTTATCCGGACAGGCGGCCCGCAGCGGAACCCTTTCCTTCCTCTACCTCATGGCCATGATTTCATTGCAACTTGGTATTTTCAACCTCTTGCCAATCCCCATGCTGGACGGCGGGCACATCACCATCTTGACACTTGAAGCGGTGCGTCGGCGTGACTTCAGCTTCAACCTGAAAGAAAAAATTACCTCCGTCGGATTTTTCCTCCTTGTTGCGTTAATGGTAATTGTCGTGATCAGCGACGTTCTGAAGAATCTGAACATCGGCTGGTAGAAAGAAAAGAGGCAAAGAAAAAATGCCAACCAGTATCGTCCATATCGGATCGGTAACCATCGGAGGAGGAAGCCCCATATCGGTCCAGACCATGACCAAAACCGATACCCGAAATGTGGACGAAACTGTCGCACAGATCCGGGAAATCTCCGCAGCCGGCTGCGATATTGTCCGGGTAGCGGTACCGGACTGTAAAGCTGCGGATGCCCTGGCAGAAATCGTTCCCCAATCCCCGCTTCCCATCATCGCGGACATTCATTTCGACCACAAACTGGCGCTGAAAGCAGTAAAAAACGGGGTCTGCGGCCTTCGAATCAACCCCGGAAACATCGGAAGCCGGGAACGGGTGAAGGCGGTAGCAGAAGCCTGCGCCGGAGCCGGAATCCCTATCCGCATCGGCGTCAATGCCGGTTCGCTGGAAAAAGAACTGCTGGAACAATACGGAGCGACACCGGAAGCAATGGTGGAAAGTGCCGCAAGACATATTCGCTACCTGGAAGAACTGAACTTCACCGACATCAAAGTCTCCCTGAAAGCCTCCGACGTGGCGCGCACCGTGGCTGCCTGCCGCCTCTTTGCAAAGCGCTTCGGTTATCCCCAGCACATCGGGGTCACCGAGGCGGGAACCGAACATACCGGACTGATAAAATCTTATATTGGTATTGGTGCACTGCTTCTCGACGGTATCGGGGACACCATCCGGGTCTCCCTCACCGCGGACCCGGTTAAGGAAGTACTTGCCGGCCGGGAAATTCTCCGTGCACTGGGCCTGTTGCCCGACGTTCCAAAATTCGTATCCTGCCCCACATGTGGGCGCCTGGACTTCAACATTCGGAAATATGCCCCCATCATCGAAAAAGAAGTGGAAAAACTGGGCGGAAACATTACCGTTGCCGTCATGGGCTGCGCCGTAAACGGCCCGGGAGAGGCTAAAGAAGCGGATGTGGCACTCTGTGGCGCCAGGGGCTACGCCGGAATCTACAAGAAAGGCAAGCTCGTAGCCAAAACCGGCGAAGAAAACCTCGTAGAAACCTTTATGAAAGTGGTGAAAGAGGTGCTTGCTGAGGAAGAAGGGGAAAGAATTTAACACACAGTCTCAAAGACACAAAGTTCAGACAAAGAAAGGAAGGCCAGGTGAAGATAGGGATAAGAGCTTTCCATCTTCATTTAACTCTCAACAGGTATCATCTGACATCCGGCGCCTCAGCTGCTTCTCCTCCAGCGGGGAAAACGTCGGGGATTTTTTTGCCGAGAAAGCGCAGTACCAGCCACATCCCGACGCCGCCGATGGGATAAATGAGCCAGGCTGGGATATGGAGGTCAAGGAGCAGATAGCCAAGAAACAGCGCCGTCACGGCTGTGGTGAGGGCATAGGGAATCTGGGTACGCACGTGATCCACGTGATCACAGGCCGATGCCATAGAGGACATAATCGTGGTGTCAGAGATGGGGGAGCAGTGGTCACCAAACACCGCGCCGGACAATACCGCCGCGATGGTGGGGTAGAGGTAAGGAGTCCCGATTACCACGGGAACCAGCAGCGGATAAGTAATCGCCATGGTGCCCCAGGATGTCCCGGTGGCAAAGCTCATGGCCGCCGCCACGAGGAAGGTGAGGAGAGGAATGGCCCACATGG
>QMQE01000070.1 GCA_003650445.1 Acidobacteriota bacterium | reverse complement strand
GGGCACAAAGGACACAAAGTTCAGAGGGGGTTTGGCTTTTGGGTCACTGGAACCCGCACTGCCGCCATCAGCGGCAGCACGGAACTTTCCCCGAAGCATCCCTTATGAGCAAGCTCAACGGTACTTTTAGAGTGGGTGTTGCGAGTGGGCGTGGGTGGCAGAATAAGAAGTAGGAGTAGGGGTAGGGGTAAGAAAAATCAGAGAGTTGGCCATTCCCTGTCTTTTTGTCACCCATTACTCATCGACAGAAGGGGGTCAGGCCATTCCCTGCTGTGTTTCTGCTAATCACAAAGGTGAATTCCAATTCAAAGTGTACCACGTTGTTCTCGGAAGAAAGCCTCATGCGGCATCTGAGTGAAAGAAATAGGGACAAGTACATAATCCTTCCCCTCTCCTCCGGTCTGCGAAGCAGCCAGGACTAAATTTTCCGGTTAAAGGTATACAATTCCGCAGCTCCATTGTGGGGAGGGAGCGGATGCTCACCCCCCTCCGGTCAGAACACCGAACACGGGCACCGAAGGCGAACAGAACACTTCCCCCATAATTGCCGGTTGGAAGGGCGGGCTGAATCTGCAATAATGCGGGGAGGGGGACTCGGGAGGAAAGATGACGACCATACGCGTGCTGCCGGACATTGTTGCCAATCGGATTGCTGCCGGGGAAGTGGTGGAACGCCCGGAGTCCGTCGTAAAGGAGCTGATTGAAAACGCGCTTGATGCCGGTGCGACGAGTATCCGTGTTTTGTTGAAAAATGGTGGGAAACTCAATATAACAGTAATTGACAACGGCTGCGGCATGGCATACGACGATGCCATGCTGGCATTTGAGCGTCATGCTACCAGCAAAATCAATTCCGAGCAGGATCTTCTCGGAGTAGCGACGCTGGGGTTTCGCGGGGAAGCGCTTCCATCCATCGCTTCGGTGAGCCGGTTGCGCCTTTCCACCTGTCAGAAAGGAGAGTCAGAAGGTACTATTTTGTCCATGGAAGGTGGGGTATTGAAAAAGGTGGTTCGGGGGCCATTGGAACCGGGTACGACCATTGAGATCGGCTCATTGTTTTTCAATGTACCGGCCCGTAAGAAATTCCTGAAAACGGTGGAAACAGAATATGGTCGAGTGGCCCGTATGGTCACATCGTATGCATTGGCCAATCCGGATATTTCCTTTTTTCTGACTCACAATGGTAAACAGACCTATGCTTTTTCGGAAAGATTGGGGCTTTTCGACCGGGCACGTCAGGTGCTGGGGGAAGACCCCGCATCGGCGGAGCTGACAGAGCCCGGTATTGAAGTATCCGTATTCCTTTTGCCACCGGAACACAATCTAAGGTCTCCATTGAAGCAGTTTTTCCTGTTGAACGGGCGATTTATCCGGGATAAAACCGTATCCGGTGGGATGCTGGCAGCTTATCGCCAGTCCGCCGCCCATATTAAAGGATACCCTCAGGTAATTATTAAATTGACCGTAGAGCCTGAAATGGTGGATGTGAATGTTCATCCGTCCAAATTGGAAGTCCGGTTCCGCCATCAGTCTGAGGTTTACAATGCGGTGAAAACCTGCTGTTTGAATGCCCTCTATTCCCGCCGCCAGGCACCCGCCGTGTTCTATCAGCAGGGACGGGAACGCCTCGCCACTTTTGCACCGGAATCGCCCGGCTGGCAGGGAGGGCAGATGAAGGGAGACAATCATAATTCCTCCTTTTCACGTAGCTGGCAGGTGTCGGAACAACTCCCGTCACTACGTTTTGCCGAATTTCAAGATGAATCCAGGCCAGTGGTAACGGCATCCTTTACCGTGCTGGCACAGTTTCAGGAAACGTATATCCTGGTGGAGCGGGAGGGGGAGTTGTACATCATTGACCAGCATGTGGCGCATGAACGAATTCTTTTTGAACAGGCGCTCAAAAATATCTGGGAAAACGGCATTGAGCGAAATCGGCTTGTAATCCCGGAAACTGCCAACGTCGGGCCGGAACTGATGGCATCGGTTCAGGAACGTGGACAGTTGATTGAAAAGGCAGGGTACTCGGTTGATGTGGTTGGAGATGGCCTGGTTAAAATTACGGCGAGTCCGGTTTTTGTGCCAACGGGCCAGATTGCCGCCACATTTCTGGAACTTGTCAGTATGATTGCAGAAGGCCGAGAGACGGACGTGAAAAGCCTTTACCGTGACGTGGCGGCCCTTATCGGCTGTAAAGCCGCAATCAAAGCCAACCATCCCCTTGGCCATGTCGAAATGACCCGACTCATTGCAGATCTGTTTCAGGCGGAGAATCCGTATTACTGTCCCCATGGCCGCCCGGTTATCCTGAAACTGACTCTCTCCGAAATCGAAAAATTGTTTAAAAGAAAGTAAGCAAGTAAAAGGCAAGTACAGACAAGGTTGAGGTTGAGCAAAGATAGGGAAGGGAAGTGCTCATTCCCTTTCCGGACTAAACCTTAACCTCAACATTGTCTGTACTTCTTTCCCGAGCCGGAAAACCGGCTCGGGAAAGATATGCAGATCATGGGAAGAAAATCAACTGAATGATAAGAAATGTTGGAATCAGGATGGGCAGAGAGTATTTGAAAATATAGCCGAAGAAGCTGGGCATGGGTACGCCGTTTTCTTCCGCAATAGACTTCACCATAAAGTTGGGGGCATTACCGATGTAGGTGTTGGCTCCCATAAAGACCGCGCCTACGGATATGGCTTTCAGATAGATATGGTGTTCGGCAATAAGCTGGTGAACCGCCTGGGATTCCGGGATACCGGCATAGAACTGTCCCAGTGCACTGTTCATGAAGGTCAAATATGTCGGGGCATTGTCCAGGAAGGATGAAAGGGCGCCAGTGACCCAGAAATAGTGATGGGGTTCCTGAACCGCGCGAATCAGAAAGGCCAATGCGCCGTCGGTTCCGGCTCGAAGAATTGCCAGTGCCGGGATAATGGTCATGAAAATACCTGCGAAAAGGAAGGCAACTTCAAGGATGGGAAACCAGGAGAAGCCATTTTCCTTCCGCCAGTTGTTTGGCGTAAATTTCATGGACAAAAGCCCCATGATGATGAGGAGACTGTCCCGTGCCATGTTCTGAATTGCCATAGGTACGCCAAAAATGTGTACGGTACCGGCTTTCCAGAATCCGCTGAGGAGGACGCCTCCGATGATACCGAGAAGAAAGATAAAGTTTCGTTTTCCCGCAATGGAAAAGGGCTTGGTACCGGTAACCACAATGTCTTCCGGTTTTTCTCTGGCGTAGTAGTAGCGGTCCATGAGGTAGAAAATTGAGAGCAGAATTGCCGATGCAACACCAAGGTCCGGCAGGAGATGGAATGTATAAAAGAAGGGGACTCCGTGGAGGAAGCCCAGAAAGAGGGGTGGATCTCCCAGTGGTGTCAGGGAACCGCCGATATTTGCCACAAGGAAGATGAAGAAAACAACGATGTGGGTTTTGTTTTTTCGATTGGCGTTTGCCCTGAGCAAGGGGCGGATCAGTACCATTGCGGAGCCGGTGGTCCCGATCCAGGAGGAAAGAAAGGTTCCAATCAGAAGGAAAATCAGGTTGGTGGAGGGTTTCCCCACCAGGTCGCCCCTCACCAGAATGCCGCCGGAGACGGTGAAAAGGGACCATAGCAGAATGATAAATGGAATGTAATCTATTAAATAGATGTGGAGGATTTCATGCAGTCCTTCACCCTTGAATACGAATAGAAAGGGGATGGCGAAGAGGAGTGCCCAGAAGGCGCTGGCTTTGCCGAAATGATGGTGCCAGAAATGAGGTGCCAGAAGCGGGAAAAGGGCGATGGACAGGAGAATGCCAATAAATGGAATGATGCTCCAGAGAGGGAGCTCTGTTCCCAGTTTTTCATCTGAAGACTCTGCCTGTTCTACAACTTTCGTTTTGCTTTTTTCAACTTCCTGAGATACTTGAGTTTTTGTTGTGACTGCGGCTGTTTCAGCTTGCGCACTGGCAGGGCCGTTTGCCTGTGCAAACGCCCCGTACGGTGTGATGATGAGGAGGATCATCATAATGGCGGTCAGTTGGATTTTTTTTCTGATCATACTTATCCCCTTAATTCAGTTTTCAATGCCTATGGTAAGGGATATTTTGTCTGTTGTAAACTTCTAACAATAACATTAAACTATTGACGGCATAGAAACGTCATTAAATTTGTATAAGGAGGACTTTCATGTATTCGAGAGTACGTAAGGAGTTGGGCTTGTCAGTGGAAGAGTTCGCAAAACTTGTCGGTGTTTCGGTAAAGGAAGTTGAGAATTGGGAAGAGGGTACAGGTTCACCGGGTAGTGAAACGGCCCGTTTTCTCTCAGATGTTGATATGAAACTCCGTGTGTACGGGAAAATCCGGGACGCGGCAGGCTCATTGGGACTTTCAGATAAGTACACTCAGTTACTTGATGAAATCCGGAAGCAGATTGAAAATCATCAGCCGGAGAAATTGGTAAATCTTGATGTGGATGAAGTACTGATTGATCACCTTTCCTTTGCAATTGCAGATTATTTCAGTCAGCATGATGGCCCGGTATCTGACATTTCGAAGGCAGATCTCGCGAAACACATTTATGAACACATTAAGTTTCTGTTTTAGGAGAGCGTAATGCGCCGATTTGTATTTTTCTTGCTGATTCTGTCTGTTCCTGCCATGAGTCGCGGGCTTCAATTTGACCGGATGTCTCATGATTTCGGAAAACTTCTCCAACACAAAATAGTTCATTGGGAACCGCAGGTGACAAATAAATCAGACCACCCGATAAAGTTGCTTGAGGTGCGGGCAAATTGCGGATGTACAGTGCCGGTGCCGGATAAAACAGTTCTTGCTCCCGGTGAGACAACGAAAATCAGGATTACCTTCAATAGTGGGTTATTTGAGGGGCATGAGGAGAAGGTCGTAACGGTGAAGACTGATGAACCGTACAAATATATTCTCCTTATAAATGTGAATGTGGTAAAGGCATATTCTTTTTCCCCATCTGTTCTGGAAATTCGCAATTTTGACGGAAAGGCAATACGGGAAGTTGATCTTTCCACAAATATCAAGGGCAAGAAATTTACCATTGAACGTATGAAGAGCGAGACACCGTGTATTTCATTGAAGCAAAATTCCAAAACAGAAGTGGAAATTACTGCCACCGGTGAGGAATGTGCGGGAGAGCATACGGTCCTTTTCTATCTGTCAGGTATGGAAAAGCCGGTGTATTATCGGGTGATTGTACACCTGATGCGGGAAGTGAAAGTTCAGCCGGGCCATGTACTGTTCATGGGGATTCGCGCAGGTACGAAGGCGGTGCGGTCTCTAGGCCTGAAATGGTCGGACGGTAACTATAAGGTTGAAAAAATGAGTTGTGATGTGCCCTTTGTGCGGATTACAGGGACAGAGCCGATGGAAGATGGGATTCGGGTAATGCTGGAGAGTATTCCGGAAAAGATGAAAAAAGGGTATGGCACAGGTAAACTGAATATCCGAATGAAAACGGAATCCGGGAAGGTTGAAAATATATCCGTGCCGGTGGCATATAATTTGTATTGATTGTGAATGGATCAAAGCAACAGATGAAAATAACAGGAGGACAGGATGAAACGTTTTTCAGTAATAATGGTAGCAATCTTATGCTCTGCAGTTGTGATGGCAGGTGGAGTTCCTGACGCATTGATGCAGAAGCTGACAAAATTGAAAGAAGAGCAAAGAATTCCGGAATATTACAGTACCGCTTTTATGGGCCTTGCGGACAATCCGAATAATCTGGACCTGATGGATGCAACAGCTGAGGGCCTGCAGTTAATCGGGGCATTGCCCAGAGCTCAGGCTGTCTGTGAAAGGATTCTGAATGAAGCTCCGGGACGCGCTCAGACTGAGAAAAGGCTGGAAGACATTAAGAAGAATCTTGAAAAAATTAATGCCAGAATCAAGTTGGTTCAACAGAAAATCGAAGAAGACCCGGACAACGGCCAGAATTATGTAACTCTTTCTGCCATCTATATCGGTTTGAAAGACTATGCAAAGGCGAGGGAGGCTGTAAATAAGGCGACGCGCCTGGCCCCATCAAATCCCCTGGCAAACCTGATGAAAAATGCGTATACCCAGCAGTTGGATGAGGCTACCAAGAAGGCAATTGTTCTTTCCCAGGACGCTCTTGGCGCTTACAATAAGGGCCAAAAGGCAGAAGCACATACATTGTTCCAGACTGCTTTTACACTCTCAATTATCAGCCCGTTTGTGTACGAGACATATGCAACCTATCTGGTGAAGCAGAAAAAACTTGGCGGTGCTTTAATCGCTCTGGAAGAACAGCACACAATTCATCCCGATCCCGGCCAGGGGATGGATCTGGGGAACGTGTGTTATCTGTTAAAACGATACAATAAGGCACTCGCTTATTACTCAGAAGAATTCAAGTATTCCAGGTATTCTCCGAAAGCCCATTACAATATGGGGCTTTGTCTGAGGGAACTGGGGGATAAAAAGGGTGCAAAAGAGCAGTTCGATATTGCATTCAAGCAGATGCCTAAACTGAAGGAAATGAAATCCAATGCAGTTTATGTGCGGGGAGTGAAATTCGAGTTATGAAACGAATTCTGATTCTTGTTGGTTTTCTTGTTGCGGCCGGGTTTGGTTTTTCCAGGGATGGGTTTCAAGCCACATATTTGGTGAAGGTGATATCCGGTTCCAGCCACGACTATAAAGAGGTTATTACGGTCTGTGGGGATGCAATGCGGATCGAGCTTTCTTCAGACTTATTTCTGCTTTTTGACAGAAAGAAAGGCCTTGCCTGGAAGGTGAATACGAAGACAAATGAGGCCATTGAATACACTTTTGATGACAATCAGCCGTTTTATCAGCAGTTTCTGATGGCGTATGGCTTGATGGACAATAGTGGTCAATTAATCTTTCCTCAGGTGATTTTCAAGAGAACAGGCAATCGGAAAGTTGTACAGGGCGTGGCTTGCTTTGAAGCCAAGCTTCCCGGTGAGTTCATGAATTCAACGACTACTGTCTGGCTACCGGAGAAGGTGGAGAAAAAGGACCAGGAGAGGTTTAATCAGTTTATGTCTTTTTTTACTAAAAATGAGGATTTCCTCGATTTAATCGGGCATGCCAACGGATTTCCCAGAAGGATTGTAAGCAATGTCCGCCTGAATAATGGTGTGACGGTTAATCGGCAAACTCTGCTTAAGATTAAGACTGTACCTTGTGATGCTGCCATGTTTGCTCTCCCTGAGGGAATGAAAACCCGTAAGGCTGCACCGTCGGGGATTCCCCTCAGGAGTTTTTGAATGGATTTGTTCCTTGCGGGGTAAATTGGGAGAACGGCCGGATGGGTAGCTGTAGTTGTAAAATGGCAATGGTGTGAATTCCTGTTGGAGACAAGAATGAAAATCGGGAAAAAAGTGCAGTTTCTGGTGATACTGATTATGTTTGTGGCCACCGGGGTTGTATATCTTGTTTTGCATCAGATTGAGGGCCAGGCGACAAAGTTTGATTTTCATCCGGTTCCTTTTGGGGAGCTTACTGTCGGGATTCCCTGGGAATTTGGCCCGGCCCTTACCGGAGATCGTAACGGCTGGCATGTCTCAACTTTTAAAAACCAGGGGGTCGGTACCCTGGAACTGGCTACTTCCCCTGCCTCATCAAAAGATTTTCAAAAGGCCGCAATCCGTTATTTTTCTATGAAACAATTTCCGGCTCATACCGCCATATACCGCGCGAAGGGAAGCTTCTGGTTTGCAAAAAACATAAGTGCTGATGTGCCCGGCGTGCTGGTAATCCGTACCCGGGGCAAGGGACGTGTTTTTACTTATTTTTTTAGTGATAAGAACATTTCCTACTGGCTTTCTTTCTCCACTGGCCATTCCCTCGCGAGCTATGCGAAGCTGTTTTTCAGAATGGTTTCTTCTCTGAAGGCGGATGGGAAGCCGCTCCATGGGCTTCAATTTGAAAAAGATTTGAATTCTGTCTGCAGGGAAGGTTATTTTGTTTTCTGCCAGCCTATTTTGTTTTTCCTGTTTCTGCCGGTGGGTATCGGCCTGTTGGCAGTTTTATTGTCCGGGGCGGTGAGCAAGCGGTTGGGGCGATTACCGGGGCTGGAAGTATTAAACAATTTGATGCCTGTTTATACGGAGGCCAATGCGTCTGTTATGTTGAGGGTAATGGGGAAAAGCCAGATATCAAGTCTCGGACTGGTGGTGAACAACAATGGGATTCAGCTCTTCCAATTTGGAAAGCTGTTCATTGATATTCCAAGAAAAGCGTGCGGTCACTGGGAAGTGAGCGAGGGAAGGGGCTGGTTCGGTGGCCCCTATGTTCAGATAATCGCCCCGGCTGATGAACTGGTCAAATCCAAACAGCGTTTCATTCGTTACACGGGTAAGATGACGGTTCGGATTTATTCAAATCAGCCGGGAATGCTACATCAATACCTGGCGTAAGCAGGCATTTTTCAAAAATAGAGTCAGTTTTGCAGGATTTTCAGTTTTCCGTATTCCCCGTCATAGCCCGGCGGGTCAAAGGTAAATTTGCCTTCGTGAACAGATAAAATAGCAGCCAGTACGGATTCAGGAATTTTCCATAAGCGTTCAGCCAATTCCGGCGATTTCATCTGCCAGAGAGAAACTTCATTTCCGCATTCTTGTACACAGATTCGGTACAGGCTAAGTACCTTTTTCCCCGACACTGATTTTTGTCCCAAGCCTGCCGCAATAACTTCAACCAGCGGAATCAGGTGATAAAAATTCCGGTGAGGGGATTTCAGGGCAATCTGTTTTTTCTGGGATTCTGCCAGTTGGTTGACCCGGTCGGCAACGCCGATTGTCAGAGCTTTGCCGCAGACGGGGCAGCGGCTGGGAATTTCACCCTTTTCAAGGCGGAAACTTTTCTGCGAATGGCCTTCTTTGCCTTTTCTGTGTCCGGTGGCAAAAAACTTTCCTTCCCGGGGATTAAACTCAAAAGTCGCGGTGATGCCGGTTTCGGTGAGAGCTTTTCGGATACCGGAATAGTCCGGTGTATCCACATTAAGAACGGTAAATTCCCTTCCGATTCGGTTTAATGCCGCTGAGTGACAATCGCTGTTGCTGATAAAATTAAGGGTCCGGCATTCCGGAATTCTGTCCAGCATTTCCGGGTCCGCACTGAGCCCGGTTTCAATGAGACGGATTTGTTTTGCGTAATCACCGAAAAATTCTTCGAGGTAGGTTACTGGGTTGTGAGAACCGTAGATTCCATCCGGAGTCATGGCGTGGGCGGGAAATGCCAATGTGCCGGGTGCGGCTTCCATTATATTTTGCAGAAACTCACTGACAGCACTCGGAGATTCCAGTTTGACAAAAGGACGTCCAATGGTATTTTTGACACCATATTTCTCAAGCAATTGACTTACAATTTCCGTAGCATGAAAGTTTGGGTACAGGAAGACCATATGAACCGATTTCCGGGTTTTGGAAGAAGGAAACAGGGCGGCTGTGAGTACCATTTCATTTTGCAGGATAAATCCTGCCCCGGGGAATCCGGAAAGTCGGTATATCCCATTGTCCGTTTCTTTCAGTTTTTCTTTGAGTTTTGCATTCCAGGCAGGGTGAAGGCAGTCTCCGGTGCCAAATACATTGATTCCCTTCAGCCGCATTGTTTCGGCAATGTCTGATAATCGGATTTTACCCACACCGCCGGAATAGCCGGAGTGGGAATGAAGGTCAACGGCAATTTTCATAAAGCAGGCCCCCGTATCAGGTGTAAAAAAACGGGGCCGGAATTCCGGCCCCGTCGGTGATTCCGAACAAATCGGATTATGCTTCAAAATCCTCGTAGGACATTTCGGCAAGGTGTTTGTAATACCGGTACCGGTTGCGAACAAAGCGGGAAGCATCTTCAAGATAATTTTCCGCGATTTCCGGATGGGTTTCCATCAGGGTTTTGAACCGCCGCTGCCCGGCATAGAAATCTTTCAGTGATTTCGTGGGTTCTTTGCTGTCGATTTGCAGGGGATTTTTCTTTTCCGCCGCAAGGAGGGGGTTGTAGCGGTACAGCATCCAATAACCGGAATCCACCGCCAGTTTTGCGTGTTCGGGGCCTTTTTCCATGTTGAAACCATGCTCAATGCAGTTGGAATAAGCAATGATGATGGAAGAGCCGGGGTAAGAGGCCGCTTCCCGCATGGCTTTCAGCGTCTGGTTCATGTTGGCGCCAAAGGATACGGATGCCACATAGACGTTGCCATAGGACATGGCCATCATGCCAAGGTCCTTCTTCTGAACTTCTTTTCCCAGCGCGGCGAATTTTGCAACGGCACCCATAAAGGTGGACTTGGAGCGCTGTCCGCCGGTGTTGGAATACACTTCGGTGTCAAGTACGAGGACGTTGATGTCCTGGCCGGATGCCAGAGCATGGTCCAGGCCGCCGTAGCCAATGTCATAGGCCCATCCGTCGCCACCGACAATCCAGACCGCTTTATATTTGAGGTAACTGATATTTTCCAGAAGCTGTCCTTCCAGGCTGTCTTCCGGATATCCTGCAAGGAGTTTTTTCAGTTTGTCCACGGCGTTCCGTGTCTGATTAAATTTTTCCCGGTTCCCCCGCTGTTCATCCAGCGGCGCTACTTCATTCAGGGCTTCTTTAACTTCCCCCTTGGTGCCGTCTGCCGCAAGGAGTTTTTCCCGCAACTCAAAGGCGATGCCGTTGAGATGGTCCACAGAGAGGCGCATACCGAGGCCGTACTCCGCGTTATCTTCAAAGAGGGAATTGCCCCACGCCGGGCCTTCTCCGCGGCTGTTCCGGCAAAACGGGATAGTAGGTGCCGTGCCACCCCAGATGGAAGAACAACCTGTGGCGTTTGCCTGAATCGCGTGGTCACCCTGGAGCATCGTCATCAGCTTGACATAAGGGGTTTCACCGCAGCCGGGGCAGGCACCGGAGAACTCAAGGAGGGGCTGTTCCAGCATGGCTGTCCGGATTGTTTTGTCACTGATGAATTCTTCGGGGGAATACCGATGCGTCATGAATTCGGAGTAGCTTTCCCTGAGGGGTTCCAGAATGGTTTCTTTCTGAACCATGGTCAGAGCCTTGTTTCCTCTTTTCCCGGGGCAGACAGTAAAACAAACGCCGCAACCGGTACAGTCATCCGGGGCCACCTGGATACGGAAGCGGTACTTCCCTTCCTTATTATCTTTGTGGTTGAATTTCAGTGTTTTGTACTTGTCTTCCGGTAATTTGATGTCATCCTCAT
>QMQE01000069.1 GCA_003650445.1 Acidobacteriota bacterium | reverse complement strand
TCATTCTTCTCCCTTCAATTTCACTGTCATTGCCAACCCAACCATCATCATGTGAGACACCATTGAGGAACCACCGTAGCTGATGAATGGTAAACCAAACCCCTTTGCCGGCAACATGTCAACGTTCACCATCATGTGCAGTACAGCCTGGCTGATTGTAAGAAAGACCATTCCAATCAAAAAGAAATGCTCAAATCGCCCCTGAGCTGTATACGCCATTCTCAATCCAAAAACCATAAACAGGGTAAAGAGGATTGCAACGATAATGAATCCCGAAAGGCCCAGTTCCTCAATTATCAGAGAAAACACAAAATCGTTGTGCGCCTCGGTGAGGGAACTGAATTTTGTTTCGCTGTTCCCAAGCCCCTTCCCTTTCAGCCCGGCAGAACTGACCGCCAGCAAAGCCGCCCCGATCTGATCGTCCGGTATTTTATCAAATGAAAGGGTATTTACGCCTGTTTTCCTGTCCCAAAACTGGATTACGCGGTTACGGCGATGCTGTGCCGTCATGACTGCCCCTGCGAACAACATCAGTCCCAGAACCATCAGTGCCACCACAACCAGCCGATTGGTCCGGGTAACAAAGAGCATGGCCAGCACGGTCACTGCAATGACAAGGGGAAGGCCGAGATCTCGCTCCATGAAAATGAAGAGAACAATCAATCCCGTGACCACGCCAATTGGGAGCAATTCATCCATTGTGGGACGGGGGTGACGCATAGTGGAAAAAATGTATGCCAGAAAAGCAACTACCACTATTTTGGCCAACTCCGCAGGCTGGAGGCTGAAGAACCCAAGGGAAATCCAGCGGTAGGCACCATTAATTCGGATATTCAGTATGATGGGAAGTAGCAGCAGAACCAGCACAAATCCCACCACAGGATAAATTACCCCCTGTTTTTTCCACTTTTCTATCGGTACTTTCCACATGACCAAACCCATCATGACAATGGACACCAGTACGTTAACCAGAATTTTCGTGGTAATGTCCACTCCGTTGTGAATTTTCACTGAAATGGACGCGGACATTGTAATGACAATCCCGAACACCACCAGCATTACAACGGTGATAATGAACCCTTTTTTTTCAGCCGCAATCCCTTTAATTGTTGATCGCATTTGCAATCTCCCGAAATCGATCCCCTCGTATCTCATAGTTTTTGAACTGGTCATAACTGGAACAACCCGGTGCCAGCAAAATAACTTCTCCCGGTTTTGCAGCCCGCCAGGCATCGGACACGGCCTGCTCCAGCGTCTCAGAAATTCGGCAGGGAAAACTCCCGCCAAGGTTTTTCATGAAACGGCTTGCACTCTCTCCGATAAAATAGGCCCCGATCACCCTTCCTTTCCCGGCTTCTGCCAATTCCCCAAAATCCCCCCCCTTGAACCGTCCCCCGGCAATCCAGTGGATAGCAGAAAAACTGGAAAGGGCTTTCACCACCGAGTCAAAATTTGTTGCCTTTGAATCATTGTAGAATTGGATGCCCCTTTTCTCCCCCACATTCTCAAGGCGATGGGGGATGGGGTGAAAAGAGATGATTCCCTCCCGCACTTTTTCAGGGGAAACGCCGCCAAGAAGGCACATCCCCGCACAGAACCCGGCATTATACAGGTTGTGAAGTCCCCGAAGCCTCGTTTCAGCAAGTGAAATCAACTTCTTCCCCCGATAGACAAGCGCGTCCGGCACGATCTGCACAAAGGAATCAATATCTTGGCCAATCCATTTTGTATTCGGCGGAAAAAACCTTTCGTATGCTGCGGTTATCCTGTCATCTCCATTCAGGAGCGCAGGCGTTTTCTCATCCATATTCCGAAACATAGCCATTTTTGCAACATAGTATTCATCCACTTCAGGGTACCGATCCAGATGATCCGGTGTCAGGTTCAAAAGAGCAGCAAAATCCGGCCGAAACTCCTTTACATGTTCAAGTTGAAAGGAGGAAAGTTCCACAACAAAATCACCTTTTCCACCTGTCTCCAGAACTGCCTTAGAAAAAGCAGTCCCAAAGTTTCCGCACGGTACGGCTGGGAAACCGGCTGTTTCCAGGATGTGAGCTGTCAATCCGGTTACTGTTGTTTTGCCGTTTGAACCGGTAACTGCAAAAACTCTCCCCTTACAATATCCGGAGGCAAATTCAATTTCAGAGATGAGCTGTTGCCCCACCTTTCCAGCCATTTCCCTCACCGGATGAGCCGGGCCGAATCCCGGACTGATGACAGTTTTATTTACCTTGCTAAGAAGTGTCTCGTCTATATTCTCCACAATTTCAACACGCTCGTCTGACACAAGGTCTTCCGGCAGCTCACCTTGCATCGTCAAGTCCCGGTCATCATATACATAACAGAAAAAACCGTTATCTAAAGCCAGCCGCACTGCCCACTCTCCGCTTTTTCCCATTCCGGCCACGAGTATTTCGTTCATGCTATTCAAATCTCTCTCTCAATTTGTTGATTATTTTTTCGCCATGCATTCCCCGTGATGCCTTTACCAATACGGTGTCGCCAGGTGTAGAAATCTCCGTAACAAAATCCGCAGCCTGAACCGTGTCCGCAAACCACCTGCATTTTACTGTACAATTCTCGTACGCAGCCTTCATTTCATCACCAAAGAAAACTGTCTCGTCAAACCTCAGGCCTGTCACGAAAACCCCTATTTCCCGATGCCTGGAAACAGAAGACCGGCCCAGCTCCAGCATATCACCCAGCACAACTATTTTTCTGCCCGGTAATACCACTTCATGGAACATGGACAATACCTGTTTCATCGCGTCCGGGTTGGCGTTGTAACAATCGTCATAAATACTCACCGGCCCCGCCTGAATCAACTGCCCCCGATGATGGAATGGGCGAAAATCAAGTAGTGTCCTTTGTATTAATTCGATTTTCACTCCAGCCACCAGTGCAGTCAACACAGCGGCAGCAACATTGTAACTGTTGTGTATTCCGGCCAGATGGTGGTGAAAACGATACATTTTCCCTTCATATTCCGCGTCAAGTAAAGATGATTCCAGGTTCATTATTTTTGATGACACAATTCTGAAATCAGCCCCCATCGTCGCCCCGAAGCTGTACTTCAGGCCAGCCTCAGATTCCACCCTGGATTTCACCAGCAAATCGTCATGATTGTAAATCAGGATACCATCTGCCTCCCGCTGTGCGAGAATCTCCGCCTTTGCCTCTCTTAATTCTTCAATCCCCTTGAAATTTCCGATGTGGGCAGTGAGTACGTTTAGCCATACCCGGATATCAGGCCTGACGATCTGAACCAGTCTTTGAATTTCTCCGGGGTAGCTCATTCCCATTTCCGTCACAAAAAATCTGACCGGATGATCCAACTGCTCCAGGACTGTCATTGGCAACCCAATGGTGTTGTTATAGTTCCCCTTGCTTGCAAGGGTTTCTCCGGAAAGTCCCAGTAACAGTGCAGTCAGCTCTTTCGTAGTCGTTTTGCCCGCACTGCCGGTTACAGCAACACGGGTTTCCACTCTTTCCCTCAGTACGACGGCGGCGGCATCTCCAAGAAAACGTACTGGATCTTTTACCAGAAAAAGGTTCTCATATTCTTCAGCACCTTTTTCCAAAGATGCGGACGCGATATAAGCCGAAGCACCCTTCTCTTTCGCCGATTGTAAAAAATCATTTCCATCTGCTGAGCTGGTTTTTACCGCCACAAAGGCCTGGCCTTTTTTCAGAATCCGGCTGTCGTTACAAAACCCCTCAATCTCGCAATCATTAAAATTATCCGGAAATTTCCCGGCATATTTTGCCAGTTCACTGACTTTCACGGCCCGCCTCCTTCAATGCCCGGCGAATTTCCTCTGCGTCGCTGAATGGGATTTTCCTGTTGCCGATAAGTTGATAGGGTTCATGACCTTTTCCTGCAACAATCACCACGTCTCCGGTTCTGGCTTCGCGGATGGCTGCTTTAATTGCTTGAATCCGATCTTCGATATAGAAAACATGACTGCCCGTACTTTCACCAGCCGCCATATCCTCAAAAATCTGTTTCTGGCCCTCTGTGCGGGGATTGTCAGATGTCGCGATCACCACATCCGCATTTTCGCAAACGGCCCGCATCATAAGGGGACGCTTTCCCCTGTCACGGTCCCCTCCGCAACCAAAAACGCAGATTACACGCCCATTTTCATGGATATCCGGTGAACCCAGTACCTTTTCCAGCCCGTCAGGAGTGTGCGCAAAGTCCACAAGGTATCGCACACCGTCGCTGGAAGGGATGGCTTCCATGCGGCCGGGAATGGGCGGCATGGAAGCCAGTAAAGAAAGCGAACTGAATGGGTCCATTCGTAAGGCAAGCAAAACACCGGCTGAGGAGGCCAGATTTGCGGCGTTGTGCAGGCCAGGAAGCGGCAAAACCACTTCCCTTTCTTTTCCTTCCGCATTGAGGAGGACAATGACTCCGACAGGACCGGACCGGGTACCCATCACCCGAATGTCCGCGTTTCTGCCGGCGGGGCTGACTGTAATTGTACGGCATCGGACTCTGTCCAATAGCCGTTCTCCAGCCGGATCATCAATGTTTATTACCGCACAGGCATCCGGCCCAAGGTTCTCAAAGAACCTGCTTTTTGCTTCAAAATATCTTTCCATATCTCCATAAAAATCAAGATGATCCTGGGAAAGGTTCGTAAAGACGCCAACCTTGAAGTTCAATCCGAATACCCGTTTCAAACTGATTGAATGGGCGGAAACTTCCATAACAGCCCGCTTGCAGCCGTTTTCTCGCATCTTTGAAAGACTGGCACAAATGTCGTGAGCTTCCTCAGTTGTTAATACGGCCGGTTTCCGGGCTTTACCATCAAAGTTCTCCACCGTGGACAAAAGCCCGCAGAGTCCTTGGGAATGCAGAATATGCTGAAGAAACCAGGCTGTTGTCGTTTTGCCATTGGTTCCCGTAATGCCGATGATTTCGATTGACGTATCCGGATGATTGTAAAAATTCAACGATGAAATGGCAAGGGCTTCCCTTACATCGTCCACAACGACAGTGGGAATGCCTGTGAAATCCCGCTTGGCAACGACTCCCGTACAACCGGCTTCAATCGCATCAGGGACAAACTCTTCACCGTTCATTTTGTATCCCTTACGGGCAAAAAAGAGGTCACCCTTCCGGCATTTCCTTGAGTCAATAGACAGGCCGGCCACTTCCGCTTCCAGTGAAAGAGTGGAGCTTTGTACCGAAACTGTGTCCAGGACATCTTTGGCCTTCATCTGTAACTCCCGGCAAGGCGGATTACTGTGTCATTGGGGCTGACAAGGCCGGCAGGCAGTGATTGGGATTTTACAAATCCATGGCCAATACAACGGACCCGGTAACCGGCCTGATGGGCAAGAATCAACGCGTCCCGAAATGCAAGGCCTTTGAGGTCCGGAACCCGGCCCTTTCGAACAGGCCGCTGGTGGGGGGTCACCGAAACATCTTTTGTGGCAAGGCGCATGTCCAAATCAATCCCACCAATCTCATCAATCAATAAGGGCAGGACTTTCTGGGCAATGTTGTGAAACAACGGCGCTGCCACCTTACCACCGTAATGCTCAGTCTTCGGTTCATCCATTACAATGTAAATGGACACTTCCGGATGCGAAACCGGGAAGAACCCGTAAAAAGACGCCCAATATCTATTTGTATAACGGCCACGAACAACCTTTCGCGTTGTTCCGGTCTTTCCCCCGACATCCACGCCCTGCAAAGCTGCCTCCTTACCTGTACCGAACATCACGACGCCCCGGAGAATATCCCGCATCTTTGCAGAAGTCAGTTCACTGAGAACGCGCCGTGCCTGCCTTCGTTTCAGCGTCACAGTCTTTCCATCCGGGCGGGTCACCTGCTTCACGATATGAGGGGGTTCCCATACCCCGCCGTTCACAACAGTGTTCAGTGCCGCTGCCATCTGAACCAGATTCACTGACAAGCCGTATCCGAAAGACATGGATGCTTTTGTTCCTTCTCCCCAATGTTCAGGCTTGGGGAAAACACCGGCAGTTTCACCGGGCAGTTTAATCCCGGTTTTTTCGCCCAGTCCAAAGCCATGAAGTGCGTTGTAAAAATCCCGGTTTGACAGCAGACGCCCCAGTTTCACCGCACCGATGTTGCTGGAATGCCAGATAATCTCCGGCAAAGACAGATCACCATACCGAGCATGATCCCGAATGATGCGTTTGCCCAGTTTATACCGCCCATTCTCGCAGAAGGCATGAAATCGAGTTGACACTATACCGCCGTCCAGGAGAACAGAAGCCAGCAGCGGTTTGATTGTAGAACCTGGCTCGAAACGAGCAGCTACGCCCAGAACGTCCTGCCCGATTTTTCCGGGATAATATCCCGCAAATGAAAGGATTTCTCCGGTATCGGGCCGGGTCACCAGCACATAACCACCCCGTGCACGCATTTTTCGAACCTGCTTTTTCAACTCCATCTCCACAATAAACTGAACTGCGGAATCAATCGTGAGTGACACATCATCACCATCCACCGGCCTTCGCTCAGTGAAAGAAGGGATAATTCGGCTGTGGGCATATTTCCGCGTCCCCAGTTTCCCATTCAAAACATCATTCATAGAGCTTTCAATCCCGCAGGTTTTGTCACGATTCGGTGATGCATAACTCAAGAAGGAGGAATAAAATCGCTTTCTGGGATAATACCGGCGATTCCTTGGATAAAATACCAGCAGTGAGGACATCTTCATCTTCCTGAGTTCCCGGCTGATGTGCCGATAATTGAAATCCTGATAGGGATAGGTCTTCAACTGGACATGCTTGCTGCTACTTTTTATCAATTTCCCGTATGCTGCCTTTGAGCCATCAATTTGAAGTAGTGCCGCCACATCCCTGTATTTCTCATACCCCATCTTTTCCAGTGCCACCCGGGATGCCCCCACCTGCATTTCAAAGTAGTTTCCACCAATAAGTTCCCCGTTACGGTCGTAAATGCAGCCCCATATTCGCGAAAGAGTCTCTGTTCGATTGCCGTATACAGTGCCCACTCCGGCATATGCATGATGAAGGCTCTGCAACTTCAAAATACTGAAGCAAACCAGCATCATCAGGACAAAAAACAATAAGGCGACCATCACAACATCCAGCCGGTCTGCATGGAGAAACATGGATGGACGATTGCGCTTCATTCTGATTTCTCCCGTACTACCACAACCGGGTTCTGATTCTCATAAATAAAAGACAGGCCATAACGGGTTCGGGCCAATCTCTCAATCTGCCTGTAGTTAATCTGCTCAGATAATTCCTGCTCCAGATTATTGATATTTTTCTTCATGATCAGGATATTACCTTCCAGATTCTTTACTTTTCGGCCCTGCTCCATCGTGGCATTCCTCATTTGAATGTAGGCTGCGATAGGGACGAGCAGCAGAAGGAAAAGGAAAAAGAAACGCATAAAAAACCCGGCATACTTCATGATGGCACCCTCAGCTTCTCAGCCGCCCTCAGCCTTGAACTCCTGGACGCCGGATTTCGTTCCACTTCCCACTGAGAAGGGCGTATCACTTTTCTTGTCAACACATGCACTTGTGCGTTGTTACCGCCACAAGTGCATCTCGCCTGAGATGGCGGACAGATGCAGTTTTGTGCCTTATCCCTGAAAAAGTTTTTCACAATGCGATCCTCAAGGGAATGAAAGGAAATTACCACGAGGCGTCCCCCTTCAGCCAGAACTTCCAGAGCACTTTCCAGAAAGCGGGGAAGCGATTCCAGTTCTTCATTCACAGCGATTCTGAGGGCCTGAAAACAACGGGTTGCCGGATGAATCCTTCCCCTTCGCCCGCCATAGATGTCTTCAACCTGATGAGCAAAAACCAGCGTATTCTTGTAGGGAGTTCCTTTTCGGCGGGCTACAACTTCCCTGGCAATGCGCCTGGCATATCGTTCTTCCCCGTAATCACGGAAAACCCGAAGAAGCTCTTCCTCAGGATAGGTATTGAGAATATCCGCTGCCGTCGGCCCCGTGGACGTATCCATCCGCATGTCAAGAGGGCCATCTGTAGAAAAACTGAACCCACGCCCTGGATTCTTGAGTTGAAACATGGACGTACCAAGGTCTGCCAGAATGCCATTCACCCTTCCAAACACGCCTTCCTCAACTGCAACTTCTTTCAGTTCAGTGAAATTTCGATGCAACACTTTTAAGTTGGGATATTCTGCTACAAGCTCAAGGCCCCGGTTTATCGCTTCCATGTCCCGATCCAGGGCAATAAGCCTCCCCGGAACTGCCATCTTCTTTAGAATCTCTTTTGCATGGCCACCGCCGCCGAATGTACAGTCCATCATCACCCCTCCACGACTGGCATTCAGATACGATACAGACTCCTCAAGCAAAACCGGTACATGCATGTTACTTATAATTCAAAACAGCAGCGATTTTTTCATCGTCCAGCTCTGTTTCATTTACAGTCTTGTCACAAAGTGCCAACTGCCACACCTCAATCCGGTTCCCGGACCCCACCAGTGCCACTTCACTGCCGGCAGACAATCCCGCCTTTTCGGTGAACCGCTTCGGCAGCATAATTCTTCCCTGCTTATCCATAGATGCCATCTCCGACCAGCGGTTCAGGCGGCGTCGCATAGCTTCCACATCCAGTGCCGACAGATCCGGAACCTCCGAAACATGCTCCAGCACACGCTTCCATACGCCACGGGGATACAACATCATAAACCCCTGCCCATTCAGTTCACGATATGCCACCACAACATCCGGTCCGAAGCCATTGATCTCAAACTCCCGCCTGAACGCAGATGGAAGCTTGACCCGGCCGGCACCATCCACCGTGATTTCCCTGGTTCCATAAAACTCAACGGACATCCATCACCATCCTTTCCCCGGTACTCTTGATGAGCAATCTATGTTATTAATTATAGTCCAATTTAGTCCATCTGCAAGCATTTTTGATGATTTTTCCCATATTTAGCCAATATCCTCATTCTATTATCATTTTTTCTTCTGCTTTTTCTATTATTTATATTTTTGGACTAAAATGGACCAATATTCATTTTTTTTATCAAAATCATCGCTTTAATTACCCTCAGCGCAAACTTACCTTCCAAAACCCATTTTCATTGATTTCACCGGCGGCCTCTTCCTGATTTATCTCGCCTTTCTCTCCTGGCGCAACTGGCAGGCCTCTCCGTCATCCGCGCCGGTAACGGAACCACGTCAGGCCGATACTCTCACAAAGGAGGAAATTGTAAATCTGTTGAATCCCAACCCGATGCTGGGCTGGTCGTTGGTGATGGGGCCACTTCTTGTCACCGGATGGCGGGAATCTCCACTCAATGGAATCATTCTCATTGCGAGCTTTTATCTGACGATGATCACCACAACAGCAATTCTCATTATCCTCTTTGCCGGTGCCGGACGGGTCGGCCCCCGCGTGAACCGCATATTGCTTCTCATTGCCACAGTCAGCCTCGCCGCTTTCGGAATTTATGCCCTGGGCCGGGGAATCCTCACGTTTTTCTGACCACTTCTTCGGCGCTCTGCGCCGTGTGAATGGCGGATGTTAAATGACGGGGAAATTAGGGGTAGGAGTAGGGGGCCAGAAAAATCAGAGAATTGGCCTTTCCCTGCCTTTCCTTCACTTAACCTTGCCTTTGCTCAAACTCAACCTTTTCCCTTCCACGTACGGCTTCCAGTGGTCCAGAAGGGAATCAGGCAGGGAAAAACCCAGAAAAAAGAATACCAGGACAATCCGTTCATCTTCGGATTCTCCATGAAAGAGAACGCAAATGCTATGGAAATGAAGAAAAGGCAGTAAACCGGCAACATCAACTTCCAATACTTTGTATTCGGGTATTTCCAGGGAGTCACCGACACGATTGTCGCGATTGCCGCAATAAAGAGGATAGCGCCCAGAATTGCAATAGTGGTCTTACCCTGAACGGCCCAGATTCCCGAAAGTAGACCCAGCCAGATGAATCCACCTGACCAGCCGCCGATCCAGCCAATTTTTTCACCCTTTCTACTCATAGAATTTCCCTCCCCCATGATTCATTTATAAATTTGCCTGTATCTGAAAACAGTTTACAACTTTTCTGGAAAGCCTGTCAAAGCGGCGACTTCCCAGGGGAAAGAAAGGATGGATGGTAAATATTTGTTGTTTAAAAGACCAAAATTTCAACCCTGATTCGCAATTCCCTCACACACGCACTTTCACGCGCACTTTTCCTTTGTTTTACACCCACGCGAAACGCATAACACACTCAGAATCGGAATTTGCGGGTCACGGAAACAGTGATGTCGGCAGCGGTGTAGGTAAACACGTCTTCGGAAAAACTGAACTGCCAGTCGTGCCAGATGGCTCCGATGGTCAGCATGGCCTGGTAGTCGTCCAACCGGTCATAGCCGGTGTCATAGGGAGAAGAAGAAAGGTAGAGCTGCACCACTGCCTGAATGTCACGGTAGACATTCGTGCTTACTGCCATGTATCCGAAGCCCATGCTGCCCAGCGTGGTATTCAGACGGCTGTCAGGTGTACCGAGATTCATGAATCCAAAGCCGTAATCCAATTGGAAACGGTCGAAAATATTCGAGAACGCAACCTGCGCCCCCACGTCAAAAGACCCGGAGCCCAGTCCCTTCTTTGGATTGCCGGTAGGTAGTTTAGCAAATACGGAAAACGCGAAGCGAAACCGGCTGATGTCCCGTACTTTGAAAATATTGAAACCAAGTTTGATGTCACCAACTCCCGCTTCCGGCCCATCCAGGTTAAGGTCTCCGAACTGGAACGCGAATTCATTGTCTGGCCGAAATTGCCTGCCCCCGTTGTTCACACCGATGATGTCATGATAGTTTTCGATAATAGAATCGAATGTACCTTTCCAGTTGCAGATCACCGGGACTTCCACATAAACTGAAGAAAAGGCATTGAGGCGCCGTTCAAACCGTCCGAAAACACTGAAGGTTTCCATATCCAGGGCCACCGGCCTTTCCAGCCCGGGTTGATCAAATTCGGATACGGCATACATGCTGGAATACTGGCTCAGCACAAGCGCGTTCCATTTACTGCCGTTGTAAAAATCAAATTGTTCAAAGGATGGTGACAGAATCCAGAGATAGGCAGGGGAATTGTTCTTGACGAAAAGAGGTCCCCCGGACACACTGCCCGGAAGGAAGGTCAGAAATCCAAAAACCAGGAGGCTGTTAAGAGCCCATCTGGTCCAATTGTGACTTTGCTTCTTTTTCATACCTTGAATTCTGGAACTGTTCCACCAGAATGTTGAATGCCGCTCTTGCTTCATCCAGCTTGCCCATTTTTTTCAGTAGCATCCCTTTCTGTAACAGGACATAATCTTTAATT
>QMQE01000068.1 GCA_003650445.1 Acidobacteriota bacterium | reverse complement strand
ACCCGCCATTTCGACTTCGGATTCAACAGGGTGTAGATTTCCGCCGAGTTGATGGGGTCTGAGTGTGCCCCTACCTCACCCCGACCGATCCGGGTGACGGTTTCCCTCACTTCGGGTATCGCCATGAGGCGGCGCTCCACAATCAGCGCTGTTTTTTTGCTCTCTTCCAGCGATATGGATGGTGCCATTGTCAGACGGACAACGATGGTGCCTTCCCGCAGTTTCGGTGTAAATTCGGAACCGAGAAAGGGGAAAATCAGTGCCCCGACGGCAAGAAAAACAATTCCCAGCACCACCGCCAATTTTCTGCGCTCCAGAAAAAAGCCAAGCAGCGGCCGGTAGATCACCAGCAGTTTCCGCACCAGCCAGGACTCACCGCTTTTCTCCTGCCCACCATTCTTCCTTTTTTTGCGTCTCATCAACAGGCTTCCGAATACCGGCGCACCGAAAACCGCAAAGAGAAGGGAGCCAAGCATGGCAAGTGCCACAGTGTGGGCCAGGGGCCGGAAGGTCTTTCCCTCCACACCCTGAAGGGTAAACAACGGCAGGAACACGATGATAATAATCAGGATGGCAAACAGGATTGGCCGCGACACCTCTACGCAGGCCCGGCCGATAACGTGGAGCATGGGTTCATCCGGGTCGGCTTCTTTCAGGAAACGGTCCATGTTCTCCACCATGACGATGGTACCGTCCACCAGCATCCCGATGGCGATAGCCAGCCCGCCCAGGGACATGAGATTGGCGGAGATTCCGAAATAACGCATGGCAATCATGGCAAACAGTACTGAGAATGGGATGGCCAGTGCCACCACCAGGCTGGGCCGAAAGCCCCCCATAAACAGAAGCAGGACCAGAACCACCAGAATAATACCCTGAATCAGTGCACTGGTAACGGTTCGAACCGATGATTCCACAATGTCTTTCTGTTGGTAGTAGGGGACAATGTGAACCCCTTTCGGTAGAATCCGGTTAATTTCACCTATTTTTTTCTCTACCGCCCCGATAACCGATGAAGCATTCGTTCCGTAAAGCTTGACTACCATCCCGGCAACGATTTCACCCTGTCCGTTCCGTGTCTGGAGCCCCATCCGTATCCCACCACCGATCCGCACATCGGCAATGTCCCGCAGGTACACCGGCCGGCCGCCCACGGATTTCATGACCATGTCGTTGAGGTCGTCAATGCCCGACGCAAGACCTACAGACCTCACTACCAGCTGTTCGCTGTTTTTTTCAATATACTGGGCCCCGACATTCAGGTTGTTGGCCTTGATCCGTTCAATAACATCCTGAATGGAAATGTCGTATTTCAACAGGGCTTCCGGTGCCACTACGACGTGAAATTGTTTTTCAAAACCGCCGATTCCCAGCACCTCCGTCACACCCGGTACCGTCTGCAGGTGAAACTTGACAATCCAGTCCTGGATAGTCCGCAGCTCTTCCAGTGTGTGTTTTCCGGTGTCGTCCTGCAGGTAATAAAACAGCACCAGCCCCATCCCGGTAGAAATCGGCCCCATCTGGGGATCGCCGAACCCGGCCGGTATCTTTTCCCGGGCTTCCTGGAGCCGTTCATTTACCACCTGGCGGCAGAAATAGATGTCCATGCCATCTTCAAAGTAAATATTGACCACGGACAAGCCGAAATTGGACACCGACCGTACGTTCTTGACACCGGGCAAGCCGGTCATGGCCGCCTCAATCGGGTAAGTTACATATTTTTCAACTTCTTCCGGCGCGAGCCCCTCGGTCAGGGTAAAGACCTGTACCAGGTTCGGGGAAACGTCGGGGAAAGCGTCCACCGGCAACTGGCGGTAAGAATAATAACCGGCTGACATCACCAGGACCGCCAGCACAACGACAAGGAACCGGTTTTTAAGGAGCAGATTTAATAGTTTTTTCATTTTCCATCACCATCAATGGCCGTGGCCTTCACCGAAGGAGTCCTTGGCCAGCTGGGCTTTCAGTGTAAAGGTCCCGGAAACCGCGCAGAGGGTTCCGGCAGGGAGGCCGGACACAACTTCCACAAGATCTCCAGAGCGTTTCCCAAGTTTCACCGGCGTTTTCACCAGCTCGTCGCCCTGTTGAACAAAGACACAATCCTTCCCGTCAATATTCTGAACAGCGGCCGACGGAAGCGTCACGTTCACCTGCCGCCGACTCACTTTTACAGAAGCAGAAACAAACATGCCGGGGCGGAGAACCCCCTTCGGGTTGGACAGAACCACCCGTGCCAGTGCAGTTCGTGTGGATTCCCCCACCAATGAGCCGATGTAGGAGATTTTCCCCGCCACCGGCGGAAATCCCGGGCCGTCATGAATCGTCACCTCCTGCCCCACATGGATCAGGGGCAGATCCTTTGGATACACAGTCAGATCCACCCAGACGATGCTGAGATCCGCAACCACAAACAGCTCCGCATGGGCCTCCATTGCTTCACCGAGAACAACGTGTTTTTGAATCACTGTCCCCTTGAACGGTGCCCGGATCTCATACAGGGTATAGTCCACATCCGCCTCGGTGGAGAGTTTGTTCAATTCTGTTTCTGAAAATCCCAGGGCATGAAGCTTCTGTTCAGCCGACCGGACTGCAATCCGGCCCTCCGCCAGGTCGCGGCGCGCGTTCAGAAATTCCTGCTCTGATGTGATCCGTTTTTTGTGCAGGCGGGATTCCCGCTCAAAGGCGGCTTCCACCAGTGTCAGGCGTTCCCGGGCAGCGAGGAAAGCGCTTTTGGCATCCGCCAGATCCCGACTTTCAATTACCACCATGATTTCACCCTTTCGAACCGTATCTCCGAGGCGTTTCCGCACTTCCCGGACAATACCCGACACCCGGGGCACCACGTGGGCCACCCGGTCCCAGTTCAGGGTAATTTCACCGGGTAAATCCACCGTAACATCCAATGACGCCGGCCCAGCCGCCGCAACAGTGATCCCGAATTCCTTCAACTCCTTCTGTGAGAGGTGAACAGCCTGTTCTGTCTCTTCGTGATGCACTTCGCTTTTCCCTTCCTCTGCCCGGCTTCCACCGCATGCGGCAGCCAGCAGCAGGGATACCGCCATCACTGTCATGAGAATGCTTTTCCAGTTTTGTTTCCACAAGACTATCATATTTAGTCTGATCATTTTTCCCCTCCTGTTTCACCGCTGTCGGCATCTTTCATATTCTGGCTGTTCCATTCTTCAAGTTTCCTGCCTGTCATCGCCTCCACTCCGGCTTTCAGTCTGTGGTACCGGGCAAGGGCATCGACGTACTCCATTTCCACATTGAAATAGGTTCGCTGGGCATCCAGCACTTCGATAAAACTGAATTTCCCTTCCCGGTATCCCATCCGAACCGCCTCAAATGCCGACCTTGCCGCAGGGAGCATACTCGTTTGGACAGCCGTGACTTCTTTCACCGCTAAAAGGAGCTGTTCATACAACAACTGAAATTCGAGTCTCAGGTTGATGGTTGAAAATGTCATCCTGTCTTTTGCCTGCACCGCCCGTGAACGGGCTTCCATGATGCGTCCCCTGTTCCGGTTCCATACCGGCAATCGCAGCGTCACCCCCACCACATAAGCGGCGTCGTCTGTTTCCCTGAATTTACGAAAACCTGCGGAGAGTGCCAAATCCGGAACCTGTCCGGCTTTTGCAAGTGAAAGCCGGCTTCGGCTCTGTTCCAGCAAAGCAGCCCATTTCACCATCTCAGGGTTCTCATTCAGCCCGTGCAGGAGCCGGTCCCTGTTCGGAACCGAAAGAGTTCCGCCCAGTTCTCCGGCAACACTGTCAAATTGCAGCCGGTTTTCGCCGATTGCCGCCGCCAGCCTGCTCCTCGAAATCGACAGGTTCCGCCTGGCCTTCTCCAGCCGGATTCGTGCCGTGGACAGCACCACCGATGCCCGGGTTTCTTCCACGGGAGACACCTTGCCGGCATTGACACGCTCCTTGACAGTGCGGTGAAATGCGGTGGAAAGGCGAAAGAGTTCCTTCGCTATAGCCACCCGCTTCTGCGCCGCCAGGGCATCAAAAAAACCGGTAGTGGCATCTGCAGTGATTCTGCGCTCCAGCGACTGGTATCGGTATTGAGCCAGCTGCAGTTCTGCATCCGCAATCCGGGAACGTTTTTTCCGCTTTCCGCCCAATTCAATCAATTGTTCAAGTGCAATCGTTGTTTCCGCCAGGCCGGTACCGGTATAGATACCGGTGCCACCGATGTTCTCCATTTCCACGGAAAGCTCAGGATCTGGTAATAACCCGGCCTGCAGCCTGGCACCTTTCAACGCCTGAATCTCGTTCCGGGCGGCAGCCAGTTCCCGGTTCTTCGAAAGCGCGGCCTGTACCGCCTGTTCAAGTCTCAGAATCGGGCCTTTTTCCGTTTTTGAAATAGTTTCCCCCGCTGCCGGTGCCGTTTCCTGCGGTTTTGTGAGGGCCGGGAGGGTTGTTAATCCGGCTATCGTTATCATAATTAGCATCATTTTCATATAGTTACTCCTGAGAATGTACATTCGGGTCCGTATTCGTATTTACCGGAGCCGCAGCGCAAACCACGGCCCGGACAGCAATTTCGGTTTCAGTTGTGGGGTAAAAAAGGATCAGATACGAAGAATAACCGAACGGAGAACAGAAAGGGAATACAGAGGAGATTTAAGGGTCAGTAACCCGAAATGCAGAGTGGAGATGCGGATATCTGCCAGCATTGCCGCTGATGACAGGCCAGACAACACGTTTGCCCGAACAGAGGAAACCCCGGGAATCGTACGGGCATGTACAAAGGGTTCTGTTTTCGGAAGGGGGATATCGGTACAATCCCCGACAGGGTGTGCATGACAAAGCAAAGCAACACCATCGGGAACACTTGCATTGTCCCCCGTATGACACTTTAATTCCACCGCAATGTGGTCGCCCGGTGCAACGCAGAGAACGGCATTGTGCAAAACACCCGCCATGGAAGTCTGGGGCACAAGAATGGTAAACAGCAGGATCAGCGTCAGCAGACGGGCAACAAATTTTTTACCGGTATGTTTAAATTTCGTCTTCATCACAGAACATCATACAGGTTTTTTTCCGGACTGTGGTCCAAAATTGAAATCATTCCCCGGCTTCATCAATCATCCGGATCATCTGCTGTTCCACTTCTTCCGCAATCCTGGCCATTTCAGGGTCGGTTGACAGTGCCGCAAGGAGGGCAGTGGGACGAACCATGCCGATTATTGTTCTGCCTTCATCTTCGTAGACAGAGATGCGGCAGGGAAGTGCCATGTTCATGCTCATATCCAGTCCCAGTACCCGGTTCGCGTACGCGGGGTTGCAGATTTCCAGTATCCGGCATTCCCTGTCAAGGGGAAATCCTTTTTCGTTCAGAATAGTTTTCAGGTTGTGAATATGGAGCACACCGAAGCCATTTTTACGGACACGGGCCTCCAGCAGGGACACAACACTCTCTATGGATTTTGCAGTTGTTTTCAGATATTTCATTGTTTCCTCTCGTTTCAAATTGCAGAATATGCTGAGCCGGAGTGGTCCCCCACCCCGGCTCCATGCCTCTCTTTCAATCCGGCGGATACCGGATTCAGTTTACATCATTCCGCCGCCCATGTTGCCACTGTGGTCGTAGGAATCCGGAATCATGACCATGGGGATGGCGGTCTGAATGCCATCTGTGTTGATCAGGCCCAGCGGTACCATTCCTTCCTGTTCACTGCGGATTTCCATAGTGCCTTCGAAAGTGGAGATATCGGCTGTTCCGGTGAAGAAGTTGGAGAGAATATCCACCATCTGGTTTCCCGCAGGAAGGGTGAGGTTCTTTTCCGCAAATGTGGTGCCATCGGGATTTTTCAATGTCAGTGTTGTGGTCAGTTCCGCGTCGGAGATGTTGACGATGGCAAACCCGGTAATATTATGATCATCGTTTCTTACCATCATGCCATAGCCCATGCCCATGCCGGACATGAAGCGCATTCCCATCACGCCTACCTGGGTAGCCATGCGGTCCACACTTGTATCAAAACGTTTGTAAAATATGCTGGCAAACAGATGATCGCCCATGTACATGTCGGAATCCTCCGCATCGGGCTGGTCGCCGGAGTTGATGAACACCGCCCACGCAATTTGTTCTTCGTCTTCCGGGTTACCCAGCTTCAAAGACATGTAGCCGGACTGCGGCACAGTAAAATCGATGGAGGTCTGGAACGCCTCGTTGTACATCACGTTGAGAGGGGAACCGTCCTGGCCATAAAAATACAGGGTACCGCTGACTTCCTGGCCGGAACCCGGATTCATGAACACCAGCTCGGTCTCATAGCCGCCACCCAGTACGATGTGGGGTAGCACCATGTTGTGTTCCATTTCCATTCCGTCCTGGTTCATGTGCGTGCCGGTTCCCATACCATCACCGTGGGCAAATGTTCCCACAGTTACCGTCAGTACCATCATTGCCATTGTGAATATCATTGTCAGTCTTTTCATTTCACACCTCCAAATGTGTGCAGTTTGTCCCGATAGGGATTTTGTTGATAAATTTGTTCACTGGATTTCCAAAGCGGGCCGGTTTCGTACCGGCAGAAAAACTCAAATCAGCAAAACTGTGTATTGCAGATGAAGGAGAATTGGATTCTCCCCGGAAATGAAGCCCGGAATACCCGGAGCAATCGGGACTGCTAATGCTGTCTGCATCAAGCCCGGCACAGTACCGGAACCGCTGCCGGCGGCAATTGTCTTAACTGCCGCGCGGGAACCGGAATCAATCACAGCCGGACTCAACTGAAAGCTGAAGTCGGTACAACCGCACCCGAAACCCCGCACCGTGGTTTCCCTATGGGTATGGGAACAGACTATCCCGCCATGCTCATGCATGGCACAATGACATTCGCTGCCGGAAGCGAACATGGCGACAGAACCGTCAGCACCCACGCAGAGTGCAGCACCCTGGAGACTTATTGCCATTGTTATTACAACAACCACCAATAAAACCATCAGGTTTGCTCTTTTTCGGGTTCCTTTTGTTGCTCTCATGTTCATTCTCCCTGCGAATCATCAGTTTATAACGATATTATTATAGATTTTATTTCTGTTCTGTCCAGTGACGGGTGTCACCGTTATAGAGGTTTATCCGATTCTATTGCAAATCCCTCTTCATCTGTTCAAACTCTTCCTTTATAATCTCCCCCGCCGCATATCACGTCCGCAGAATCTCAACGGCATCGCTTCGGGTTCCCTGAGAAAATGATCTCTGCCAGCGGCCCCAGCCGCCGACCATCACCCCGCAGGCGATGATTGCCGCAATAAACAGTAACGGCCACAGCCACATGCCGCCAAAAAATCCATGTCCCATCATTTTGTCATCTCCTGTAATTGTTTGTTTCCGTTAACCAATCAGAACTACCGATTATCTCAGTACTGCCCTTCTCAAACGCAGCGCGTTGGCCACAACGGAAACGGATGAAAAGCTCATGGCTGCGGCTGCAATAATCGGGCTGAGTAAAATTCCGAAAAAAGGATAAAGTATCCCCGCCGCTACCGGCACGCCAAGAGAATTATACCCGAATGCAAAAAGCAGATTCTGTTTAATGTTCCGCATCGTTGCACGACTCAGTTTCCGTGCCCGGACAATGCCGGTCAGGTCGCCCTTTACCAGGGTCACGTGGGCACTTTCCATCGCCACGTCCGTACCGGTTCCCATCGCGATTCCCACATCAGCCAATGCCAGTGCCGGGGCATCGTTGATACCATCACCGGCCATGGCCACGATATGGCCTTCAGCCTTCAGCTTCTTCACCACATCCGCTTTCTGATCCGGCAGTACACCCGCCACAATGTCGTCCAACCCGAGTTTGTCACCCACTGCCCTCGCCGTCTGCTCATTGTCACCGGTCAGCATAACAATCCGTACACCTTCTTTATGCAGCAGGCGAACAGCTTCCTGTGAGGTTTCCTTAATGGGGTCTCCGATGCCGATCAGCCCCGCAAGTTTGCTTCCAACCGCGACAAAAACAACTGTCCAGCCGTTTTTTCGCATATTCCCAGCCTTTTCGAGATAAGGGGACAATGCCACATTCTGCTGCTCCATCATGCGCTCATTTCCCAATGCCACGGTTTCATTTTTGATTTTTCCTGAGACACCGTGGCCCGGTATGGCTTCAAAACCCGTTACCGACTGACTGCTCACACCTGCTTCACCGGCTTTTTTCACAATTGCGTCTGCGAGGGGATGCTCGCTTCCGGCTTCAAGGGCGGCCGCAATGGCAAGTATTTCATTCTCTGTCCGTTCGCCGACAGGAACAATCTCAGTCACCACCGGCTTTCCTTCCGTGAGAGTTCCGGTTTTGTCCACCACAACAGTATCTACTTTGTACATCAGTTCAATCGCTTCTGCGTTTTTGAACAAAACCCCCATTGTCGCGCCCCGTCCGGTGGCAACCATGATGGACATGGGCGTCGCCAGGCCAAGCGCACACGGGCACGCGATGATGAGAACTGCCACGGCGTTTACCAAAGCGTGTGCCATTTTCGGGTTCGGCCCGAAACTTGCCCAAATCCCGAACGTTACGATGGAAATCAGCACCACAGCCGGGACAAACCAGCCGGCAACAGTATCCGCAAGTTTCTGGATCGGTGCCCGGCTCCGCTGGGCTTCAGACACCATGGCAACAATCCGGGAAAGCAGTGTATCCGCGCCAACCTTCTTTGCCTGCATAATCAATGACCCATTGCCATTTACGGTCCCGCCGACAACTGCATCGCCCGTCTTTTTCAACACAGGGAGCGGTTCACCGGTAATCATAGCTTCATCCACCGAGCTCTCTCCCTCCAGCACTTCTCCGTCCACCGGAACTTTTTCACCTGGGCGGACCCGGAGGCGGTCGCCGGGCTGCACGTTTTCCAGCGGAATGTCTTCTTCCGTTCCATCATCGCGAACAATCCGGGCTGTTTTCGGCGCGAGGCCGAGAAGCGCGCGGATTGCCTCTCCTGTCCGGGTTCGGGCCCTGATTTCCAGCACCTGCCCCAACAGAATCAAGGTCACAATCACAGCGGCAGCTTCAAAATAAACAGACACCTGCCCGCCTTCACCGCGAAACGCGGCCGGAAACAGTTCTGGAAACAGGGCGGCAATCAGGCTGTATCCATACGCCACAGATACACCCAAGCCGATGAGGGTGAACATATTCAGATTAAATCCTTTTAAAGAGGCGATTGCCCGCTGATAAAAAGGCCATGCCGCCCAGATCGCCACTGGGGTGGCAAGAATCAGTTCAATCCAGGTCCGGACAAGCGGTGAAAACAGTTTTGACATCGGTTGACCGGGAAGCAAATCCCCCATTGCAATCAATACCAGTGGAATCGTCAATACAACGGAAAACCAGAACCGCCGGGTCATCATTGCCAGCTCTTCACTCTCCGGCGCCTCCGCGGAAGGCGTAACGGCTTCCAGCGCCATGCCGCAGATGGGGCAACTTCCCGGTTCATCTTTTAGAATCTCCGGGTGCATGGGGCAGGTCCACTTTTCAGAAGTGCGAGTGCGAGTGTGAGTGTGAGTGGGCGTATGAGAACCGGAAGAGGTTGGAGCGGGAGAAGAATGGGAAGCGGAAGCTCCTTCACCTGCATATTTTGCCGGATCATCCTGGAATTTTTTCTGGCAGGAAGCACTGCAAAAGAAATAATCCTGTCCGTTATAGGACAGCTGGTGTGCCGTCTTTTTCGGATCCACCGTCATCTTGCAGACCGGGTCTTTAATCACAGCCGGTTTCGCTTTACCGTGAACATGGTCATTGCAGCTATTGCAGGTTGAATGTCGATTCATTGCTTCCTCCCTTCCAAAGTCCGTTTATTGCCTGTGTCGGCCCGGACCTCACAATTCATTTGGTTCTCGCCCGTTCTCCGCTGATGGGAGAGGGGTGAGGCACACCCCTCTCCCATGCACAGCTTACTGATTATTCTGCATCATTCCGTGGATCATCATCCCTTTCATGCCGCCACCGGAACTGTCTTTCTGATTCATCATCATGCCCATTCCGTCGTGAAACGACAGCATGAGAGCCTCCTTCAGCGCCTTCAGATTGAGGGGCTCACCGGGTACGGCTTTAAATTCCTTGTTGTGGAATGCCATCATCTTCAGACCGGTAAACTGGCCCAGAAATACCGATTTTGTAAACGCATCCGAATCATGCCGTGTGAAAGACAGAATATCCACCGCCACGATGGTGTCGGCCTTCAATGTAATCAGGCCGCTGAAAGGGCCCCAGTCTCCCTTCGCCGAAAACAGGAAAAAGGACAGGTCTCCATTCTTCGCTCTTTTCAGCTTCTGAACATACTTGGCCATCATCGGCAGCTTTAACTCCTGAAACTCCACATTTTGCCCGTTTCGAAGTTTCAACACCTCATTCAGTTTCTTCATCTGAGTTCCATCATGGGCCATCAGCGGTGCCAACATGAAGATTACAGTAAAAACCATTGCGATTCGTTTCATTTTCCTTTCCTCCCGGATCATAAAAATTTCAGACACCACTTAATAGAGCAAGAACTGTGCCAAGGGAGTTATAAGGTGTTTTGTTATTTATTTTCTTAATGATACCAGGATTCCGCCACTTCTTCAAAAAAGAAATACCGGTCAGAAACTGGGGCCACACCCGCCAGTATCTGACCGCTTGCAATGCTTTTTCATCGAAGACATGACAGGGGTAACATGGCGGACCATTACGCCACCATCTTTCCTTTTTCCGTAAACCACATCCATTTCAGCGCCAGCAGGGACGCCCCGGCCATTCCAAGGCCGAACAGGGCACCGGCGGCAAAGAGCAGCGGAAGTGCCGCGGCACCAAGATACACAAGGCCCCACCAGGAGGCAATGTCCAGCAAAATTCCGCCAAAACCCGCAAGGAGCAGCACCCGCTTCCATCGGGGCTTTATCCCCACATACCGGGCCAGGATAAAGGCTGCGGGAATAAACAGCAGGCTCATCCCCGAAGCATGAATATGGGAAAGACGGGCAAGGTCCTTGAATGCCATACCGGAAAGCATCTCCGCCTCATTGCCCCGGTAATGGGTCATAATCTGCCCGGGGCTGAACCCCACAGCTGCGAAAATCTGTAAAATCGCGAATCCATAGCTCACCAGCATAATAATCAACAGTAAAGTCCAAAAAAACCGCTCTTCCCTTGTCATATTAATCCACTCCCCCCGGCCAAAAAGGCCGACCTGCACATCTTTTATCAGCAAAACAAAGTTGCTCTTTTTTTACATACTTCCAGTGTTTATAAGTATAACAAAGCATCACCGACCGGAAAATCCCCCCAGAAAACCCAGATAGCTCATTGAGAATCGTTGCCAGAAGAGGGGAATGAACCCTTTGGTTACCCATTTATAATGTCCAGGCCCCCATTCGCCCGTGT
>QMQE01000067.1 GCA_003650445.1 Acidobacteriota bacterium | reverse complement strand
GAGGGTGTTTGGGTTTTGGGGGGGCTGGAACCCGCACTGCCGCTTTCAGCGTCAGCACGGAACTTTCCCCGAAGCGCCCCTTATGAGCAAGCTCAACGGTACACCTCAGGGAAAGTTCCTATTTCAAAAACAAGTTTTTGAAATGCGGGTTCCTCTTGGCAAATTGACAGTTGTTGGCATATCCCCCCCCTTGGAAATGAGAGAGCAAAACGGGGACTGGCAACGCCGCGGTGCCTGTCCCCCGCTTTGCGGCCATGGCCAATTGAGTGCGCGTTATGCGTGGGCGGCAGAAGTAGAAGTAGGAGTAATAATAGTGAAAGTGCGAGTGCGAGTGCGCGAAAGAAGGGAGTTGGCCAACCACTGTCTTTTGACTTTTCTCATCTTGTCATTTAACACTCAACACCTATCACTCAACATTCGGCGCAACGCGCCGCGGGAGTAGGGGTAAGAAAAATCAGGGAGTTAGCCATTCCATGCTTTGTTTCTGCTAATCACAAATTACAAGTTACGAATCACTGCCCGCAGAGTGAGCGTGGGCGTGGGCGGCAGACTAAGAAAAATCAAAGAGTTGGCCATTCTCTGCTTTTTCTCCTCCGGGCTCAACCTTGCCTTCTGCTTAACCTCAACCTCTTCCCAGAGTGGACGTCGCGCGATTCCCTTCTTCCTTCAACAACTACTGGTTTAGTTTCTGAAGTTCTTTCAGTCCGATTGCGGAGAAGCGGGTCAGCGCCGCTTGGCCTTTTTCTCTGTCTTTTTTCAGAAGCTTCAGTGCTTTTTTCTCAAATCCCGGCACAGCTCCCATCAGGGTTTCTTCCACCTGGTCCCGCCTTGTGCGGATTGCGCCGATTTTGTTTGCGTAATCTGCGTCAATTCGCATTGCCTGCTCAAAGAAGGACCAGTATGCCAGGTCCCCTGTGGCGGTATAGCGTGCAGGATCTGCTGTGAACTGAGATGCAATGGCCATGTCAAAGGATTTTCTTGCAAAGCCATGGGGAAAGGCACGGATGCCGCAATACACCGGAACAAAGGGCTGGATACAGGGCCTGCGCGGTGCCAGCCAGAGAATTGCGCCCATGTCCACCGGAAGATCCCGGCGGAGCTGGGCCACAAAACCGTACTGGGTCGTGTCGGAACAGATGCGTTTCACATAATTTGCGTGGGGGTTACCGTGATTGAAGCTGGCCGGTGTTTCAAACTGGGAGCCTTCAAAATGGTCTCGCAACAGGGCCATTAAATCCGGAACCCCCAGTTTTCTTGCGGGCGAAAAGGAAAATGGCAGGGGGTTTCTCAGATTCCAGTCCTTAGCGGAAAGAACGGTAATGCCTCGCCACCTGCGGGCGAGGTTCCGAATGCTGTGGGTGGCCTTCGGAGCGCTGTATGCTTTACGGAAATTGAATGTACCGTCCACTTTCGGATCGTACCATCCCTTTCTGACTGCGTAGGAAATAATGGTGGGGGTGCCAAGGCAATTTGCGGTGTCCGACAGGTTGATTTCACCGATGGTGTAACAGTTGGCAATAACCGCGACCTGGCCGTCCGGTACTCGTTTTGCGGCCCAGAGCCTGCCCTGAACGACAGACAGAAGCCAGGCCTCCTCTGTGTCTGCGATGGCATAGGTCCGACCGGAGGAATGGTAACCGAACTGTTCCACCAGTCTTCCTCCGATTTCGACAGCCTCTCTGGCACTGTGTGCCCGTTCCGCCATCAGGCGACGAAGCCAGTATCCGATACCGCCATCGGTTAAATCCGCCTTTTTCACTCTGGACTGGCACTGGTTTGACGAGATGGTTACCCCATACTCATTCATATAACTGTCGGCAAACTCTTCCCCCGGCATCTGGAGCCAGATAAAAGAGGCGGTTTCCGGTACCTGGGGCAGTGTGGCTCCGTTTTTCAGGGTCACCACTTCCCCCGCGGGGTGACTCAGGTGGGGAACTTTCATAAAATTGACAATCTGGGGTAAGGGGTCATCTTCGTTGTGTGCGAAATAGACGGCTCCGTCCCGTGTGGCTCCTTTCCCCGCCAGAATGGAAAAACAATTTTCTCCACTCCCTGCGGCAGGGGGTACGGTAAGAAAAAGGATGGTAATGAATAGGATTCCCCGGATTTTTTTGAGCATAACAACTCCCCTGGCGAAAGATAACAACGGGAATATTCTATCGTTTTTCCGGTTTTCGGGCAAGGAGGGCAGTATCGTTTTGTGTCTGTCCTTGTGTAGGGGGCAAAAAGGCCAATTCAACCAAAAACTTCCCCTTTTTTCTCTTGGCGTCTTCTGCTAAAAGTGGAAAAGCGTACAATAATTTGATAAAAAGCTCAATTTTTCGTTGACAATCGGCTAACTCACACTCATAATAGCAAAGAAGGCAGGTATTTTTATGCACGATCGCTATACGATTACAATTATCCCCAACGGGAGTGGCTCGGTTCACAAGTACTCGGTGAAAAGGCGCTATCTTAGGTATGCTATTGCCGGAACAGGTTTTTTCGTCCTGTTTTTTGCCTTTCTTCTCGTTCATTTTTTTATCTCATCCAATCAACAACTTGCAATGAACCGAATGCACAAAGAGCTGAAAGTCCTGAAAAGTGTCAATGCCAAGTATCAGGCAAATGCTGAAAACCTGGAAAAAAGATTGAATTACTTTTCGGACAAGGCCCGGAAGCTGGCTACTTATGTCGGGGCGGATCTGTCGTTCAACGACAACAGCATGGGAATCGGGGGGGCGGATTATCTGAATAACCGTTTTGCCAGTTACATGAACAAGGATCTTAACGGGATGAATCGCAAGGCTGAAAAGCTATTTAAGGGCTTTCAGGAGCTTGAAAAAATATTCAAGAATAAGAATGATGTCCTGAGGCATACACCGTCCATGTGGCCGGTGAAAGGATTTATTACCGACGGGTTCGGATACCGAAAAGATCCCTTTACCGGGCTCCGTGCCTTCCACACCGGGATTGATATTGCCGCCAAACGGGGAACGCCGGTTTTTGCCCCGGCAGATGGCATTGTGACAATGACCGGAAAAAACAAAGGCTATGGAAACATGGTCGCAATCAGTCACCTCAACAACGTTACAACCCGTTATGGCCATCTTCAGGAGATTCTTGTTAAAAGAGGCCAGAAAGTTAAACGTGGTGACTTGATCGCTACGGTGGGAAACACAGGCCGAAGCACCGGGCCTCATCTTCATTTTGAGGTTTTGGTGAAAAAGAAGGCGGTTAATCCCTCCGATTACATGATCAGCGAAATTATGCATTTCTGAACCTCTTCAGGTGTTATAATCTTGTCTTGAAAAACTGATGAAACTGGGTGAATAATGATAAAAACGATTGTCAAAAAAGTATTTGGAACCAAGAATGACAGGTTCTTGAAGAGTCTGCAGCCCATTGTGAACCAGGTCAATCAATTGGAACCTGAAATGCAGCAGCTCTCCGACGAAGCACTTCGGGAGAAAATTCAGAATTTTCGGGATCGGGTGACCGGTCTCGCCGAGGCAGACAAACCTTTCAAACCGGTTTTAAACGAGATTTTGCCGGAGGTGTTCGCCATTACCCGGGAAGCGGGGGTACGAACCCTGGGCATGCGCCATTTTGATGTGCAGGTGGTTGGCGGTATTGTACTTCATCGGGGAATGATTACCGAAATGAAAACCGGTGAGGGGAAAACCCTTGTGGCAACTTTGCCTGTTGTATTGAATGCGCTTTCCGGCCGCGGAGTCCATGTGGTAACAGTGAACGACTATCTGGCCACCCGTGACAGGGAATGGATGGATAAGATTTATCACTTTCTTGGTTTTACCACCGGAACGATTACAAACGGGCTGGATGATAAGGAGCGAAAAGAGGCTTACGACGCAGATATTACCTACGGCACAAATAACGAGTTTGGGTTTGACTATCTCCGGGACAATATGAAGTATTACCTGGAAGATTGTGTGCAGCGGGGCTTCAACTTTGCCATTGTGGATGAAGTTGACAGTATTTTGATTGATGAAGCCCGTACGCCATTGATTATTTCCGGGCCTTCGGAAGAATCCACAGAGAAATATTATGATGCGAACCGCATTATCCCTTCACTGGTTCGGGGAAAAGAAGAAGACGACCCGGATGCGGACTATGAAGTGGATGAAAAAGACCGGAATGTTACATTGACGGAAAAAGGTGTAGAAAAGGCCGAGAAGCTTCTGGGAGTGGAAAATCTCTATGATCCCAGTAATATTGAACTTCTCCACTGTGTGGAACAGGCGTTGAAGGCCCACGCGCTTTTTGAGCGGGATGTAGACTATATTGTTAAAGACAATGAAGTGTTAATTGTGGATGAGTTTACCGGACGCCTGATGCCGGGCCGCCGTTTTTCCGATGGACTGCACCAGGCGCTGGAAGCCAAGGAAAATGTCAAGATTCAGGCGGAAAACCAGACGCTGGCTACCATCACTTTCCAGAATTACTTCAGGATGTACGACGTTCTCTCCGGTATGACCGGAACCGCCGACACCGAGGCACTGGAGTTTAAAAAAATCTATGAACTGGATGTGTCGGTGATTCCAACAAACAAACCCATGATTCGTAAAGATTATGCGGATGTTGTATACCGAACCGAGAGGGAAAAATTTAATGCAATTGCATCAGACGTCCGGGCACTCCACGAGAAGGGTCAGCCGGTGCTGTTGGGTACGATTTCCATTGAAAAATCTGAAGTTTTAAGCAAATTGTTGAAGAAGAAAAAAATCAAGCACGTGGTTTTGAATGCGAAATTTCATGAGAAAGAAGCGGAAATTGTTGCCCAGGCCGGCCGGAAGGGCGCGGTAACCATTGCGACCAACATGGCCGGCCGTGGTACCGATATTGTGCTGGGTGGAAATCCGGAGATGCTGGCCTTACCGGAACTGAGCAAAGAAGACCTGACAGCAGAAGAGCGCGAAGCGATTCTTAAGAAATACAAGGACATTTGCAGCAGAGAGAAGCAGGAGGTTCTGGAAGCCGGCGGGCTGTTTATTGTCGGCAGTGAACGCCATGAAAGTCGCCGGATTGACAATCAGTTGCGAGGCCGTTCCGGTCGTCAGGGAGATCCGGGTGCGTCCCGATTCTATCTGTCGCTGGAAGATGACCTGATGCGGATTTTCGGCAGTGACCGGATTTCCGGCCTGATGGGCAAGCTTGGCATGGAAGAAGGTGTTCCCATTGAGCACAAGATGATCAGCAAATCCATTGAGCGTGCCCAGCGCCAGGTTGAAAGCCGGAACTTTGATATTCGTAAGAATCTCATGGACTACGATACCGTGATGAACCAACAGCGGAACACTTTTTACAGCCTGAGGCGTAAAATACTTCACGGCAACGCCAGGGAGCATGTATTTAACCTGACGGAAGATATTCTCTTCTGGCTGGAAGACCAGTACATCACGGATCCAAAGCACCCGGATGAGTGGAATGCGGAAGAATTTGCGAAAAAAATTAACGAATACTTTGATTATGAAATCACTCCAGAAGAGGTTCGGGCTATCAAACGGGAGAAGCTGGAGGAAACGCTGTATAAAAAGGTTACCGAAGCATATGAAGAAAAGGTCAAGCTGATCGGTGATGACAAGATGTTTCGGATGCACGAGCGCTTTGTCGCGTTACAGTTTCTGGATCGCCATTGGAAAGAACACCTTCGGAATATGGATCACCTGAAAGACTCCATCGGCCTCCGTGGCTATGGGCAGAAAGACCCCATCATTGAGTACAAAAAAGAAAGCCTTTCTCTGTTTGAGAACACTATGGCACTTGTGGAAGACAATATTATCAAGGTGTTGTACTGGATTCAGCCCCCTTCTGAGGAGCAGGTTCGTGAAGAAAAACGAAAGGCCAAAGCCAAGCAACGTCGGTTCCGAAATGCCGGTGGCGGGGATACGCCTGCGGTAGCCCAGATCAAGCGTGATAAGCCGAAAGTCGGGCGAAACGACCCCTGTCCATGTGGCAGTGGCAAGAAGTATAAAAAATGCTGTGGAAAAAATGAGAGGTAAGAATGCTGGAGAAAACCCCTGAAATCGGGCTCACTTTTGATGATGTGCTGGTTATACCGGCCTATTCCGAGGTTCATCCAAATGAAGTGGAGGTAAGAACCCGCCTTTCCCGAAAGATTTCACTGAACATTCCCCTTCTGAGCGCGGCAATGGATACCATCACAGAGTCCCGGCTTGCTATTGCCCTTGCCCAGCAGGGGGGGCTGGGTGTTATCCACAAGAATATGACTGTTGAAGAGCAGTCCGAGGAAGTTGACAAGGTTAAGCGGTCGGAATCCGGTATGATTGTGGACCCCATTACAATTGCTCCGGACGCGTTTGTTTATCAGGCGGAAGAGCTGATGCACAATTACCGGATTTCAGGTGTACCCGTGACAGCATCGGGGAAGTCAGGGGGAAAACTGGTGGGCATTCTCACCAACCGGGACCTCCGGTTTGAGACTCGCAGCGATATCAAAGTGCGGGATATCATGACCAAAGAGAATCTGGTGACGGTACCGGTTGGAACAACACTGGAAGATGCCAAACGTATCCTCCATCAGCACAAAATTGAAAAACTCCTCGTTGTGGACGAAGAATTTCACCTGCGGGGTTTGATTACGGTTAAAGATATCGAAAAGAAAATTCAGTATCCCCATGCATGCAAGGATGAGTTAGGGCGTCTTCGGGTTGGAGCCGCCATCGGTGTTTCAGGCGACATGGAAGACCGGGCAGATGAACTGATTCGAAAAAATGTGGATATTCTGGTGATGGATTCTTCCCACGGCCACTCAGCTGGTGTGCTGGAAGCGACACGGATTCTCAAGAAGAAGTATCCGGAAGTGGAGTTGGTTGTCGGTAACATTGCAACAGCGGAGGCTACCCTGGCTTTAATTAAAGCCGGAGCAGATGTGGTGAAAGTGGGAATCGGCCCGGGTTCTATCTGCACAACAAGGGTGGTAACCGGTTGCGGAATGGCCCAGGTGACAGCGATTTCCCAGTGTGCCGCTGCTGCGAAAATGACCGGTACTCCGGTGATTGCCGATGGGGGCATAAAATTTTCCGGTGATGTGACAAAAGCGCTTGTCGCCGGGGCAGACAGCGTGATGATCGGCAGTCTCTTTGCCGGAACCGATGAGGCACCGGGAGAAACCGTGATTTATCAGGGGAGAACATACAAGACCTATCGGGGAATGGGTTCCATTGGAGCCATGAAAAAAGGTAGCGCGGACCGTTATTTCCAGGACTCTTCATCCCGAACCAAGCTGGTTCCGGAAGGGATTGAAGGGCAGGTGCAATACCGTGGCTCATTGTCGGGTGTTGTCCATCAGCTCATTGGCGGTCTCCGTTCCGGTATGGGGCTTGCGGGGTGTCGCAGTGTTGAAGAATTAAAAACGAAGGCAAAATTCATTCGTATCACCAGTGCCGGCTTGACGGAAAGCCACCCCCACGATGTGGCGATTACCAAAGAAGCGCCCAATTACAGGTTGGATTGATGTGGACATTCATTGAGAAGGGAGGCCCCCTCATGTACCCCATTCTTCTGGGGTTGCTGGTGGGGCTGGCCATCATTATTGAGAAAGCTTTTAATCTGAGAGCCTCTCGGATTGTAGATAGAAAACTGTTTTTGAACGTAAAAGAGCGTCTTGGTGACAGAGATTATGAGATGGCAATAGCTCAGGTTAAGGCCGGTGCTACTCCGGCAGTGGCGGAACTCCTTGAAGAGGCTATCCGGAACCGGGAATTGCCTGAGGATGAGCTTCGGGAACTGATTGAAAGCTCGGGTAAGCATGCGGTACGCCGTCTGGAACGATACCTGCCGACCTTAAGTACCATTATTTCAATTGAACCCCTTCTGGGCCTGTTGGGCACAGTAACCGGCATGATCAAGGTGTTCAAAGTTATTTCAACCCAGGGGATCGGCCGGGCGGAGCTTCTGGCCGGTGGGATTTCAGAGGCTCTGATTACTACGGCGGCTGGGCTCAGTATCGCCATTCCGTTCCTCATTTTCTACAACATGTATTCGGAACGGGCGGAAAGCATTGCCATTGAACTGGAAAAAGAAGTTCTCTCCATATTTAAGCGGTTGAAGTCGTCATGAATTTCGGGAACGGACGGACAAGCCGACGAAATGCCCTGCTGGATATTTCGCCGCTGATTGATGTGGTATTTCTCCTTCTCATTTTTTTCATGGTATCCACAACCTTCCGGGACGAGGCCGGGCTTCCATTAAATTTGCCGTCTTCGGTTTCAAAGGGCCTCAAAAAAACAGACAATGTAGTGGTCACAATCTCTGAAAAGGGCGATATTTATGTAGGAAAGGAGTTGACGCCGCCGGATAAGCTTACTGGGGTAATCAAGAAACAGATTGCTCTGGCAAAAAAGAAAGAGTTGATTATCAAAGCGGACAAGTCAGCTCGATATGAATTGGTGTACCGGGTTATGGATGCATCCCGGCAGGCGGGGGTTAAATCACTTTCCGTTGCCGGGGAGATGAAAAAATGAGGAGGAGTTATGCCGTACTGTCCGTCTTGCGGGTATGAGTTTAAGGAAGGGATGACAACATGTCCGGACTGTGGCATGCAATTATTGGATAAATTACCGGAAACAACAGATTCCGGAAATCCGGAAAAATGGGTCGTGGTTCGCCGTGTTTCTGCTATAGGTGAAGGGAAAATTATCCGGGGATTACTGGTTGCGAACAGCATCCCCGCTGTTGTAGAGGATGTGGCTTTTGGAATGATTCCGGAAACCATGGGCGATTTAAGCGTAATTAAAGTGCTCGTTCGGGAACAGGACAAAGAGAGGGCGGAAATCTTGTTGAAGGAACAGGAGGAAAGTGTGGCGGAGGAGGATATATCCGAAGACTGATTCTTAATGCGCTTTTCCTTACCCTGATACTGAGTCCGGTCAATGGAAAACCCATCCGGGTGGGTGTGGTGTTGAATCGCCACGAAGTGCGTTTTCATACAGATGCAAAATTGAAAATCCTTCACAACAAACATTCGGTTCGGACTGTCCCTGCCAATTCCACGTTTCGTATCTGGCTCGGAAATCCTGGAAAGGCTGTAGAAGAAATGCCGGGATGGATTGTTCAGGTAGGCGCTTACCGTCGCCATTCCTCAGTTGAAGCGTGTCAGAAAATGTTGGCAAAATTTACGGATGAGAAGGCGTCTGTTGAATACATCCGGAAACGGAATCTGTACCTTGTCCGGTTTGGCCCTTACAGCTCTCTCAGTGAGGCCGGGGCAACAAAAGACCTGTTGAAACTAAATGGATTCAATGATGTGTACATCACCAGCTTTGACGGTAAACCTCAGAAAAAGAGAATTCTGTACCTGATTACGGCTGAATATGACAAGTATCCCCTCCGTGAGGGTTTCATAACCCTGAAGAGCAGTCATCCCATCACTATTGAAGGTACCCGATACCGGGGAAGTCTGCAGATCCGGGTGAATGGAGATCGCTTCAATGTGATCAACATTGTGGATATTGAGCAATATCTCCGGGGGGTGGTACCGGCGGAAATGGGGGGAACACTGTATCCCCATATCGAAGCATTAAAGGCCCAGGCGGTTGCGGCCAGAACCTATGTCTACTACAACCTGAACCAGTTCAAATCTCTGGGTTTTGATATCTGTGCCAGCCAGAGTTGCCAGGTCTATAAAGGGATGAATGTGGAACAGGACCGTACGGACCGGGCGGTTGAAGCGACCCGGGGAGAGATTCTGACGTATCAGGGAAAGCCTATCAATGCCCTGTTTACAGCATTTTGCGGTGGAGAGACTGAAAATGTCGAAAACGTGTTTGAAGGTGGTCCGGTTCCGTATCTGAAATCTGTGAAATGCGGAGGTTCGGATGGGGACTGGGTTTCCTGGAATCTTACCGCCGGAGTAACGCTGCCACTTCTGGAAACACCCTATGTGGAAAACCCGTCCCTGGCAATTGTCAGGATGTACGAAGACGGTTTTTTGAAAAAAGAAACCCTGCCCCATCTCAATGAAATTGCCTCCGTTCCGTTTGTCAACGGGTATTTCAGTGCTCTGTTGAAAAAAATGGGGATTGCATTGCCCGGGAAGGGATTGAAATCTAATTCACTGAAGGAAGTGGCGGAATATCTCAGTAAAGCGCTGTTTTCCATCAATGACAGCATGGAATTGATAAACGCCGGGCTTGTCCTGCAGCCCTGTCCGGATATCCCCGCCCGTATCGTGGATGTCGTGGCTATTGGCGAAAAAATTCGTGAAGTGCTGAATCAGGAAGATAAACCGAAACTCAGGTTCAAAGTAGTGGACAAAGATTTTCTGGACATGAAGCCGACACCGGATTTCCTTTTTTACTCGGCAGGTAAGCAATTAATTCCGGCTTCCATTGCCCGGATTCGTTTTGGTGACCGAATCCGATACATAGAGAGGCCCGATGGTGGTGGAATCGCAGCGGTGGAAATCCTGACCCGGGAATCCCAGGGGCCCCTGAATGACAGTTTTGTGTCTTCCTATCGCTGGTTTCGTTTTCTCACTGCCGATAAGCTGAGCCGGCAGGTGAACCGCTATGTAAAAGTGGGGAAATTGACGAATATTTCAGTTGCAAAAACAACGGCGACCGGCCGTGTCGCAGCTTTGAAAGTAACAGGAACAACAGGAAGTGGAATCATCCGGGGCCTGAAAATCCGATGGATTCTGGGCGGTAAAGAAAACAAATTCAGACTCTTTAAACGGGTGAACGCAGGTGGTAAACTTCTTGGCGTCTACCTGACGGGAAGTGCCTGGGGGCATGGCGTAGGGATGTGCCAGGTGGGGGCTTTCGGCATGGCAACCAAAGGGCATACGTACACGGATATTCTGAAGCACTACTACACGGGAGTTAAGATTGAGCAAATCAAAGAATAAGGTCTTTCTGTTGACCAACGATGACGGCCCGTTTTCGGAGGGTGTGAGGAAACTCGGTGAAACACTGCGACAATTCGGGCGGGTGGTGACAGTGGTTCCCCACCAGGAAATGTCTGGTTCTTCCCACGCGTTGACCTTGAATCGGCCGCTTCAGTTAAAAGAAATCGAGCCGGATTTCTTTATTGTCAACGGAACACCGGCAGATTGCACCTACCTCGGCCTTTTTCACATTCTGAAAGAAAAACGGCCGGATCTGGTGTTATCTGGCATTAACAACGGCTACAACATGGGAGAAGATGTGATTTATTCCGGGACCGTAGCCGGAGCAATGGAGGGCGCATTCCACGGAATTTCAGGAGTGGCTCTCTCTGCAAGAACATTTCGTAATCTTCCGGCTATTCTGGAGCACGTTTCCGTCCTTCTTGCACAGATTCTGAGAATGGAAGAAAAGATTATGCTCAACGTCAACTATCCGGAGGGCGAAATCCGGGGTACCGTAATGACCCGTCTCTCCAGCCGGGTTTATCCGGGCAAAGTTGAACCCTGCCAGCAATCCCGGAACCAGCAGGCACTCTGGATTGGCGGCGTCCCACCTGTCT
>QMQE01000066.1 GCA_003650445.1 Acidobacteriota bacterium | reverse complement strand
TTCGCCATCCGCGAGGGTGGACGGACTGTTGGTGCCGGCACCGTGACAGAGATTATTGAGTAAGAGAGGCATCATGAAAAGCAGTAAGATCAGAATTCGGCTGAAAGCGTACGATTACCGGGTTCTGGACCAGTCCACATCTGAGATCGTGGATACGGCAAAGCGTACCGGTGCAAATGTAGCTGGCCCGGTGCCGTTGCCGACGGATATTTCCCGGTTTACTGTAAACCGCTCCCCCCATGTGAACAAAAAGTCTCGGGAACAATTTGAGATTCGGGTTCACAAGCGGCTGATTGACATTCATGACCCGAACGAGCATACAATTGAAGCATTGATGAAGCTGGAACTTCCAGCTGGTGTCAATGTGGAAATCAAAGCATCCGGGGCAGGGAGCTGAGGCTCTGGCGATTTGGAGGAATAGGTTATGGTTAATGGACTTATTGGTAGAAAAGTCGGAATGTCTCAAGTCTTCGATGAAGAAGGCAGAGCCATTCCGGTTACATTGATTCAGGCAGGGCCCTGCGTGGTGGTTCAGGTAAAAGCGAATGATCGGGACCGGTACGAAGCGGTGCAGCTTGGACTTGTGGAGAAAGTGAACCCGAAACGGATTACCAAACCCCTGAAGGGTCACCTGGAAAAGGCAGGTGCCGGTTCCGTTCGTGTCCTGAAGGAGTTTAAACGTTCCGGGGATGAGGATGTGCAGCCGGGCCAGCAGGTGACAGTGGATATTTTTGAGGGTGTGGACAAGGTGAACGTGACCGGGAAATCCAAGGGAAAAGGCTTTCAGGGTGTCATGAAGCGGCATGGCTTTGCCGGGGGTCCCGGTGGGCATGGCTCTAACTTTCACCGAGCACCTGGTGGAATCGGTCAGTGCGCATGGCCGGCCCGGGTTTTCCCCGGTAAGAAGATGCCGGGCCAGATGGGCAACAAGAAGGTCAGCGTCAGGGGACTGAGAGTTGTCAGCATTGACAAGGAAAACAACCTGCTTGTGGTGAAAGGCGCTGTTCCGGGAAGCCGGGGCAGTTATGTCTTTATCAACAAGGGTTAATGGAGTGGAAAATGGCTAAGGTGAAAGTATTTAATCTGGACAACAAACCGGTGGACGAAATTAATTTGAAACCGGAAGTGTTTGAAGTTGAGATGAATCGCCATGTTGTCTGGGAAGCCATGAATGCCATCCTGGCGAATCGTCGTCAGGGCAATGCTTCTGTGAAAAACCGGAAGGATGTGAGCGGCAGTGGCAAAAAACCATGGCGTCAGAAAGGAACAGGACGTGCCCGGGCCGGTGAAACCCGTAGCCCTTTATGGCGGCATGGTGGCACTGTTCATGGTCCCCAGCCCCGTGATTTTTCTTCGGCAATGCCAAAGAAAAAGCGGCGGAGGGCGGTTAAGTGTCTCCTTTCAGATAAGCTTATGGAAGACAAATTGCGTGTAATCAATAACTTTGAATTGGGTGAAATTAAGACTCGGGTGTTACACGAAAAAGTGATCAAGGGTATGGAAGCTTCTACCGTCCTCCTCGTGGACAATGAGGTGAATCGCGAACTCTATCTCTCATCCCGGAATAATCCCCGGATGAAGACAATGGTTGCAGCTGACCTGAATGTGTATGACCTGATGAAATATGAATACGTATTTCTGTCAGTGGAGGCAGTCAAGCGGATCGAGGAGGTACTGGGATGAAAAACGCACATGATATCCTTCTTCGGCCCATTGTAACAGAGAGAAGTAATGAGCTTCAGGAGCAGAACCCCCCGGCGTACGTCTTCGAAGTGGCCAGGGATGCGAACAAAATTGAGATTAAGAAAGCTGTGGAAAAGATCTTCAAAGTGAATGTTAAGAAGGTCACGGTTATGAATTACGACGGAAAACGGAAACGTCTTGGCAAGCACGAGGGGAAGCGCAGAAGTTGGAAAAAAGCGATTATCTTTCTCACCGAGAGCAGCCAGCGGATCGATTTCTTCGAGAATGTGTGAGTAGGAGTCAGTTATGGCAGTAAAGAAGTTTAAGCCCACGACACCTTCCCGCAGAGAAATGACCGTAGCTGATTTTTCCGGTTTGACGAAAAAACGTCCGGAAAAATCTCTGGTTGAGAAGTTGCCCAGCAAGGGCGGCCGCAACAACCGTGGCCGGGTCACGGTTCGTTTCCGCGGTGGTGGCCACAAGCGGCTGTACCGGGTGATTGATTTTAAAAGGCAGAAAGACGGTGTTGTTGCGAAGGTTTCATCGATTGAATATGATCCCAATCGGTCTGCCCGTATCGCTTTGCTGGTGTACGCAGACGGAGAAAAGCGCTACATGCTGGCGCCAGCCGGTTTGAAAGTCGGGGACAGTGTGGTTTCCGGTGAAAAAGTGGATATTGTGGTAGGGAATGCCATGCCACTGAAAAATATTCCCCTTGGTACCCTCATCCACAATGTGGAGTTGAAGATCAGAAAGGGTGGTCAGATGTGCCGCAGTGCCGGTTCTTATGCACAGCTTCTGGCAAAGGAAGGCAACTATTGCCACCTGCGTCTGCCCTCCGGTGAGGTTCGGCTGGTGCATTCCGAATGCCGGGCAACCATTGGCCAGGTGGGAAATCTGGAGCATGAGAATGTCAACATCGGGAAGGCCGGAAGGAAACGCTGGCTGGGGCGTCGGCCCCATGTCCGTGGCGTTGCCATGAACCCGATCGATCACCCGATGGGTGGCGGCGAAGGCCGTACTTCCGGTGGGCGCCCCTCCTGTACGCCATGGGGGAAACCGACCAAAGGGTATAAGACCAGAAAGAAACGCAATCAGTCGGATAAGTACATCATCCGCAGACGGAAAGTATAGTGGAGGAACGAAATGGCTAGGTCACTAAGAAAAGGTTTTTTTACAGACGACCATTTAATGAAGAAGGTCGAAGCCGCCATGCAGTCGGGTGGCAGCAAAAAGGTGATTCGTACATGGTCCCGTCGCTCCACCGTAACACCGGAAATGATCGGAATGACATTTGCTGTTCACAACGGCAAGAAATTCATCCCGGTTTACGTGGATGAAAATATGGTGGGACATAAATTTGGAGAATTTTCGCCGACCCGGACCTTTCGGGGTCATGCCGGCAAAGATAAAGGCTCCAAGAGAAGGTAGGGGTAGACCATGGTTTCTAAAGCAATTGCAAAATATGTGAAGGGGTCTCCCCAGAAAACCCGTATTGTGGTAGACGCAATCCGCGGGAAGATGGTAGAAGATGCCGTCGCGATTCTGGATGCATCCCCGAAGTTGTACGCGAAAAGGGTCGCGCAGGTATTGCACTCCGCTATTGCAAACGCGGAAAATGGCAACGAGGCGGTTGATGTGGACCAGCTTTTTGTCAGTCGTGCATTTGTAGACCAGGCACCCACTTTGAAGCGGATTCGCGCAGCTGCCATGGGGCGTGCCGTGAGAATCCTGAAGCGATATTCTCACATTACCATCGAATTAGATGTGAAAGAGTAAGTTGGAGGTGTTTGGTGGGTCAAAAGGTTCATCCATACGGATTTCGGTTAGGTTATAACAAAACTTGGAAATCTCGCTGGTACAGAGACCGTGATTACCAGGAAACCCTGCATGAGGATCTGAAGCTGCGGAAATACATGAAGAATCGCCTCTATGAAGCCGGCGTTTCCTCTATTGAGATTGAGCGGGCCGCAGACAAGATCACAATCAATATTTTTACCGCTAAGCCGGGTATTATTATTGGTCGCAAAGGGTCTGAGGTCGACAAACTCCGGGCGGATCTGCAGAAGATGCTGAATCGCAAGGAAGTGTATATTAATATTGAACAGGTTCCGGGACCGGAAGCAGAGGCGCAGCTCGTAGCAGAGCACATTGCTTCACTGCTGGAACGCCGGATTGCATTCCGCCGTGCCATGAAAAAGGCAATGGAGAATGCTCAGAAGAAAGGTGTGACCGGCATCAAAATCAAGGTAGGCGGGCGTTTGGGCGGTGCTGATATCGCGCGGACCGAGGAATACTCCTGGGGACGGATTCCGTTGTCCACTTTGAAAGCCAGGATAGACTACGGGGTTGCCGAGTCCATGACAACCTATGGCGTCATTGGTGTAAAGGTCTGGATCAGCAAGGGAGAACAACTTCCTGAACTCCCGTCCAAACGGGCGAGACGGTAGGGTTGGAGGTATCAGATGTTAATGCCGAAAAAGGTTAAACACCGTAAGGTCCAAAAGGGAAGAGTCAAGGGCAAGGCCATGCGTGGTAATTATGTTGCCTTTGGCGAATTCGGGATGCAGGCACTGGAAGGTGCCTGGATAACAAACCGGCAGATTGAAGCCGCTCGTATTGCCATTACCCGGCACGTGAAGAGAGGCGGAAAAATCTGGATTCGGATGTTTCCCGATAAACCATATACCAGTAAGCCGGCTGAAACCCGTATGGGTAAAGGCAAGGGCGCTCCGGAAGGCTGGGTTGCTGTAGTGAAACCGGGGAAGATTTTGTTTGAAATTGAGGGAGTTCCCCGTGAACTGGCTGAACGTGCAATGCAATTGGCAGGCTCCAAATTGCCGATCAAAGTTCAGTTCGTGGAACGGAACAAGTAAGGGGGCAGAAATGAAATCAGTGGAAATCAGGGATCTGGCTCCGGCAGAAATTGAAGTGAGAATTGCCGAGAAGAAGGAAGAACTCTTCAAACTTCGTTTTCAACACACCATGGGCCAGTTGGATAATCCGCTTTCCCTTCGGAAAGTGAGACGGGAGATCGCGCGGCTGAACACGATTCTGGCCGAGAAAAGGAGGCAGGCAGATGCATAACCGTAAGGTGCGGACTGGAAGCGTGGTCAGCAACCGGATGGACAAGTCTATTGTCGTAAAGGTTGAGACACTGATCAAGCATCCGCTGTACAAGAAATACATCAAGAAGTCAAAGAAGTACATGGCGCATGATCCTGAAAACGATTGCAATATCGGGGATAAGGTGGAAATTGTGGAAACACGTCCCCTTTCCAGCAGGAAGCGGTGGCGCCTGCAGAAAATTATTGAACGGGCACCTGAACTGTAGGGGCAAGGAGAAGAAACAATGATTCAAATGGGAACCATTTTGAAGGTTGCGGACAACTCCGGAGCCAAAAAAATCATGTGTATACATGCAATCGGTGGTTCGGTCGGACCGTATGCCCAGATTGGTGACATTATCACCGCCTCTGTTAAAGAGGGTAATCCCGCATGGAACCAGAAAAAAATCCGCAAGGTGAAAGCTGTCATTGTGCGGCAGCGGAAAGAACATCGGCGGAAAGACGGCAGTTATATCCGATTCGACGAAAATGCGGCAGTATTGCTCGACAATGATAATGAGCCACTGGGTACCCGCGTGTTCGGACCGGTTGCCAGGGAGCTGAGGGAACACAATTTTATGAAAATTGTCTCTCTGGCCCCCGAAGTATTGTGAGGAGAGCCAGATGTTGAATAAGGCGAACATCAAGAAAAAAGATAAAGTCAAGGTAATTGCCGGCAAAGACAAGGGAAAAACCGGGGTTGTACTGAACGTGGATTTGAAGAAGGAAAGAGTTCTGGTGGAAGGGATTAACATGGTGAAGAAACACCTGAAATCCGACCAGTCTTCCGGGATAGCCGGCGGTATTGAAGACCGTGAGGCTTCCATTGCCATTTCCAATCTGATGGTTGTATGCCCGGAATGCGGAAAACCGACCCGGATCGGGAAGAAAGTCCTGAAGGATAACCGGAAGGTCCGCGTCTGCAAGCTGTGCAACGGCATCGTTGACAAGTAATTGAGGTGAATCATGGCTAGACTGCAGGATCTTTATAAAAATGAAATCGTTTCGAAGCTGATGAAGGACTTTGAATATGGCAACGTCATGCAGGTTCCCAAAGTTTCGAAAGTTACCCTGAACATGGGTGTGGGAGAGGGGGCTTCAAACATGAAGACCCTGGATTCCGCATCTGAAAATATGACCAATGTGGCGGGCCAGCATGCCGTTATTACCCGGGCGAAGAGATCTATCGCGGCTTTCAAGCTCCGGGAGGGAATGCCGATCGGTTGCCGGGTTACACTGCGTCATGAAAAGATGTATGAATTTCTGGACCGCTTGCTGAATGTCGCACTTCCCCGTGTCCGGGATTTCCGGGGTTTGTCTCTAAAGGCTTTTGACGGCCGGGGCAACTACACCATCGGAATTCGGGATCAGTTGATTTTTCCTGAAATCGACTATAATTCGGTTGATGTGACTCGCGGGATGAATATTACGATTGTAACGACGGCGAAGACAGACGAGGAAGCCAGGAAACTGCTTTCTTATCTCGGTGTGCCGTTCCGGAAAAACTAAGGAGAGACCATGGCAAAAAAATCTATGATCGCCAAGGCCAACCGGAAACCGAAATTCAAGGTGCGGGAATACAACCGCTGCAAAATCTGCGGCCGTCCCCACGCGTACTATAGAAAATTCGGTCTGTGCCGGTTGTGCCTGAGAAAGCTCGCAAACCAGGGTGAGCTTCCCGGCGTAATTAAATCAAGCTGGTAAAGAGGAGAGGGGCATGTATACAGATACCATCGCGGATATGTTGACCAGAATCCGCAATGCTATTATGGCAAATCACGAGCGTGTAGAAGTGCCTTCTTCCAGAGTCAAAAAAATGATTATTACGATTCTGAGAGAAGAAGGTTATATAAAAAATTTCAAAGTAGTGGAAGACGAAGGTAAAGAAAAGATAATTATCTATCTTAAATATATCAACGAGGAATCTGTGATTCGAGGCCTGGACCGGATATCCAAACCGTCCAGGCGGGTATACTCCGGGAAAGATGACATTCCGGTTGTATTGGGCGGTTATGGTATTGCCATAATCTCCACATCACAGGGCATCATGACAGGGAAGAAGGCCGCTGAACTTGGTATCGGCGGGGAAGTTCTCTGCAAGGTCTGGTAGGCGGAGGTAGGATATGTCAAGAATTGGGATGAAACCGATTCCGGTACCGGCTTCTGTTCAGGTGAACATTTCGCCTGAAAAAGTAGAAGTTAAGGGGCCGAAGGGTGTTCTGGAGACAAGAATTCCGTTTCAGATTCAAGTGGAAGTAAAAGACGGACAAATCGTTGTCTCCCGGAGCTCCGAGGACAAGCAGACGAAGAGTTTCCACGGGTTGACCCGTGCATTGATTAACAACAACGTTGTCGGTGTCACCGAGGGTTTCAAAAAGCAGTTGAAGATTGTTGGAGTGGGATACCGGGCAGAGCTCAAGGGAAAAAACCTGGAAATGCAGCTTGGTTTTTCACACCCTGTTATCTTCCCGGTACCGGACGATGTCGCAATCACTGTTGAGCCAAAGGAAAACCTTATCACTGTGGAAGGAATTGACAGGCAACGGGTTGGAGAAATATCCGCTGTTATCCGTCGTTTCCGGAAGCCTGATGCCTATAAGGGCAAAGGCATCCGCTACATAGATGAACACATCAGCCTGAAGGCCGGTAAAACAGGCGCCTAAGGGAGGGGAACATGAGGTTTAAATCAGCAAATGAAAGACGTCAGCACGTCAAGAAAAGAATTCGTAAAAAAGTCAATGGCAGTGCGGACTGTCCGCGTCTTGCCGTATACAAGAGCCTGAATCATATTTATGTGCAGGCAATTGACGACAGACAGGGCGTTACCCTTGCTGCTGCTTCGACTCTGGACAACACTTTGAAAGGAAAGGTGAAATTCGGAGGAAACGTGGAAGCGGCCAAACAGGTGGGAACGTTGATCGCAGAGAGGCTTTTAGAGAAAAAAATCGACACCGTGGTTTTTGACCGGGGTGGTTATGTCTACCACGGCAGGATCAAAGCCCTGGCCGATGCAGCCCGTGAAAAGGGCCTGAAGTTTTAGGAAGGGGAGGATCAGTTGGCTTTCATGAGAAAACAACGGGAAAAAGAAGACAAGGAATTTCAGGATAGAGTGATCCACATCGGCCGTGTCACCAAGGTTGTAAAAGGCGGAAAAAACTTCAGCTTTAATGCCCTTGTTGTGGTTGGCGATGAAAAAGGAAAAGTCGGGTATGCGCTGGGCAAGGCCCTCGAAGTACCTGCAGCTATCCGGAAAGGTGTGCAGAAGGCAAAAAAAGAAATGGTGGATCTGGGATTTAAAGGTCATACCATTCCCTACGAAGTGTGGGGCCGTTTTGGAGCTGCCAAGGTAATGCTGAGACCGGCAAAGCCCGGTACCGGCGTTATTGCGGGGGCGGCAGTCCGCGCCATTGTGGAAACAGCGGGGATTCGGGACATCGTAACAAAATGCTACGGTTCCACTAATCCCCATAACGTGGTCAAGGCTACTTTTGATGCGCTTGCGCAGCTGGAGAATCCGGAAAACATTCTGGAAAGACGCTTTGGCCGGGACAGGGATGAGGTTCAGAAATGAGTGCCGCAAAAAAGAAACAGAAAATCCTTGTCATTAAGCAGGTGAAAAGTGGAATCGGCCGTCCTGAGAAGCACAAGAAGATTCTCAAGAGCCTCGGATTCACGCGGCTGAATCAGGTTCGTGAGGTTGTGGATGCACCGCAGATCAGGGGCCAGGTCGGGAAAATTCCCCACCTGGTACAAATCCTGGGCGAAAAAGAAGCCGAGTAATGGGGTGAAATCATGAAAATGAATGAATTGATGCCGAATGAAGGCGCCACAAAGAAGCGGAAGAGAATCGGTCGGGGCCCGGGTTCCGGGTTTGGAAAAACCGCAGGGCGTGGGCACAAGGGGCAGAAGTCCCGTTCCGGTTATTCAAGACGCTTTGGTTTTGAAGGTGGTCAGATGCCGTTGATGCGGCGTGTACCGAAACGGGGATTCAAGAATCCCTTTGCGAAAGAATATGCCGCTGTCAATCTGGCCATGTTGTCGGTGTTTGCCGACCAGGATGTGATTGCGGTGGAAGATCTGATTCGGAAAGGAATCATTAAGAACATCAAAGACGGGGTGAAAATCCTGGGAAATGGCGAGATTGAACGGGCAGTTACAGTAAAAGCTCATAAGTTCAGTAAGTCTGCAAAAGAGAAAATCGAAAAAGCAGGGGGCACCTGCGAGGTACTTGAGCCGTGAAAGATTTATTTCGCAACATATGGAAAATAGAAGATCTGCGTAAACGCCTTCTCTTCACTTTTTTCATGCTGTTTGTGTATAGGATCGGTGCTCATGTCACCATTCCCGCCATTAACCTGACAGCACTTCTCGACTGGTTTACATCTCAGAAGAGTTCGGTGCTTGGGTTTCTGGATATGTTCTCCGGAGGTGCGTTCAGAAACGCATCCATCTTTGCCCTGGGAATTATGCCCTATATCACGGCATCCATTCTTCTTGAATTGCTGACCGTAATGGTTCCCTACCTGGAAAGGCTGAAAAAGGAAGGGGAACAGGGGCGAAAGAAAATTACCCAGTATACCCGTTATCTGACGCTGGTATTTGCTTTTCTCCAGGCCTTTGGTATTGGCAAGCTGCTGGAATCTCTTCAGAGTCCGTCCGGTGCCCACATTGTGACCAATCCCGGGCTCGGATTTCAGGCACTGACCATTTTGACAATGGTTACCGGCACGGTTGTGATTATGTGGATTGGGGAACAGATTACAGAGCGGGGAATTGGGAACGGGATTTCCCTGATTATCTTCTGGGGGATTATTGTTCAATTACCCAATGCCATTGTGTCTTTGATTGTCGATTTGAACAACGGGGACATGTCCCTGCTGGTTTTGATTGCATTACTGGCCCTGATGCTCGGTGTTACCGCGGCAGTCGTGTTCTTTGAAAGCGGGCAGCGGCGAGTGCCGACTCACTATGCACGGCGGGTGCAGGGGATGCAGAGTGGCGCAGGGCAGAGCAGTTACCTGCCGTTGAAGGTTAACGTCTCCGGGGTTATCCCAATCATCTTTGCCCAGGCACTGGTGATGTTCCCTCAGACGCTGGCCCAGTTGTTCCAGTCTGCCACAGTGAACAAGTATCTGTCCTATTTCGGGTACGGGATGCCGATGTACATATTGATTTATATTATCGCCATTGTCTTTTTCACCTTTTTCTACACGTCGATTATTTTCAACCCGGTGGACACGGCGGACAACCTGAAAAAGTACGGGGCATTTGTCCCCGGAGTCAGGCCGGGAAAGGCCACTGCGGAATACCTCGACGTGATTCTGACGCGGTTAACATTCTGGGGCGGCGTTTATCTCTGTGTTGTTTCTATTATTCCCATGGTATTGATGAGTGGTATCCATCTGGAAGCCACCCCGTTCATCGGGAAATATCTGGAAAAAATCATACCGGGGTTTATTATAAATGGTATGGGCCTGCAGTTCTACTTTGGCGGTACTTCACTACTCATTGTGGTGGGTGTGGCAATGGAATTTGTCAGTCAGGTTGAATCTCACCTCTTGATGCGTCATTACGACGGCATCATGAAGAAAGGAAGAGTGAGGGGCCGCAGATGAGTCGCGCTAAGGTTGTTTTTCTTGGGGCACCGGGTACCGGGAAGGGGACTCAGGCCAAAAAACTCAGTGCAAAATATGGCTTGCCCCATATTTCAACCGGTGATATACTGCGTAATGCTGTCAAAATGGGGACTGATCTTGGAATGAAGGCGAAGTCCATTATGGATCGCGGCGAGTTGGTCCCCGATGAGGTCATACTGGGAATTATTAAGAATCGGCTGGCGAAGCCCGATTGTAAGAAAGGGTTTCTGCTGGATGGTTTTCCCCGTACCCTTGCCCAGGCCGAGGGATTTGACAGGTTGGATTCGGTCAATTGCGCGATCCAGATTGATGTACCGAGTGATGTGCTGGTGAAACGGCTGGTGCTGCGGCGGACCTGTTCGTCCTGCGGTGCCATGTACCACTTGGAATATCATCCTCCCCGGGTGGAAGGTGTTTGTGACATATGTGGCGCAGCCCTTGTACAGAGGGAGGACGATAGTGAGAGTGTGGTAAAAAGCCGCTTTCGGGTGTATGTTGAAAAAACAGAACCCCTGATTGGCTATTACCGGCAAAAAGGTGTGCTCTACAATGTGGACGGGAATCAGGATATCGAAACTGTATTTTCCGAGATTGTCCAGATTATAGAAGCGGCAGGTGAAGTGAATGACGAAGGATAAGGACAAACTCGAAGTGAGGGCGGTGGTAATTGAACGGCTGCCCAATGCGATGTTTCGTGTGGAGCTTGAGGAGAACAACTATCAGTTGCTGGCACACATTTCCGGAAAGATGAGGAAGTATTTTATCAGAATCCTGCCCGGGGACAAGGTTATGGTGGAAATTTCACCGTATGACCTGACCCGCGGGCGCATTGTTTATCGTTTTAAGTAAGTGGGGTGAACCATGAAAGTAAGACAGTATGTTAAAAAGATTTACAGAGACTGCAAAATCATAAGGAGAAAAGGTATGGTCCGCGTGATTTGCAAGAATGGCAAGCACAAGCAGAGACAGGGATAATGGAGGTTCCAATTGGTTAGAATCGCTGGTATAGACCTGCCGGACAATAAGCGGGCCGAAATTGCATTGACCTATATCTTCGG
>QMQE01000065.1 GCA_003650445.1 Acidobacteriota bacterium | reverse complement strand
GGCCAATTCCCTTCTTTCGCGCACTCGCACTTGCACTTTCACTATTCTTCCCCCTACTCACCACTTGCCGGGCCAGATTCCAGGTAACGCCGGGCAAAGTCTTTGAGAAAGATGCAGTGTTCTTCGTCGCTTCGGGTCAGGTTGTGGATTAGTTCCCTCAATTCCGGGTAACTCTCCACAATCACGCCCCGGTACATCCGTTCCTCATCCATTCCTTCCAGTTCGATGGCAAGTTTCAATGCCCTTTCGGGTGTCAGATTGTGTTCTCTTTCGGGAATTGAGGAGATAAACTGAAGGAATTCCTGAAGCTCCGACAGGTCTGTTGACACCTCATTAAAACTGTTCGGGTTCTGCCGGACCAGGCGTTTCTGGTATTTGACCATCCCTGCATGCGTTTCTTCTTCCCGGCTCATCCGTTGAAAGAATCGGTACAATTCAGTATTGTCAGTAAATTCTTCAGAAATCCACTGATACAGATTTTTCATAGATATTTCTATTTCTTCCAGCATATTGAGAACTGTCATAATGTTGGCCATACATTACTCCACAAGTTTATTAAAAACGATTTGATTATAGCATGCCCGGCACGCAAATAATAAATGATAATCCGTTCTATTATGACAATTTGTTGAAAAAAATTGCATGAGATCTTTTTTCTGGAAAAGCTGGCATATTGGGGGTTTCTTATTGGGATTGTTTTAGTTATAATCCACTCATGAACTTGAGCATTGCGGGAGCACCGGGGCTTACAGATGAGGAATTCAGAATTCTACGAGATTATATCTATCGTCGTTCAGGTATGTATTTTGAAGATTCCAAGAAATTTTACCTGGAGCACAAGCTGGGTGGGCGGTTGAAAGAGCTTGGGTCCCGCTCATTTTCTCAATATTTTATGGAACTGCAACAGTCGGGTGGAGATACGGCTGAGGTTCAGGAGATATTTAATACGGTCACGACCACGGAAACCTGTTTTTATAGAAATGCCCCTCAGATGCAGGCATTTCTGAACCTTGTCCTCCCTGAAGTCGTTGGGAAAAAATTTTCATCCGGAAGCAGGAGAATGAAAATATGGAGTGCGGGATGCTCTACAGGGGAAGAACCATACACGTTGGCAATGCTGGTTCTTGAAGCGGCTCCGTCTTTTCCGTCAGACTTGAGAATAGAAATAATGGCCACAGATATTAACCGGAATGCAATGAGTGTGGCAGAGAGAGGGGTCTATTCTGCAAGGGCTGCTCAGCGTTTGCCGGTGGAGTTCAAGGATCGATATATGACTCCCCACGGGGATGGCTTCAGGGTAAATCGAGATGTCCGGGATATGGTGAATTTTCGTTTTTTCAATCTGGCAAATGGAACCCGATATATCAATTTTGGCAAAATGGATGTCGTATTCTGCCGGAATGTGTTGATTTATTTCGCTGATGCCGCCCGGAAAAAGGCAATTGAGGATTTAAGCCGGGTTTTGAACCCCAGCTCTTTTCTCTTTGTGGGATATTCTGAAAATGCCTTGATGCTGTCGTCCCGGTTTTCTCTGGTACACTATAATGGCCGACCCGTCTGTTACAAACTGGCATCTTCAAAGGATAGTTCCCACCGACGCATTCGGCATTGATGAAACCTGTGTTCATGAAAGGGATGGCAGTTTCCCTGGGAGTTCAGCCATGAAAAAGACTTCAACTCTGATTTTTCTTATTTTATTTCAGGCCATGGGATTGTCTCTGTTGGCCGGCCCGGTGCTGGTCCTCCGTGGAGAACGTTGTGATTATCTGTATGATGCTGAAGGAAGGCAGGCCTGGCAGGGGACTGAACTCTTTGCCGTTGAACAATGGAAAACCCTGGAACCGGCTTATTATTTTGCTGTGAAACAATCAATTTATCGTTTCAGGGATGGCGTTATTTCATGCTCAGGTCGTGACTGGAAAGTGAAAGTAAAAGACTGCCTTCTCCCGATTCCGAGCGTTGCTGTTTCCATTGAGGGAATGGTGAGCGGGAATTGTATATATCTCCCGGTTCGGGCGGGTTTTCTGGTGTTGGATACAAGGAGTCAATCTCAGGATATTTTAACTCATCAATGGCAGCCTTCGCAGATTCCTGGTGGCGCACTGAAACTCTCAATTCCGCAATTTTCCGGAGCGAAAGAACAATTGTGGTCTCTTGAATCCGGGCATTTGCGTCACCTTGTTAATGGAAATTGGAAAGAGGTGGTAATGGTCCCTGAAAAAGACTTGATAGAGGCCCACCTCCTTGCGGGGGATCGGTTTGTAAATCTGCTTCTCTTCAAAGTAACCCAGGGTGACCTGGGATCGTTTCGAACCCGGCTCCTTTCTTTTTCTGCTGATGACGGCCATCAATTGATGGACCGGGAGTTTGGCGGTGTCCTGAAAAACCCGGCGGTGGACAGCCGTGGCCGTGTGATTTTCGAGTATGTGAAAGCGTCTATTTTTTCCGCTTTTCTCGGGAGAAACAAGGTGAGATGGCGAGTAATTGACCCCGGGAAAAATAAAGTTAAGGACGATTCCGTATCCGTTGGGGACAAACGCCGTCATCTGTTTTATGTGGAGAATAAACAGGGAAACCTGTTGCTGGTTGTGCAGTGCAAAAACGGGGATGTGTTTGTGATTGATCCATTCAACGGGGATTCCAGGAAGCTGAAGGTGGGAAAATTCGGCTATGACTACACCCTGATTCGGGGGGTGGGAAATGGAGTGTTTTACAATGAAAAAACTGGTAATCGTGTTGCTGTTTCTTTCGACGCTGGTTCCGGCGGTAGCTGAGAAGCGGCTTCTTTCCGGTGCCATGCTGCTGAAAAAGCCGGTGTTTCTTTTCGTTGACGGAAAGGATGCTGTCCTTGAGGACCTGAATGGCAGGGAATTGTACCGGGAGAAAAACATCCTCGCTGCGGACATGGCAGACGGTGCCGGTGTGGCATTTCTGAAACGGGATTCTCTGGTCTGGATGGGCGACGACCTTCAGCCCCATAAGATTAAAATAACCGGATTGTTACCGGTTCTCGGCCTGGTGGAACAGCCGGTTCGGCTTTCCCTGATTGAACCGGGCCTTGTGCTGGTTCCGGAACGTCATCCCTTCATCCTGAATACCGAAAGTGCAGCGAAATGGCAGTTTCCCGGCTGTCTTCTGTGGGAGGAAGGGGAAGTTGTTTTTTCCGGGCTGCGGGGGGTATGGGCTGAGGGAAACTGGATGCTTTGCCGGGATGGGAATGCTCTGGTTCTTGTTAACCGGGGCTGTATGGAAAAACAATTGACGCTGTCTTTGCAGCATTCCGATGTGGCAAACGTATGGATGGAGGGGAAAACAGTGCATGTTCTTCTCCAGAACGGGGCTGGCTACAAGGTGGAACCGGACGCAAAAAAAATAACGGCTGTCGCACGGAATCGGAAGGATGAGCCGCTGCTTCGCCAGCGTTTCCGGTTTTCCGGTGATGAAAAAGATAGTATCGTGGAACTCCGTCTTGAGGATGAAGGTGCCTTTTCCCTTCTCAGTGCCTGGAAGAAAGGTAGAATGAAAGCCATTGTTTCCATTCGCCTGCCGGGGGAAGAGTCAGAGGGATACTCGCTCTCTTTTTCTATGAAAACACTTGGGAAGTTTACCTTTTCCCTGCGGCGGGAATCCGGTGCGCTGATACTGGATTTCCACGAAAAAGACGTCATTGTCACAAAGGAAAAGGGGAAAATCCAATTCATCACTGTAAACGAGGGCCAGCCCTACGCTGTGGCGGGGGGAGTCGTCTATTCCTGGGATTCGTTGAGAGGCACCGCAAAGCGGTGCAGGTTGAGTGAAAGGCAAGATTGAGGTTGAGCCCGGAGGGAAAGAGGGAGATTCACCGCAGAGTACGCAGGGACCGCAGGGTAGAAAGAGAAAGGAAGGGAACTTAACACAAAGGCACCAGGGCACAAAGGTCAGATAGGGACAGGGGAGGGAACAGCTAACTCCCTGATTTTTCTTGCAAATCACAAGTCACGAGTCACAAATCACACTCTGTATGTAAATCACGGCTCCCGCAACGCGGGAGGGGATGAGTGATGGGTTCAGAAAAAACAGAGAAGAACCAACTTCCTGATATTCCTGCACATGCACATTCACTTTCATTTGCACTGCTCTGTCCCCGGTTTTCCCTGGTTTTTCCATCTTGACATAATAGCTAAATGAGCTATATTGTCTATTGGGAGGTACAGCATGAAGACGATAACAGCAACAGAAGTGAAAAACAAATGGGGGCAGGTTCTGCTTTCGGCTATTCGGGAACCAGTGGTGGTTGAAAAGAACAGCCGTCCGGTGGTCGTTGTGCTCTCTATCGAGGAACACATGCGGTTGATGGAGCTGGAAGACCGGTACTGGGCCTTGCAGGCCATGGAAGCGGAACGGGATGGCTACATGAGCCCGGAGGAATCCTTATCGGCCTTGAAGGAACCTGTGGAAACAACTGAATGAAGCTTCAACTCAGCAGGAAAGCATACCGCTTTCCGGGAACCCTGGATGCCAAACAATACAGGCAGGTGGTTCGAAAGATTTTTGCTCTGCTGCGGGATTCTCATCCGACAGATTCAAAGGAATTGAAAGGGTCTCCGTTCAGACGCGTGGATGCTGGCGAATACCGGATTGTGTATCGGCTGGAAAAAGAAATCGTAAAAATTACTCTGGTTGGAAAACGAAATGATGGTGAGGTCTACAAAAAACTGGAGCGCCTCTGAAGCAGGATGTGACACAGAGGTCAAGTTTAAGTGAAAGGCAAGATTGAGGTTGAGCCCGGAGGGAAAGAGGGACACTCATCGCAGAGAACGCAGGGACGGCAGGGTAGAAAGAAAAAGGAAGGGAACTTAACACAAAGGCACCAGGGCACAAAGGTCAGATAGGGAATGGATAAGGGTTGGGAAAAGAAAAGAATGGGAAAGTGTTAAGTTTGTGATCTGGCCCCATCCTTTCTAAAAGGTTTTCGCTTATCTGTCAGATTGAGAGTGACTGGTTAGTTGTACCTGTTCTTTACGTTGGTGACCTTTCTCCCAAAAGGATATGGTATAAAATCTTTTGCACATTTTGCTGGTGCAACACGTCGAATGTAAAATATTAGATGATAGATAAATAAGGAAGGGAATCAAGCCATTCCCTTCTTTTCACTGCCTGTTTCGGTCAGACACTGTACATTGAACACAGAACACTTCCCGTCTGCGGTGCTTGCGCAGGTACTGCATTCTGGTACAATGAACTGAGTTTGAGATCAGGAGGATGATTTGCGAGTTCCTATACAAGTTGGGTTGATGCAGTACGTGGCACTGTTGTTTTCGTTGGTGGTTCATGAGTCTGCCCATGCGCTGTCCGCACACTGGATGGGGGATGACACTGCGAAACGGCTGGGAAGGATTTCTCTGAACCCCATTGTGCACATGGATATCATTGGGACAGTGGTCTTGCCCCTTTTGCAGATTTTCACGGGATTTATCTTTTTCGGCTGGGCAAAACCCGTGCCGGTGAACCCGCTCAATTTCAAGGACCGGAAGTTCGGGATGTTTCTGGTTTCCTTCGCCGGGCCCCTGAGCAATATAATTATGGGCATCATTGCCATCGTGCTGTATAAAATTTCGGTGCTGTTTATCTATAAGGGCTCGGTACTGGAACCCATCGTGTACCTGTTGTTTTACCTGGTTGTGATCAACTTCGTGCTGGCGGTGTTCAACCTGATTCCCATCCCGCCACTGGACGGTTCCGGTGTCTTATCGGGATTTATTTCAGAAAAGGCATACCTGAATTACATGCGGGTGGTTGGCCCCTACGGCTTCATCATCCTGCTGGTGTTGATCTATACAAATGTGCTGGATATTATTTTTACCCCGTTGTATCACATGATATTGGGAATTCTGGGAGCATAGCATGACAAATCAGAGAAAACGAGTTTTGAGCGGAACCCAACCCACCGGACGGCTGCACATCGGGCATCTGGTGGGAGCATTGCGGAATTACGTGGCATTGCAGGAAGAAAACGACTGCTTCTACTGCATCGTGGACTGGCACGCGCTGACATCCATGTACAGCGACCCATCCCATCTGCAGGAATACGTCACTGAAGTGGCGGCAGGATACCTGGCTTCCGGCGTGGACCCGGAAAAAAGCGTGATTTTTGTCCAGTCCGAGGTGAAAGAACACGCGGAACTGCACCTGCTTCTTTCCATGATGACGCCTCTGGGCTGGCTGGAGCGGGTACCCACCTACAAGGAAAAGAAGGCCCAGATGAAGGAAAAGGACCTATCCAACTACGGCTTTCTCGGCTATCCGGTGCTGCAGACGGCGGACATCATCATCTACAAAGCCAACCTTGTACCGGTTGGCGAAGACCAGCTGTATCACCTGGAATTGGCGAGGGAGATTGTCCGGCGCTTTCATCACCTTACCGGAACCACGATTTTTCCGGAGCCTCAGGCAAAGCTGACTGTGGCAAAACGGGTGCCGGGGCTGGACGGCAGGAAAATGAGCAAGAGTTACGGCAATTCTATCTATCTTGAAGATACTGAAGAAGAGATTACAAAAAAGATTTCCACGATGGTGACAGATACCCGGCGGGTGAGGCGGACAGACCCCGGTGAACCGGAGGACTGCCCGGTATTCGCCCTTCATAAAATCTTTTCCACACCTGCCGAACAGGCGGATTGCGCAAGCGGTTGCCGGTCGGCGGGGATTGGCTGTTTCGACTGTAAAAAAGTACTCATCCGTCGCATGCTGGAGGAAGTGCTGCCGGTGGGCGAACGGGTGAGGAAATTGAAAGCGGACGGCGACTACCTGAAAGACGTATTGAAAGCCGGGGCGGGAAAGGCACGGGAAGTGGCTGCCGCCACCATGGACGAAGTCCGCAGCGCAATGAACCTCAAGGGGTGTTGATGGATTTTACTCCGGCATTTGACCTGGAACTACAACTGGAGGGATTCAACGGGCCACTGGACCTGCTATTGCACCTTGTACGGAAACAGAAGATGGCGATTTCCGATATTGCCATTGCACCCATCACGGAGCAGTATGCTGCTTACCTGAAACGGATGGAGGAATTGAACCTCGACATTGCAGGTGATTATTTTGTCATGGCTTCTACTTTGATGCTGATGAAGGCAAAATCACTGATTCCACGAGAAAAAGAATCATTCGAAGAAATGCGGGAAGAGCTGATTTTTCAGCTGGAAGAATATGAAAAAATTGTTGCGAAGGCGGCAAAGCTGCGGGAACGGCATCGGGAGATGGCCCGGAGTTTCCCCCGGTCTTTCAAAGAAAAAATCAAGCGGGAAGAACGGGAATTCAAAGTCGGGGATAACGGCGTTTTTCTGCTGGTGGAACACTATGCAAAAGTTGTGGAACGCCTGAAGGCATTGCGCCCGATTTTAATTAAACCCAAGCCATACACCATGAAGGACGTGCTTGCCCTCCTGTTTCAGGTGTTCCGGGAAAAGCGCAAGGCGCGATTTTCTTCTCTGGTTCATCAGCGGGAACGGGGATTCGTGGTCTATGCGTTTGTTTCCGTGCTGGAACTGGTACGGGAGGGGTCGTTGAGAGTGACCCAGACCGACACGTTCTCCGAGATTGTGCTTCAGCGCCGCGGTATTTTCAACGAAGAGAAGCAGGCACAGCTGATTGCGAGGTTTGAATAGATGGACAAGGATTTTAAAGCCACAATTGAAGCCCTTATTTTTGCTGCAGATGCCCCGTTGTCTGTGGAAAAAATTGCAAGGATTCTGGAAGTTGACAGTGAGCTTGTTCAGAATGCCGTTGACGAACTTTCAGCTGATTATAAGCCTCGGGGGATGAATCTCTTTGAACTGGCTGGCGGTTACCAGTTTCTCACCGCCCGGCGCTTTTATCCAATGGTGCTGAAAATGAAAGACACCGACCGTTCGCTGTCCCTCTCCCAGGCGGCGTTTGAGACCCTTGCCATTGTGGCGTACCGACAGCCGCTTACATCTCAGGAGATTTCAGCCATGCGCGGGGTTCAGTCGGTGTCCAACATCCTGCGCAAGCTCCAGGAACTGGAGCTGATACGAATTGCCGGACGGAAGGATGTCATCGGGCGGCCGATGCTGTACCGGACAACCCCGAAATTTCTGGAACTTTTCGGGTTGAACTCCCTTGGGGATCTGCCGTCACTGGAGGAAATAGGAGTAAATGAATCATGAGTGAAAATTCCGGAGAACGGATACAGAAAATTATCGCCCGGGCAGGTATCTGTTCCAGGCGAAAAGCGGAAATCCTGATTGAAGAAGGCCGGGTTACGGTGAATGGAAATCGGGTAACGGAGCCTGGTACCCGGGCGGACATCAGCCGGGATGTGGTCAAAGTGGATGGAGAAGTGATTCATCCGTTGAAAAAGAAAGTCTATATCCTCCTCTATAAGCCCCTCGGAGTTGTGACAACAAAAAGCGATGAAAAAAACCGTCCCACGGTTATGGACCTTCTTGGTTCGGAAGAGAAACGGGGGTTGTTTCCGGTGGGCCGCCTGGACATCAATTCAGAGGGGCTGCTCCTGATCACCAACGATGGAGAATTTGCCAATCATATGATGAGCCCGGCGAGCCATGTGGACAAAACCTACCTCATCCGTGTCCGGGGTGTACCGGATGAACGAACCATTTCCCGGCTGGAAAACGGCATCATGCTGGATGGCGTGAAAACAAGGAAGGCGAAGGTGCGAATGGTGGGGCACAGCCTCAATAGCTGGCTGGAAGTAGAACTAATAGAAGGGAAAAAGAACCAGCTTCGACGGATGTTTAAAAAAGTCGGACATCCGGTTGTAAAACTGAAGCGTGTGCGAATCGGAAATCTCAACGCCGAGGGCCTTGGCCCCGGCCGATATCGACGGTTATCCGCCGGGGAAGTGGAAGCACTGCTGACACCCCCCGCAAAAAGCGAAGTGGTGGGGCAGAAAAAAAAGCCCGGTGGAAAACAGAATCGCTGATAAGGAGGCACGATGATACGGCAACCGAAGTTGATAAACTCCCTTTCCCCTTACATTCCGGGAAAACCCATTGAAAGTGTGGCGAGGGAATACGGGCTGGATCCGAAAGAAATCGCGAAATTGGCATCCAACGAAAATCCCATGGGCACACCTCAGAAAGTGAAAGACGCGCTCCACGAGGCCATTGACCGGGTATACATCTATCCCGATGGCGGCGCGTACTACCTTCGGGAGAAAATGGGGGAAAAATTTGGCATTGGCCCGGACTGGATATTCTTCGGAAACGGGGCGGCTGAAATTATTGAAATGGCGGCAAAGGCATTGTTAGACGTGGGGGAAACCGCCATGTACTCCCAATATGACTTTGCCATGTACAAAGTAGCGACCTATGCTTCCAATCACCGGGGTGTGGAGATTCCGGCTCCGGGATTTCATCTGGATCTGGATGCTTTCCTCAGGGCCATTGACCACACGACAAAAATCATTTACATCAGCAACCCCACCAATCCCACCACGACGATGATTACAGCGGACAAACTGGACCATTTCGTGGAACAGGTGCCGGACCATATCCTCATCGTCATTGACGAGGCCTACTTTGAGTTCGTGGACAACAAGGACTATCCAAACTCAATGAAATACATTTTAGAACAGGGCAGAAAGAACGTGATTATTCTCAGGACATTTTCCAAGATTTACGGCCTGGCCGGGCTCCGTGTCGGCTATGGGTTCGCCCATCCTGACCTGCTCTTCATGCTGGGGAAAGTGCGATCCCCTTTCAATATCAATCTCCTTGCACAGGTGGCCTGCACGGCGGCGATGGACTGTGATGACCACGTTAAGGCCTCCGTTGAGCATGTGAAAAAAGAAAAGGCCTATGTCCTGAGAGAACTGGACCGCATCGGGATTTCCTACCTCGCGGAAGAGGGAAACTTCATTGCGGTGAACGTGGAACGGGATGTTGTCCCGGTATTCACCGAAATGCAGCGCAGGGGTGTCATTGTCCGGCCCCTGCATGGCTACAGCATGCCTACCTGGTTTCGGATGAGCTTCGGCCACCATTTTGAAAACGAAAAATTTATCCGGGTACTGGAAGAGGTATTGTAAATGGTTCGTGTTATTGCAATGGATGGCCCTTCCGGCTCCGGCAAAAGTACAGTCGCAAAAATCGTCGCGGAAAAACTGGGCTGGTTTTACCTCAACACCGGGGCAATGTACCGGGCGGTGGGGCTCTTTCTCGCGGATCGGAACATCCCCTGCGATGAAAACGCGGTGACAGGGAACATTTTGAAGCAGGCAGATGTGGACTTTGATCCGGACGGCCATATCGTCTTGAATGGAAATGACATCTCTGACAGAATCCTGACACCGGAAGCCGCCCGCCACGCCTCCGACTACTCCAAACTGCCTGCTGTACGAAAGTTGATGACCGCGTTGCAGCGAAAAATCGGCCTGAGCCGACCATCTGTGGTGGAAGGGCGGGATATCGGAACTGTCGTTTTTCCCGATGCCGACCACAAATTCTTTATCGTGGCATCCCCCAAAGAGCGGGCCCGGCGCCGCTTTCTGCAACTGAAGGAAAAAGATCCCGGAACTGCAATCACTATCGAAGAAATTTTGAAACAGCAAAACGAACGGGACAGCCAGGACCAAAAACGGGCGCTGGCACCCCTGAAACAGGCCGAGGATGCAATCCTCGTGGACACAACGGAGAAAACAATTGATGAAGTTGTTGAAGAAATTCTGGCCCGGCTGTAAACCCTGCCTGTGGGTATTTATACCCATGGTGGTGGTATTTCTGATTCTGCTGCCCTTGTCCATCTCGCCGGCGGGAATCCGGCTGGGGAAAATGGCACTGCCGGTGCGGGTAAGCGGGGACATGATTACAGCCGTTTACGGCAGTATTTTTGGTGCCCTGCTACCCCTTACAACCTGGATATCCCTGATTCTCTATGGCGGGGTAACAAAACGACCCTTTGTCCGCCTTGCTTCCTTTCAATCGGGAATACTGATTATCGTGTTGCTGCCATTATCCGTCAAACTGCGGCAGCTGCCGTCATTCCACATGTTGCTGGTTGCAATTATCTTCCTGTTCACACTGGATGGAATCTTGCAACTCTTCACCTGGTTACTTCGCGACAGACGCACCGGGGCTGCCGTGGCGATGGCGTGCATTCAGCTTGCCGGGCCGCTTGTTATGTATCTGAATGACTTTCGTGACTTTTTTCCACCGACCCTTGCAAGGATGGCATCCATCAGCTATCTGGAATTTCCCTTCTATCAGAAGGCTGTTGCGCTCCTGAAAAACGGCTCCCTTTCTCCCCTCGTCCCCGACCTCATCCTCGCCGCCGTCGTGGTTGCCGTCGCAGCAGCGCTGCGGCTACGGCGCGTTGCGCCGGATGTTAGATGATAGATGTTAAGTGTTAGGTGACAGAAAGATATAAGTATAAGAAAAAAAGACATATATCCAGTTCTTATTCCCCTGCATCTATCCTGGAATATTTGAAATTTGGAGATGGAAGCAGCAGAGACAGACACCAGACTCACCGCAGAGGTCGCGGAGCACGCTGAGGGGGAGGAGCGGAGGAGAGGAGAATTTAACACAAAGGCACAACGTTCAGAAAAGATAGAACTAAGGTTCAGAAGCGGGGAATGGCCAATCCCCTTCTTT
>QMQE01000064.1 GCA_003650445.1 Acidobacteriota bacterium | reverse complement strand
GCCAGAACTTCATCGATCAGCGGGTCTCCGGAGGGGGTGGCGTTCTGAACAATCAGTTTCCCATCCCGTATGTTGATTCTCCCACTCACCGTCATTTCAAGTAGCAGCGCGCCGGCCAGCCCGAAATCCAGTGCTATTCCGGCTTTGGACACAACTGTCCCTTTTTCGTCTTTCAAAGCCAGCAGAAGCAGTTGTTCACTCAATGTCAGTTTCATCAGAACCTCCTCTTGGGAGTGTAAGTGAAAGTGCGAGTGAAAGGCAGATAAACCAAAGAGTTAATCTTATTCTGTTACTTATCACCCATCCCTTCTTTTCTTCGCTTAACCTTGGTCCCTTCTCAACCTCAACCTTGTCTCTACTTATCTAACCACAACGGCTGTACCGTAGGCAAGAATTTCAGCGGCGCCGGTCATCACCATGGAGGTTCCAAACCGGACATTCAGAACGGCGTTAGCACCCATTTGTTTCGCATTTTCTGCCATGCGGTCCAGTGCCTGTTCCCTGGATTCGGCTATCATCTTGGTGTACTCCGTAACCTCACCGCCGACCATGTTCCGAAGGACCGCCATTATGTCTTTTCCTACGGCCCTTGCCCGAACCGTGTTTCCCCTGGCCATACCCAGAACTTTTTCAATTTCTTTTCCCGGAATAAAATCCGTTGTCACGATAATCATCGTTGAACCTCCCTGTAGCGTTCATTTTTCCTGTAAAATAACTGTTCCCGTATAACTGATACCAGCAAAATGGCCAGCCCGCCACCGACACAAAGTATTCCCCATTTGATCAGCGGGGGCACTGTGGGGTCGCTGAGCACTCCCTCGACCAGACGGGAAAACCCGAAAAACAGCAGCACGATAGCGCCGAAAGAAAAGAGTATCCAGCCCAGTTTCCGTTCCATCCGGTTGTAGATGCCGGACCAGTAGCCGTCCCAGAGTTCATCCGGCGGGTCCGGGAGCCGCAGTTGCTCCAGCATCCCTTCCATTTTCCTGAATTCTTCCAGTTCCATGCGGCAGGATTCACAGTTTTTCAGGTGGGTGTCCATTTCCGCCTGTTCTGAAGGCGAGAGTTCACCGGCCACGTAGAGTGGGATGTTTTCCAGTATTTCCTGATGGTTCATAGCCCCTTCTCCTGCAACAGTTCTTTCAGCTTTTTTCTGGCATAAAAAAGCCCCGACATTACACTGCCGATTGGCTTTTCCAGAATGTCCGCAATTTCCTGGTAGGAATAGCCCTGATAGTATCTCAGGTTCACGATTTCCCGGGCGTTTTCCGGAAGGGCGGCCACGCATTCCTGAACCAGCCGGGCCTGGTCATGATCGATTTCAGATGTTTTCAGTCCGAACACGCCTTCGATGGAAACTTCTGCCATTTGTTTCCGTTTGCGTAGGAAACTGAGGCAGCGGTTTTTCAAAATCCGGTAAAACCAGGGATAAAACGGGCGGCTCAGATCAAATTTTTTAAGGTTCCGGTAAGCACGGATAAACGCCTCCTGGGAAAGATCCCAGGCGTCCTGCTCGTTGTGCACAATCCCATAGGCGGTGAGGAAGGCCCGTTTCCGGTAGCGTTCCACAATCTTCGAGAAAGTTTCCTTGTCTCCGGCCAGTACAGCTTTAATGCAGGCAACATCTTCTACAGGCACAGGCAACGACTCCTTACCGATTCTTCTGACCCGAATCGGGGGGCTGAATCCAGTCCATCCGGTACAGGCCCGGGACACTGTTCCCATTTCACCACTACCGTTCGATGTCTTTGTACCGCTCATGATTCCGGAAAAAAAGTGATTCCCGGAACACGGAAATCAGCAGCAGCACCAGCCCGATAGCCACGCCCAACACAGCCAGCTTGTAGCTGAGCGGCATGGATGTGTCCGCCGTCATGGAATAAAACCCTTCCAGCAGGCTGTCGAAAATCAACAGGATTGCTCCGATAGCCAGAAGCAATCCGCCGGTGAATCGCTCGACCCTGGCATAGGTGGAAAGTTTGTGGTGCCGGAGCTCTTTGTTTTCAGGTGCCATATCTCATTTCCTCCTGACATTTTATCACGTTCACAATCCAGTTACGCTGCCAGGAAATGTTTTATTCAAACCGGGGAGAGAAAGATGTGGTAAAATTTTGTCAACATTTTGCAAAAATCGCCAGGAGGGATATATGAAATTGCGATTTCTATTTATTTTGGCCACAGTGTCGCTTTGTTTTGCACCAGCCCTAAGTGTCGGACTTTCCGGAACCTATGTTTCACAAGCTGGGCAGGTAACCCTGACGCTGGTAATCCGGGACGCTGGAAACGGCAGTATTTCCGGTACCCTGACCAGTTCATCCACCGGCCAGCCCATGCAGTTGACCGGACAGAGTGACGGCAGCTCCTGCAACGGCACCATCACCGGTTCCGGAGGCTCCATTTTCTTTGAAGCCATGAAGCAGGGCACTGATATGCGGGTGATCCTGATTCAACCGGATGCCAAGGGAATGCCGGACTACAACAAGGCTCAGGAGCTGATGTTCAAGAAAAGTGGTGGGACGCCATTTGGAAGCGGAGGGAATCCCCTGGCCGGCGGACATGCTAATCCACTTGCCGGAAATCCGCTGGCAAAAAGAAATACGGGAGATTCTCTTTCCGGAACCTACAGCGGCAGCGGGTTGAAACTGACTTTGAGTGGAACCGGCGGAAATTACACCGGTACGCTGGTTTTCAATGGTACCCGGTATCCGGTTTCAGCTTCCGGCAGCGGAAACCAGCTAAAGGGAGCGTTCAGAAGCGGATCGGACCAGTTTCCCTTTTCCGGGGCTCTCCAGGGAAACATCCTATCTTTCCAAACCGGGGGGACTTCCTACAAACTGACAAAAGCAGGACACCGGGTACCGGCCAATCCCCTGCAAAAGAAGGGTAATGTCTTTACGGGAGCAGGTGCCAGCGCGGCACCGGATGGCAGCCGTGTCGCCAGTCGGGAATTTGGTTTTTCTTTTCAGCCCCCGGCTGACTGGGTTGCCAGGGTAAACCCGGGTGCCGGCTATATCCTTGGCTCCCAGAACCACAAAGGGGTGATTCTGGTCTCACACCACAGCTATCCCAGTCTTGAGAAGATGAGAACAGAGGCGGCGGGTGGATTGATTGACCCAAAATCCAATGTTCGCTTGATTCCTGAAGACGGGTTCGAATCTGTGGGGAATAATGGCTTTGGCGGGCTTCTGTCCGGTACCATCCAGGGAAAACAGGCCAAAGCATATCTCCTGGGACTAATGTCTCCATATGGTGGAGGTGTTTCCATTCTGGTGGCGGTAACACCGGAGTCATACACAAGTCAATATCCGGGGTTTGCCAAAACCCTGGCCGCTTCGGTTCAATTCTCCCGGCCCGTCCCGGCAAATTAGCTGAAGTGGGGGCAGGGATTGGGGTTAAATCAGGGAAGGTTTTGTCCCCAAGTTCCCTCTCTCCCCTTTTTTTCTTCCATCTGACACCCAGAATCTATCATCTAACATCCCGGTACGAAGTACCGGAAGCTGTCTACATCAAAGAGGCCCCGGTCAGTGAGTTTTAAGTGCGGGATAACCTCCAGCGCCATGAAAGAGAGGGTGGCGTGGGGATTTGAGAGGGATGATCCCAGTTTCCGGGCACGCCGGGTCAGTTCTTTCAGCTGTTTAGCGAGAAGGGTGGGAGTCGCGTTGGAGACAATTCCGCCCACCGGAAGTGTCACGGTGTAAATGCCGTCTCTGTCTGCCACCGAAAGCCCACCGTTTTCGGCAATCACAGCTTCAATAGCGTGCCGGATTACATCATCGCTGCTTCCCACGGCAACAATATTGTGGCAATCGTGGGAAAGAGAGGAGGCGATGGCACCGTTTTTAAGGCCGAATCCGTGGATGCGGCAGGCGACACGATTGCCGTGGCCGTAGCGTTCCATCACAACCAGTTTCAGCAGGTCCTGTTCCGGGACAAAATCCAAAAGAGCAGGTGATACAGGCAGTTTGCCGGTAATCAGCGAACCGTCTTTTGCGTCAATTGCAATCCCCCGGAGATGTTCCGGAATTTCGGGGATGGCCACCGGCCCGTCGATTTGAATGGAACGGGAAAGAAAAGGCGGTAAATCCGGTTCTGTAACGGTCAAATTCTCAAGAAATCTGCCGTTGCTGATTACCTGTTTTACATTGAAATCCTTTTCGTTGTTGAAGAGAACAAGGTCTGCCCGAAATCCCGGGCGAATTTCCCCGGCTCCAGCAATTTTGTAGTAGGCAGGGCCGTTGAAGCAGGCGGCCCGGAGAATGTTCATTGTTTTGACCCCCAGCGCTGCGGCTTTTTTCAGGTGAAAGTTGATGTGTCCAGTGGCAAAAATGTCGTTGAGGGCTTTATCATCGGTGCAGAACATGACCTGTTCAGGATATTCATCAAGAATCCGGTAGGCGTCATTTTCACTGTGTTCGGCAGAGCCTTCCCGGAGAAAGACATGAGTCCCAAGCAGAATTCGTTCCTTCAGTTCATTGTAGCGGCTGGTTTCGTGGTCATCTTCGATTCCGGCGGCAAAGTAGTCCCGAAGCCTTTTCCCGCTGAGTCCGGGGGCGTGGCCGTTGACCCGTTTTCCCCGCTCCTTTGCCGCCTCAATCATGGCTATAACGATTTCGTCCCGCTTCAACACAGCGGGGACATTCATCAGCTCACCGAGGGAGACAACAGATGCTTCCCCCAGCAACGCGGTGATGTCTTGAAGCCCCAGCTTTCCCCCGGAAGTGGAAAAGGGAGTGGCAGGAACCGATGAGGGTACGGCGAAATGGATATCAATCGGGGCGGTTTCGGCATCCTTCATGAACCAATGAAGGCCGTCAATTCCCGCCACGTTGGCAATTTCGTGGCAGTCCGCCACCACCCGGAGGGTGCCGTGCTTTGCCACCGCTTCGGCAAAACGGGCCGGCGTTAAAAGTGAGCTTTCAATGTGCACATGGCAGTCCATCAGCCCCGGTGCCAGCAGACCGCCGTTGCCATCCAGCATAACGGATGCTTTCAATGGCAAATCCGATATTGTCTCAATATGCTCACCGGAGATGCCGATATTCCCCGTTTTCAGCCGATTTTCCCGAAAATCCGGATAGCTGATGTGGTTAATTGCCAGATCCATCTCAGTGATTTCCCAAATAAATAAATCGGATAATGAAGAGAATCATCAATACCCAGACGGGAATGGAAACCTCCCGCCAGCGCCCGGCAAGGAGCTTGGAAAGCGGATAAAGGATGAAGCCAACCGCAATCCCGGTGGCAATGCTGTAGGTGAAGGGAATCGCGATCATCGCCAGGAACGCCGGAACCGCTTCGGTGAAATCATCCCATTGAATCCGGGCGGTGGATTTCATCATCAGTACACCAATGATAATCAGTGCCGGAGCTGTCGCAAAAAACGGTACCGATTCTGCCATCGGAGAAATGAAGACAGTAAACAGAAATAAAACCCCGGTAACCACGGAGGTCAGTCCGGTCCGACCGCCTTCCGCCACTCCGGTGGAGCTTTCCACGTAGGAGGTTACGGTTGAAGTTCCCAGCATACTTCCGGCGATGGTCCCGACGGCGTCCACAGTCAGTGCTCGGCCTACCCGGGGGAAATTGCCGTTTTTCCGGATGAAGCCCCCATATTCTGCAATACCTACCAGTGTGCCGGTAGTGTCAAACAGGTCCACAAAGAGAAAAGCGAAAACGATACCGAAAAAGCCGATTTGAAGCGCACCGGCAATGTCCAGTTTGAGAAAGGTCGGTGCCAGTGAGGGGGGCATGCTGAAAATCCCTTTGAACTGGCTGAACCCGCCTGCGAGTCCGGCGACCCAGAGCACGAGGATACCGATGAGGATGGCCCCTTTGACCTTCCTCGTCATCAGTGCCCCGGTGAGGATAACACCAAGGACGGTCAGCACGGCTTCCGGCCGGGTCACATCCCCCAGTCCCACCAACGTTGCCTTATTGGCCACAATGAGCCCCGATTCTTTCAGACCGATGAGGGCAATAAAGAGCCCGATGCCCCCGGCTGTTGCAAGTTTCAGTGAATCCGGGATGGCATGCACAATAACCTGACGTAGTTTTACAAAAGTCAAAAACAGAAAAATACAGCCGGAAATAAATACGGCTCCCAGCGCCGTTTCCCAGCGATAGCCCATCTGCATGACCACGGTGTAGGTGAAATAGGCGTTGAGTCCCATCCCCGGTGCCAGTGCAAAGGGGTAGTTGGCATAGAGACCCATGAAAACAGTGGTTAACCCGGCACCCAGCACTGTTGCCACGAGCACAGCGCCAAAATCCATTCCAGTCTTTGATAAAATGGCAGGGTTCACAAAAATGACGTAGGACATCGTCATAAACGTGGTTAACCCGGCAATCATCTCTGTTTTGACGCTTGTTCCATTTTCACTGAGGTGAAACCACCTTTCCAGTATCTGCTTCAGCTTCATCCCGTTTCCCTGGCACTCAGACGGTTTTTGTGTGAATTTCCTGGGTGGGGAACGCCATTTCCAGGCCTTCTTTTGCAAAGACTTTCAGTACCTTCAGGTTTAATGCAGTCTGGACGGCAAAAATGTCAGCAGATTTCTCAATCCAGTAAATCAGCTGGACGTTCAGAGAAAAATCTCCGAATCCGGTAAACGCTGTGCTGATTTTACTGCTGTCCACCCCTTCTGTTTCTCTGGCAATTTCCGCCAGCAGGGAGAGGGAGCGGGAAATCTTCCCTTCATCCATGTCGTAAGTCAGGCCCAGCACCAGCACAACTTTTCGTGCTGGTTCCGAAGATATGTTTTCCACCACATTGTTGGAAATTTTGGAGTTGGGAATGGTTACCACACGGCCGGCCAGTGTCCGGAGCCTTGTGCTTCGAATGCCAATTTCCTCCACTGTTCCATCATAACCGTCCACGACCACCCGATCCTGGATCGAAAAGGGCTTGTCTACAAAAATGGTGAATCCGCCGAAAAGATTGGCCACCGAATCCTGTGCCGCCAACGCGAAAGCCAGACCGCCGATGCCAAGGCCGGCCAGCAGTGCCCCCACGTCGTACCCGGCATTGTTCAACGCGATAATCACCGCAATACCCCAGACCGTGAACTTTACACCCTTTCTCACAATAGGCAGAAGCTGGTCGTCCAGGTCGCCTTCCGTCTTGGCCACAAGGGGAACCAGGTATTCTTCAATCAGTGAGTCCAGTACCCGGGTAATGGACCAGGCAATGGCGAAAATGATGAGAAAGTAGTAACCGGTGGCAATCCAGCGATGAACGATTTTGGACATGTGCAGGGTTGCCAGTCCGTACCACACCCCGATGATAATGACGGAAAAAACAACCGGTTCCTCCAGCATGTCCACAAGAATATCGTCAATCCGGGTCTTGGTTTTTGCAGTAATTTTTTTTACCACATTGCCGAACGCCCAGTACAGAAGTTTTGCCAGCAGTACGGTACACACGATGATGCCTGCAGCGATGAGCCACTGCTTGACCGTGTTTCCGTAGTATAACTTTCCCGTTAAGAAATCCATTTCTAACTCCTCTTTTTTCTGCATGTCAAGCCGAAAACCGAACCCGGCATGTCAATGGTATCTAAAGGTATCATAAACAAAAAACACAAGGCTGGCAAGGGGGAGGAGCGGAAGGGAAGAGACGAGAGGGAAAAGAATTTAGCACGAAGGCACTAAGAGGTACAACAGTAAGATAAAATTACTGTTCGGAGAAGATTCGTAAACAACAGGGAGCTGCCAACTGTGCTTTCCCATCCCCACTCTTTCACTCGTCACTGCCTTGCCGGGGTGAAGAGAAGCCGTTCCTGATCCAGGCCGGAGATGTTGAGGCCGGCAAGGGGCAGATCGGATTCAATGGTAACCCGGTCGGCGCCGAGGTCGCTGATGCTGTCAAAGAGGCCGGAAAGGACGTCTGCAAACCTTGTGTGGGCTTCCAGTGATAGCGGTGCTGTGGCTATTGGAATGCCGTTCTTCCACGCGGTTGCAGTAGCGCTTGCCGTGTCATTACCTGGATTTGCGACTGCCAGGCCCATCCAGTTCAACCGGTCGGTAAAACCTGCCGGGAAGGTGAAGTCCAGGCTTTTGGAAACGGTGTCAGACAGGATAAATTCTGCCATGCCCCCCTGCTGAACCGCCCGGTAACTCTGGCGCAACGCCACTTCTGGTGATGGGTTTTGGATCAGCCCGAAATCCGGGTTGAGCGTGGAATAGTCGTTCAGATTGATGGTGACCACCTGTCCTGCCGCGACAGCTATCGAGTGGTCACTCAGCACTTTTGCGCCATTGCTGTAGAGCGTCAGTGACAAATTTTCCGGTATGTCTCCGGTGTTATCGACGATGAGTTTATTTTCCCAGGTGTTCCACTGGTTGGCAATATGGGGCAGAATCAGGGTTCCAGTGGTAAACTCCCCGGCCTGGGCGGGTGTGAAGAGAAGTTTTTCATTGCCGGTACCGGAGATGTTCAGCCCGGAGAGGGGCTGGTCGGAAGATACCACCACCCGGGCCACCTGGTTACGGTCAATCCCGTCAAAGAACCCTTCCAGAATGCCGGCGCTACGGCTTCGGGGGGGCAAATTCAGAACCGTCTGTCCCAGCATGCTCCCCCCTTGGTCCACCGCAGTGAGGATGGCGTTTGCCGTAGCGGCACCGGGATTCATCAGCGCCAGTCCCATCCATGTCAGAGACTGGGCCTGATAGTGGGGCAACAGGAAGGTCAGGGTTTGTCCGGCATTGTTCGTGAGGGGAAATTCTGCCACGCCGTTATCCACAGTGTTGACGAATGTTTCCCGGAACAGGACACCTGCATCAGGGGTTTCTACAATCCCGCAATCTCCCTGAAGCAATGAAACCACCTGCTGGCTGCCGGCCGGAACCGTCAGTTCCCGATTTTCCACCATTCCAGTTTCGCTGTACAGGTAAAGAGAGACCATTGCCGCTGACGTTCCGGTATTGTCCACCGTCAGGAAACTCTGCCACTGGTCTGATGTGGCAATGTGGGGGAGGAGGGCGCTGACCGGATTATCCGGTGAGGCCTCGCCAAGGGGCACCGCCCGGGTAATCTCAATGGGGTCGCCGCCGCCGGTGAGCCGGATACTCAATTTCAATGTGTACAGCCCAGGTGTCAGTCCATGGGTGTCCCAGATGCCCAGAACATTGTTTCGCACCTCCCGATGCTGAATCCCGGTCACCGGCAGCCAATCGGTCGGTTCACTTCCCGCTCCGTAAAATATCTGCCAGGAATCCATGTCCACTGCAAAATCCGGCCCGGCAGTAACATTGGCACTACCGGTGAGTGGGAGCATTGTTTCCACAGACGCGGAAGTTGGCGGGGTCACATTATCTTCGATTATCAGCGCGTTTTTCTTTGCCTGGGGGACTCTCTCGGTGAGTGTGTTTGCAAGGAGGATTATGGCGTTATCGGTGGCCACGATGTCTCCGGCAAGAATACTGGAAGAAACATATAGCTGAACGGAATTGTCATTGGCCACCGTGGGGCAGATCAGACTGGTAAACAGGAAAGTGGTACCGCTTTCCCCGGCACTGAACACGTAGCCGCCTGTACCGTCAATCAAGGTATTGGTCACCGTGGTCTCGGTGTTCCCGGCAGCACCCAGTTCTCCGATAATGCAGTTTTTCAGGCTCATGGAATCAATGCCCCAGGGGTAAATGTTCCAAGTTTCCACTGAGCTGTTGATGAGATGGTAGGCCAGACTGGAAATGGGTATTACGGAATCGGCATAGGCCTGTCCGTTCACCAGGCCGGAAAGATTCATGTTTGTTCCGGAATCCGCCATAATGCCTGTCGTACGCATCACCGAATCCCGCACCGTTACGTCGCAGCCAGGATTCAGCAGCATGCCCCACCAGACATTCTGGATATTGTTCAGCGTAATGGAAAACCCGATTCCGCTGATTTTCGGATCGCTGTCAGAAACAGAGAAGGAAGATACGTCGGCGCCGTCGGGAAAGGTCAGATCCGCTACACTCCCGTCGGAAAAAATGGGCCAGAAGATGAAGGGGCCGGAATCGTTGGAAACAGACAGCGACGAATCTCCCCCCACGACCCATTCCAGCGGGTTGGAACCATCCACATCGGCGGTAGCTGTGCCAAATAAAGCGGTGGTAAGTCCATCGTGAAACGTAGTGTTGTGTACGACGAAAGCGGCGTTGTCGCCAAATGTTCCATTCCAGTTGTAGCCATTAGTGTTAATGGCGGTATCCTGAAACGTCACATGACTGTTGTCGAATCCCATAATTCCATTGGAGTACACGTACTGAGACAGCACGGTAAGGGACCCGCCGATGATAGTCAGAGAACCCTCATCCGCCACGCTGATGTTTCCGGTTAGAATGACATTGGCGTGATTGAACAGCAGGGTTCCCCGGTTGGCGACAACAATATCTCCATCGATGGTAATATCCCCGGTCAGAGTGACGGATTCATCCGGGGAATCATCTCCCACCACCAGCCCGCCTTTTGTAGATGTCAGTCTCTTTGACCGATTCAGCTGCAGAACTGCTGTCGGCCCGCCAAATGCGGACGGGACACCCTTCCGGTTCGGGACAAGCCCGGTGTCCGGCCCTGTAGTTTCTACCGGGACCCTTGCCAGCATTTTTTGAAGTGTATTCAACCTTGTGCTCTGATTTGATTTGCTGCCTGCAAACAGTGCCGCTGTTCCTGCCATCAGAACAATCATTAACAAAAAAAGCCGTTTCAACATTCCTGCCTCCTCAACCGGGCCCGATGCCGGCATTTTAATGATTTCCATGTATTTATTATACCGGACAGGGATAGAATGTGGGTGAAATGAACGATTTCGTGACTGAAATCACCGACAGGCACAAAAAAAGCGGGCTCTTGCCCGCCTTCTACCTTGTTGAGATTGAAAACTTCCTTAGTTTTCTGGTACCGGGGCAGCCTCGGGTGCAGCTGTCTTTTCCGGTGCTTTTGCCGGAAGTTTCTTTGAACAGCAAGGCTTCTTGCAGTCCTTTTTGCACTTCATGGCCTTGGGGCAGTCTTTCTTCATCTCTGCCATTTTCTCACAGCAATCCGTCTTGTCTGCCATGACCTTGGGGCAGTCTTTCTTCATTGCTGCCATTTTCTTGCAGCAGGCCTTCTTGTCTGCCATGACCTTGAGGCAGTCCTTTTTCATCTCTGCCATTTTCTTGCAGCAGGGTTTCTGGCAGTCCTTTTTGCATTTCATCTGTTTCCGGGACATGGGGGCGGTTTTTACCGTAGCAGTCTGTACCACCTTGTCTGTTTTCACTTCTTTGTTCGCGGAAACGTCGTCTCCGGCAATAGCAGATACGGAAAATGTCATAGCCAGTACAAAAATAATTCCTAAAATTCGTTTCAAAATAAATCCTCCGGGTTAATGAATTTCACGGTTCTTTACCGTTTTGTAAATTTATCAGGAGAAATTCCCCTTGTCAATATAATCTTATGCTTATTTTCTGAATTTCTCTTTCCGCTTCAGAAGGATTACAGATGGTGGGCACATGGCGCGTTGAGCCGGGTGTTGGATGTTGAGTCGAAAAACAGGTTGGAAAATCAGAGAATTGACAATCCCCTGCCTTTCCCAACCGTCCACCATCCACAATGCACTATCCACCTTTTCAGATTGGGAATTGGCCAAATCTCTTCCCCAGCTACCCTTCCACCCCGGCCCCGCCCGGCTTCTCCCTTGTCTTTGTTCTCTAAAAAGTGGATAATGAAAGAGGTGTTACCTAATAGAAGTATCAGAATGATGCGTGGAGTAAGGATGTTCAAAAAAGTATTGGTGGCAAACCGGGGTGAAAT